>JAFGNR010000334.1 GCA_016926915.1 Anaerolineae bacterium
GGGGCGCGCTGCACCGCCGGTTGCATCTGGATCTCTTCCTCATCCTCGGGGGCGCGCTGCACCGCCGGTTTCGTTTGGAGTTCTTCTTCTTCGGCTTGCCGTTGGGCCGTTCGTGGCAGCGGGCCTGGCATGCGCATGACCTGGTCTGCCACGCGATCTGCCTCGCGCTCGTAGCGATCTCCCGCCGGTCCGACGCGCAGTTTCGCCTGGATCAGGTGCGTCGTGCTTTGATTTCCGGATACGTGCTGGAGTCGCATGACATCAGCTGGGGGCACACTCCGCTGTCCTGGGTTCTGGAACTGGCGGAGAATCTCGCTCAGCTGTATGACCTGCGGGATCGCGCCTGGCCGGGTTGCCTGGCTAGTCTCAGGTCGTTTCTTGACGGATGTATCGGTTTTTTGCATCTGAGGCATTGTATCACCTGGCCTGATCTATGCTGTCTGATGCGGTTCTGAAGCCGCTATTACGCTATGGTCCTATCAATGAAAGTGAACAGATTTTCGCCGCCCGCGAGTTCCGTTCCGGCGCGTCTGGCAATATCCAGGGCTTGCGCCATGGTCAGTTTGCCTGTATTGACGTATTGCTTCCAGACTCCCATGCCTTCGCCGTTCAACTTGTCATTGATGATTTCCTCTAGTGATTTGGGCCTGGTACCGTATTCTCTCTCATAGTTCTCAGGCCCACCGACATCTGCAACGTCTCGTTGGATGCCTTCAAATTGCTGCCGGCATTGGTCTATGATACGCTCCCTATAGCCGCCGGCTATCAGGGCATTGCGAATCTGGGCGCCTTCTGAAGTTTCAGCCACAATGCTGAAGTAGTTTTCCGGTCCCTTTCGCAAAGCGCGTGTCGCTTCGGGGCTGCCCCATTGATCGGTGAACAGATTGGCGGCTTTCATTCTGCGAAGTTCGACTTGGAATTTCTCCAGGCGGGCCACCGTGTTGGCAACTTCTGAAGGGGTGAGCAGGCTTCCCAGGGCTAACGCCAGATCGCCGCTCTTGAGGGCGAGGATCCTCTCTGCGGTTTCTGTATCGACAACGGGGGGGATGCCCCGGTAATGGATGCCGCTGGGCGCCTCTCCCAATTCGGTATGGCTGACGCCAAAGGACATGTCGTTGTCGATGCCCTGGATACCGACGACGCGTCCGGCTTGTATGTTGATGAAGTAGTTGCCCATGTGGCGGTCTACCTGTCCACAGATGACGTCCAGCATTTGCAACTTGACCAGGCTGCGCTGGAGTACGGCATCATCCGCATTTACGGCGCCTCCGCTGGCAGCCCGGGCAGCTTCCTGGCCGGTTGCTTTCTGCATGAAAAAGCCCATTTTGGCGACGATGGGACCGCCCGCACCGCCTGTTTGTCTCCCACTGACGGCATACTCGGTTTTGGCGAGCACGTTGAGCCCTAGCAGTTGATCGATCCGGTACATGGCCACAGACCGCGCCCCGAGCCGGGGATCCATTTCGGGAATGCCTAGTCCGGATGCGGGACCCTCCTTGTCTTTGTTCGTGAGTTTGGGGCGTTCTTCCTGGAAATAGCCGACGGCGCCGCCGGATTTTACTTCGTCCAGTTTGTTCAGTTGTCCGCCTACGGCCTCGAATCTGACCACTTCGAGGTTCCCCGAGAGGGTGCTCTTTTCGAATTGACCACTATCGATGTCGCTGATCTCCAGGTTCAGGCGCGGCAGTAGGATGCGCAATGCGTCGCTGCGCTGGTGCGTGTACTCTTGCGTGCTCTTCACGTGCTTGGTGCGCCCTAACCATGTTGTGATCATATCCTTCAGTTTTTGGAGTGTCGACCGCATCTGAGAGAACTTATTCTGGATATCGCGTTTTCTCTCGAGTTCTCGCCCGCCGAGCGTTTTGGCATGTTCTTTGGACAGATGCTTCATGACCTTGTCTTGTTCTTGTAGGCGCTTGAACGTCTGGAGGCGTGCTACCTGCGCTTCTTCCAGGCCCTCATAGGTTCTCAGCAAGTCACGAATCTTATTCCAGTTCCTTCCGTCTGTTCCCACGGCTGTCAGGGCGTCGTGACTGCCTTTCATTTTGGCTTGCAGGACGCCGGCGGTTGGCGGGGCGCCGGCCACGCGCTGCGCACCGGTCTGTTGCAGTGTGTGGGTCAACTCGTGGGCCAGCAGGTGTTTCCCGGCATCGGTTTCGGGAGCGTATTCTCCGGCGCCGAAGTAGATATCTTGTCCGTGGGTGAACGCCTTGGCTTGTAGTTGCCCGCTGATCTCGCCCGCTTCTGCGCCGGTGTGGACGCGCACGTCACCGAAGTCCGCGTCAAAGCGTGATTCCATAAATGCCTGGGTGTGGGCGGGGAGGGGGTGACCGGCATCCCGCTGTGCCATGAGTTGAGTCTCTACTGCCCTACTCACGTCAAAGCCTTCTTCATAATCCCGTTGCACCATTGCGGAGTCCGCTGGCATGATGTGATCTGCCGCGCGCGTGTGTTGATCTTCGCTGGATCCGGTGCGTAGTTTGGCCTGGATTGGCTGTAGCATGGCATGATTCCCAACTGTGCGTTGTAATTGCATGACGGCAGGGGGAAATACACTGTGATTTCCGGGAGTTTGGAATAGGCGTAGACTATAGCCGGGGGGTGTGATCTCAGGGAAGTTGTCTTGCTGTACCATCCGTGTAGTTTGTCGAGACTTTGGGGTCGCGGTTTCGGTTTTTTGTATGTGTTCCATCGACCTGGCCTTTCTGTATCAGTCTGTGATGCTGAAACTTACAGTTGCTATGTTCTCACTGCTCGCTTGGAGAGGCGAGGAAGCCCTCGCCGGTATCGAGTGGTGGTCCTCATTCCAGGCTTCTTCGGAGGCGCTGCTGTCCACGTAGCGTCTCTGTTGTCAAAGCAATGGCATTTCTCACTGAAGTTTGACTGTCTTGAAGTTACCATTTGGTCTAGTGTACACTGCGACTATCAAATTACTATCAAAAAACCGTCCTTGACCTGACCGTTATACACTCCGGCAATGTGTTGTTTGCTGTCCTCCTGGCAAATAGCCGGGCTTTGTGTCCCCTTGTTGGTTCACCTGGCTCATTTCTCAGTATAGCGTCAATTCGACGACTCGATCGCCGCAATCGCTTCTTTGGGCGTCGTGTCATCTGCCAGCACGGCCATAAGGCCCGGCAGATACTCATCCATGGTCAGTACATTGGCGTAGGTGAGATTGTGCATCAATGCGTGGCTCAACTGGTCCCCGGCGACATCGATGCTTGTCTTGTATCGCACCTGGCCTGATTCCAGGTCGATCTCGAAATTTCCGATCACCATGCCCGAATTCGCGCGCGTCAAGAACTCGGCGATGGCGGTCCGTTGGGGCTTGGGGATGGTCACGGGACACACAGAGTAGAAAATCACTTGCGCCTGTGCTTCTCTGATCTGCACGAAACAGTTCCAGGCGCCGCTTGCACCCTGCGTCGCCGTCTGCAAGACCGTAGCATCATCATCTAGCTGCTGGTACGGCCAGTCATCGGCTTCGAAGAATGCGATGACGTCTTTTGCCAGATCTCCCATGTTGCTCTCCTCAATTTCTATGTCCTATACTTCAGACCATCTCTTCGATGATTTGGTTAAGTTCTTCCATTGTGATGTTAATGAATTCAGCCAGTGCCTTGCGACCTTCTTCGCTCATGCTGGTCAGCTGGCTCTTACTCAAGCCGCCTACAGTGTCGAACATCGTGGCGTCGACAATGTTGCCCATATCCGCGAACGTGCTCAGCTGCCCCATGACCCATGTGTCGTGCTTGGTGAGCTGCGGCCCCGAGGTTTCCGTTTTGGGAGCGCCAAACACGTCTCGCAGCCGTGGGTAAAGATTCCGCCCATTGTATTGCAACCGGCAGCGGCCGTATTGCGTGGTCAGATCGTTGAGCACGACAACGACGACCCGTGTATCCGTCTTGAACGTCAGA
>JAFGNR010000071.1 GCA_016926915.1 Anaerolineae bacterium
CCAGCTACCCAATTTCCGGTTCTGCGGTATGATACATGGCTGAGAAGTTTGTTCAGGAGGTGTCTATGCGCCGATTCTTTCGCATAGTCTTGGCTCTGGTGGTTCCTGTGGTGCTGGTGGTAGGCGCGGTGCGCGTCGTGACGCTGCCCTGGTTCCCGACCTGGGCTTATCGTCGCCCGAATTTCCCTCCTGATCGCTATGGCCTGGACCTGGATGCCCGGCTCGCCCTGGCGCAGGATTGCATTCGATATCTAAATCTTCCCCACGATCTCGATATCTTATCCCAGCTACACCTACCCGACGGCGCGGTAGCTTTCAATGATCGCGAGCTCAGCCACATGCGCGACGTCAAGAACGTTTACGACCAAATTACGATCTGGGCTGTCTTTGCCCTTGTGGTTAGCATTATCGCTGCCTGGATCCTGGCAAGGCGGGGAGAGGGAGTCGCCATTTGGGAGGCGCTGTCCGATGGCGGGTTGATTACGCTGGTCTCGCTCTTGGCCCTGGGCGGTTTGATGTTAACGTCCTGGGATACTTTCTTCGTGGGATTACATGGCGTGTTCTTCGCGGAAGGGACCTGGCGGTTTTATTACACCGATACGCTGATTCGCCTGTTCCCAGAGCAGTTCTGGCAGTTAGCCGGTGGGTGGGTCGCCGGTATTGTCGTAGGGGACGCTTTCGCGCTTGCCCTGATGGGGCGGATTATCCATCGCCGCTTGCGCGATTCGAAGACTGTCGCAGAGGACGAGGTCTCATCTACGCCAGTTGCTTGATTGTCTGTGTGAGGCTGTGAGGGGCGCTGCGACAGATTGGCCGTTTACCATTCGCTATTCATTGCGACATCATTTTCAGAGGAGTTCAGCGTATGCCTATTCGTACCCCTGACTGGGTCAAAGATGCCATCTTCTATCAGATTTTCCCCGATCGTTTTGCTTACAGTCGCCGGATTGCCAAACCTGCGAATCTCGAGCCCTGGGAGGTGAAACCCACACGGCATGGTTTCAAGGGTGGGGACCTGTTGGGAGTCGCAGAACGGCTGGATTACCTGGCCGCACTGGGAGTGACCGCGATCTATTTCAATCCGGTTTTCCAGTCGTCTGCTAACCATCGCTACCATACGCACGATTATTACCGCGTCGATCCGATTCTCGGTGGAGATGAGGCGTTCCGTGAGCTGCTGGACGCTGCACACGCCCGTGGCATGCGCATTATCCTGGATGGAGTTTTCAACCATGCCAGTCGCGGCTTTCTCCAGTTCAATCACATCATGGAAAATGGTCCTGCCTCACCTTACGTGGATTGGTTCAAGGTGAAGGGGTTCCCTCTCAATGCTTATGATCGTGAAAAGGCCCCCAATTATGAGGCCTGGTGGAACAACCACGAGCTCCCCAAGCTCAACACGGACAATCAAGAGGTGAAGCGTTATCTTTTCGACGTGGCGGAGTATTGGCTCAAGCAGGGCATCGATGGCTGGCGTCTGGATGTACCTCTGGATATTCAGACCCCGGGTTTTTGGGAAGAGTTCCGCCATCGTGTGAAGGCGATCAATCCGGAAGCCTATATCCTTGCCGAGATTTGGGACGAGGCGCGGCCCTGGTTGACCGGCAACCATTTCGACGCGGTGATGAATTATCCCTTCAATCGGGCCTGTCTGGGCTTCTTTGGCGGCGCGGCCCTGGATACTCACAAGCAACCCGGCGGGTTTGCCCTGCGCTCGCTGGATGCCGCGGGTTTTGCTGCTGAGGTCGATCGGATGTTGGGGATTTACGATTGGCAAGTGGCCCTGATCCAATATAATCTCTTGAGCAGCCATGATGAACCCCGGTTCTTGACCCTGGTGAAGGGCGCCAAGGAACGCTTGAGGCTGGCAACGCTTTTCCAAATGACGTTCGTCGGCGCTCCAAGTATTTACTACGGTGATGAAATCGGTTTGGAAGGAGGCGAGGACCCCGACTGCCGGCGTGCTTTCCCCTGGGACGAGTCGCAGTGGGATCATGACTTGCTGTCCGATTTCCGGCGCGCTACGATGTTGCGTCGCGAATACTCTGCGTTGCGACGTGGTCGGTTCATCCCGCTCTATGCACAGGGTTCGGTGTATGCTTTTGCCCGTCAGGATGAGCGCGAGAGTCTTATCATGGCCTTCAACGTCGGGAATGAACCCGAGGCGCTGGTGCTGCCCCTGAATGGTTTGAAGCCGGACAGTGGTGGATTCTGCGATGTGCTCCGGGATGAAACCCTTCCTGTGCAGGGCGATGTGTTGCGGTTCGACCTCTCTCCGGTTTCGGCGCGTGTTTTGAAAGCGTAAGCATTGGCCTCTATCCGCCCGCTCGGCATTCCACTGAGCGGGCGGTTTGTTTTCTACCTGTTCTTCTACCGGATTCTAATCTGGCTCTTATGATTTTCAAATATTTATCCCCTATACTCAGAGAATAAGGAAGTGGACGTCGCCAGCCTTGGCTGGCGTATCAAGCAATGCTGATATGGCATTATCTGCACAAGGGAGGTTCGTTATGGGCAAAGTGGTAGGTATTGACCTGGGCACCACCAACTCGGTGGTAGCGGTTATGGAGGGGGGACAGGTCACCGTTATTCCCACCGCAGAGGGGGACCGGTTATGTCCTTCGGTGGTCGCTTTCACCAAGAAGAATGAGCGGCTAGTCGGCATTCCGGCCAAACGACAGTCGGTGGTCAACGCTGAAAACACCATCTACTCCATCAAGCGTTTGATGGGCCGTCGGGCTGATGAGAACGAGGTCGAGGTTACCCGCGAGATGGTCTCGTACAACATTGTCGCCGGACCGCAGAATGACGCTCGAGTGCGCGTCCCGGTCGTGGACAAAGTCTATACGCCTCAGGAAATTTCGGCCATGGTGCTTCAGAAGCTCAAGAAAGACGCTGAAGCTTATCTTGGTGAACCGGTGACGCAGGCTGTGATTACGGTGCCGGCGTATTTCAATGACAGCCAGCGCCAGGCGACAAAAGACGCGGGGCAGGTTGCCGGTCTCGAAGTGAAGCGTATCATCAACGAACCTACGGCGGCGGCCCTGGCCTATGGTCTGGACAAAAACGTGGATGAGACCATCCTGGTGTTTGACCTTGGCGGCGGTACCTTCGACGTTTCGATTCTCGAGGTGAGCGAGGGTATGATCGAAGTCAAGTCTACAAACGGAGATACGCATCTGGGTGGAGATGACTGGGATGAGCGTATTGTGCGCTGGTTCCTCGATGAATTCCGCCGTGAGAGCGGCATTGATCTGGGCGGCGACCGGCAGGCCATGCAGCGTCTGCGCGAGGCTGCGGAGAAAGCGAAGATCGAGCTTTCTACCATGATGGAGACGGAGGTCAATCTCCCCTTCATCACTGCCGATGCTACCGGGCCCAAACACTTGCAGACGCGGTTGACACGGGCGAAATTCGAACAGCTCACCCGGGATCTGGTAGATCGTTGTCGCGTGCCGTTTGAGAAAGCTTTGTCCGATGCCAAACTGACCCCGTCTCAACTGGATCAGGTCGTATTGGTCGGCGGCGCCACTCGTATGCCGATGATTCAGGAGCTGGTTCGCAATCTCACGAGCGGTAAGGAGCCCAACAAGGGCGTCAATCCCGATGAAGTCGTGGCCGTCGGTGCGGCAGTGCAGGCCGGTGTGCTTTCCGGCGATGTGACCGATATCTTGCTGCTAGATGTGACCCCCCTGTCGTTGGGGGTGGAGACGTTGGGGCAGCGCATGACGGTTCTCATCCCGCGCAATACCACAGTTCCGGTGCGCAAGAGTGAGACCTTCACCACTGCTGAGAGTGGACAAACCGCAGTGGATATCAAGGTCTATCAGGGCGAGCGTCCGATGGCGCCTGATAACATGCTGCTGGGGCAGTTCCGTCTCGATGGGATTCCGCCGGCGCCCAGGGGGGTTCCGCAGGTTGAGGTGTCATTCGACATCGATGCTAACGGTATTCTGAACGTGTCGGCTAAGGACAAGGCGACCGGGCGCGAGCAGAATATCACGATCACGGCATCCACCAATCTCGCTCAGGATGAAATCGATCGCTTGATTGCTGAGGCAAAGCGTCACGAGGCTGATGATCGCAAGCGCCGGGAGTTGGTCGATGCACGCAACGAAGCCGATTCGATCGTCTATCAGGTAGAGAAGACGTTGAAAGATTTGGGAGAAAAGGCGCCGTCCGGCGTACGCGGTGAAATCGAGCAGAAAATCGAGGCCGTCAAGCGGGCCAAAGATGGTAATGACACCCAGGCAATTCGTCGTGCGATGGATGACCTTCGCGAGGCGGCCATGAAGATCGGCCAGCAGATGTACGGAGAACAACAGCCCGGCGGTCCTGGTCCGGTTGGTCCTGACGTGGGTCCAGGTTCTGCTGCCGGCCCCAGTCAGCCCGGCCCTGATGTCGTCGATGGTGAATACCGCGAGGTCTGATCCGAGAATCTGGCCTTGTGAAGCGTTCTTGGGGAGGGGTGGCACAGTGCCACCCCTCTGTGGGTCATAGAGAGAGGTGCACATGGGAGTGGATCGAAGAAAAACGCACATTCGCGTGCGACGTCCTGGTGAGAAGCCGCCGCCTGGCGTCGAAAAACCGGATCTGAAGGCGGTGAATGAGACGCCGGCGCCGGACGAACTTCCACTGCCGGCGCGTATACAACCTGAAAACGTTGACTGGCGAAAGCGCGCTTTGCGTCTGGAGGACGAGTTGCGCAGCTATCGCCAGCGGGAGGCGCTGCGGTCACGGCTGCAACTGGCCGAGACGCGCGCCGGGTTACTGTCGCCGCTTCTTGACGTTGTCGATGGATTGGAACGGGCATTGGAGCAGGCTGACGAGAACAACCCATTCCACGATGGTGTACGGGTCACGTACCAGAAAATGATGCGCTATCTTGCCCGTGAGGGAGTGGAGCCTATCCCAGCGTTAGGAAAGTGTTTCGATCCCACGGTGCACGCCGCGACGGTCAAAGTGTCCGCGCCACAGGAACAGAGCGAGGATGCGTTGGTGGTGGCGGAGGATCAACGAGGATATCGCATGGGCGAACGGCTGCTGCGTCCTGCCCGTGTTGTCGTTGCTGTGAAGGCGGAAGCCTGACCCCCATGCGCCGGTGTTGGGAAACACACCTGTCGCGAGTTCGGGCGACGATAAGGGGAGACGATGGAATACAAAGACTACTACGAAACACTTGGCATCCCACGGAGCGCCGATGAGAAACAGATCAAACAGGCATTCCGGCGTCTGGCGCGCCAGCACCACCCTGACATCAGCAAAGCTCCCGATGCCGAGGAGAGATTCAAGGAAATCAACGAAGCCTACGAAGTCTTGTCCGATCCGGAAAAACGCAAACTCTATGACCAATTGGGCAAAGACTGGAAGCAGTGGCAGCAAACCGGAGGACGTCCAGAGGACTTCGATTGGGGCCGGTGGACTGCGGGGGGCTATCCGGGCGGGCATGTCCGGTATGGATCGTTCGATGATTTGCAGGATTTGTTAGGAGGCGCCCAAAGCCCGTTTTCGGACTTCTTCCAGGTCTTGTTCGGCGGGTTTGGCAGTCAGGCCGGCGCGGGCGCCGACCCGTTGGGGCGGGCGCGTGCGCGGCCTCGTTCTTCCCCGGATCTCACCCAGTCTGTACAAATCTCACTGGCAGAAGCCTTGCAGGGCGCTACGCGTCTGTTGCAGCTGCACGACGGACGGCGCCTGGAAGTCAAGATTCCCCCGGGCGCCAGCGACGGGACGCGTGTACGCATTGCCGGGGCGCGGGACAGACGTTCCGGTGGTGACATCTATCTGGTCGTTGCTGTGGCCGGGGACTCACGGTTCCGTCGTGAAGGCGATGATCTGTATGCGGAGACTCCGGTGGATCTCTACACGGCGCTCCTGGGAGGGGAAGTGGCGGTCGAGACTCTGAGTGGGCGTCATGTGATGCTGCGTATTCCTCCCGAGACCCAAAATGGTCAAACATTTCGGCTGCGTGGTCGTGGGATGCCCCGGCTGGATCATCCGGAACACCGGGGAGACCTGTTCGTCAGCGTGGACGTACAACTGCCACGGAATCTGACATCCGAAGAACAACTGCTGTTTGACAAACTGCGCGCGCTGCGGCAGGAATAGTCGACGGAATTGTGGCCGAAGCGGCGTAAGAATTATGTTCGCGACATCGTCGGATACGATTGGAGAGAGTGGTCATGTTCAAGCGAATTCTGTTTGCACACAATGCAACACCGGCGTCTGAGCGAGCACTGCCTTATGTGGAGCATCTGGCTCGCGTTGAAGAGGCCGATGTTGTAGTTCTGCATGTCTATCAGCCGCCGGATCAATATCGCGCTGTAAGTGGGTATGATAACGTGGTTTCGGCGCTCGAAGGTTTGGCTCACGAGGTCGTCGAAGATACTGTAGAGTATCTCCAGGCTGCCGGATTGCATGTCTCGGGTAAAGTCGGCTCGGGCGCCCCGGCGCGGGTGATTCTGGAGATCGCTCACGAGCTAGACGCCACCCTGATTGTATTGGGTACACGGGGGCCTTCCAGTGTGAAGGACCTGATTCTAGGAGATGTGACCACCGAAGTGCTGCGTTATGCACGATGTCCGGTCATTCTTGTACCCTGAGTTGGTGTGAGCCGCCGTAATCAGGCGCGACCGGAGTCGCGTGCGACCGGAGTCGCGTGCGACCGGGGTGTGATGGACGTATGCCGCGCTCATGGAATAGAGGAGATGGGAGATGATGAGGAAAACGTTCATGTGGGCACTCACATTGTTGTTGCTGAGTGTGGGGTTGGGATGCATTGCCTTTCAATCGCTGACGCCTGAAGTAACGGCGCCGGCGCCGGTCGAACCGGCGCCGACGGCAGCGCCGCCGGTGGTTGTGGCTCCGCCTGCCGGGGCATTGGCAGATTTACAAACGCAGGTCGAAGCCGTTTACGCGGCAATGGGCGATGCAGTCGTTAATATTTCGGTGACTGCTCTGGCCTACGATTTCTTCTTGAACCCGGTTCCCCAGGAAGGCTCGGGGTCGGGTTTTATCTACGATCAGGATGGACATATCGTCACGAATTGGCACGTCGTTGATGGGGCCGAAGAGATCATGGTAACCTTTTCAGACGGTAACATGGTTTCGGCAGAAGTGGTGGGTTTGGATCAGTCGAACGACCTGGCCGTCGTCAAAGTTGATCCTGCGGCGCATGCACTCACCCCAGCGCCTTTGGGTAGGTCGGACGATTTGCGGGTGGGGCAGTTTGTCGTGGCGATTGGAAATCCTTTCGGCCTGGAACAGACAGTGACTTTTGGTGTGATTAGTAGCCTGGGGCGTGTGATCGAGAGTCCAGAGATCAATCGTTTCATCGGCGAGGCAATTCAGACTGACGCGGCAATCAACCCCGGAAATTCAGGAGGTCCTCTGTTGGATTTGGAGGGGCGTGTGATCGGCGTCAATGCCCAGATCGTCAGTCCTAGCCAGGCCAACGCGGGCATTGGCTTTGCAATTCCTGTCAATACCGTACACCGGGTCGTGCCCGAACTCATCGCGACCGGGCGCTACCGCCACCCCTGGCTGGGTGTGAACCTGTTCGATCTGACGCGTTGGGGAGAAATCCTGCAAGATGCGGGAGAAGACATTCCAGATGAAGGGCTAATGGTTCTGGAGACTGTGGAGAATTCACCGGCAGAAACTGCCGGAATCCGTGGGGGGGATCGATTCATTACGTTAGGGAACGTGCGTCGTTTCCCGGTCGG
>JAFGNR010000335.1 GCA_016926915.1 Anaerolineae bacterium
GATGTACCCGGTACAATCGAGACTGACGAATTACGCGTGTCCCAGATCATCAAGAATCTACTTGCCAATGCCATCAAATTCACCGAAACAGGTGAAGTTCGGCTTGAAATCGTGCGCCCAGAGCCCGGTACAGATTTCGGACAGAGTGCGCTCGAGGTCTCACGCACCGTAAGCATCAGCGTGCACGACACAGGCATTGGGATGACGCCGGAGCAGCAACAAATCGTATTTGAGGCCTTCCGCCAAGCGGATGGAAGCACCAGTCGCAAATATGGCGGCACCGGCCTTGGCCTGACAATTTCGCGCGAGCTGGCATCCCGGCTCGGGGGATACCTGACCGTGCACAGTGAGGTAGGCCGCGGTAGCACGTTCACCCTATGTCTCCCCATTTCAGCCACGCGGATGGATGCAGAAGAACACTTCCAGGAAAAGCCCACCGTCCCCCAATCTGAAGACACCCTCTCCAAACCGGCCCGGCTGCCGGTTTTGCCTCCCCCGTTCCCGGACGACCGGGATGCTGCCTGGATTGCCGATCGGGTGTTACTCATCATCGAGGATGACGTCAACTTCGCCAGAGTCGTAGCCGAGTATGGACGGCGCAAAGGCTTCAAATGCCTGGTCGCCGTGGATGGTGAAAGCGGATTGGGATTGGCGCGTGAATACCGGCCCGATGCGGTCATCCTCGACCTCAAGCTTCCCCGAATGAGTGGTTGGGATGTGCTGGACGCGCTCAAAGATACCCCCGAGACGCGTCATATCCCGGTTCACATCGTCTCGGCGCTGGATGGTGGATTCGATGCCTACAAGCGGGGAGCCATAGGCTACCTCAGCAAGCCGGTAACCTCCGAAGGTCTCGATCAGGCTTTCGGCAAGATCGAACAGTTCATCTCCAGAAAGATCAAGACCCTGCTGCTGGTCGAGGATGATGCCAATCTCCGGGTCGGTATCCGGCAGCTGCTGGGAGCAGGAGACGTGGAGATCGTTGAAGCCGGAAATGGAAGCATGGCCCTGGGGCAACTGCACGACAGGCACTTCGACTGCATGATTCTCGATTTGATCTTGCCGGATATGACCGGATTCGACCTGCTCAACACGATGAACGAGGATGATAGCATCTCCAAATGTCCGGTCATTGTCTACACCGGTCGCGAGCTTACCGAGGACGAGAACGCAGAACTGATGAAATACACCGACAGTATCATCATCAAAGGGGTGAAATCGCCAGAGCGATTGCTGGACGAAACCGCACTCTTCCTGCATCAGGTCGTTGCGGATATGCCCGAGGAGAAACGCGCGACAATCAAACGTCTCCACGCCCGTGACCAGATACTGGAAGAGAAACACATTCTCATCGTCGATGACGATATGCGAAATGCCTTCGCACTATCCAAGTTACTGGGTGAACGGAGAATTCGCGTCAGCATTGCGCGCAATGGTCACAAAGCCCTGGAATTCCTGGAGACGAATCCGGCGCCCGATCTCTTGTTGATGGATATCATGATGCCCGGCATGGATGGGTACGAGACAATCCGCCGGATTCGCGGGCGAGGATACGGGAAGGACTTACCCATCCTCGCATTGACCGCCAAGGCCATGAAAGGGGACGCCGAGAAATGCCTGGCTGCCGGAGCTAATGATTACCTTTCCAAACCTGTCGATATCGACCGTCTTCTTTCCATGCTTCGCGTGTGGTTGTATACTTGATGTGCTCGCGCAAGGTGGTCAAACAGTGATGAAGCCTGTTGTCGCATTCGTAGTTGGACTTCGAGCCACGCGGCGCAGCAGCGACGTTTCCGGGGTGTCAACTTGAGCTGTAGGTGGTGAACATGGTCTCCGAAAAACCCCAAGTGCTGATCGTTGACGATAGACAAGAGAATCTCTTTGTTCTGGAACGACTCCTGCAAACGCTTGATGTCGAGGTCATTCTGGCAGCAAGAGGTACGGAGGCGTTGGCGCTTACCCTGGATCACGACTTCTGCGTAGCCATCGTCGACGTGCAAATGCCGGAGATGGATGGGTATGAGCTGGTAGAGCTCCTACGCGGCAACAAACGGACAGCCCGGCTGCCGGTCATCTTTGTCAGTGCCATCTACTCCGATGAGTACCACCACCGGAGGGCCTACGATGCCGGCGCCGTCGATTTCCTGAGCAAGCCATTCGTACCGGAGATTTTGATCAGCAAAGTCGAAGTATTTATCGATCTCTACCGGCAACGTCAGCAGCTTGAGCTCCTGGTCAGGGAGCTCAACACCGTCAATGCCTCCCTTTCCGAACGTGCCGTGCAGTTGGAAACCAGCGCAACCATCAGCCACCAGATCACGTCGATCCTGGACAAAGATCGCCTGCTGGCCGAAATCGCGGACCTGATTCGAACGCGGTTTGGATACTGTTTCGTCGGCGTCTGGCTCTACGCTGTCGACGAGGAAGTAATGATATTGCGGGCCAGCAGCGCCAACGCTGAATGCCAGGAAATCGCGCCCGGCTCGGTGGTCTCTTGTACAGATGAAGACTTGCAACCCATCGCTCGTGTTTGCAGGAATACAGCGATTTATTACAACGACGGCAGGAGTTCCTCGCCAGAAAATACGCCCCCCGGAAGAGCACATCTGGTATTGCCGTTGGTGATGGGAAGCTATATGTACGGCGCGTTGGAAATTCTACATGCTCGTGATGCCATCTTCGACTCCGGAGCGATCACCGTCTTACAGAGCCAGGCCGATCAAATCGCCATTGCAATCCGCAATGCGGAATTGTATGCTGAAGTGCGGGCCTTGAACGAAGATCTCGAGAGCAAAGTCCGGGAGCGCACAGCGGAATTGGAAAAAACCTACCACCAGCTGGAACTCTTGGATCGCAACAAGTCAGAGTTCATCCAGATCGTATCGCATGAGCTGCGGACGCCCTTGACGCTGATCATGGGCTTCGGGGAGATGCTGCGCGAGGAACCGCAGGTCAAGCAAGACCCGGCCTTGAAATACCAGCTAGAAGGGGTCACGAATGGTGCACTACGCATGCAAGAAATCGTCGACAGCATGTTGGACGTTGTCAAGATCGACAGCCGAGCTTTGGGGCTTCAGCTGCACGAACTTCAGTTGGCAGACTTATTCGCGTCACTACGTGAGGAATTGGATGTAGCACTGCAAGAACGCGACCTGGCGCTAGAATTCGTGGACATTAGTACACTGCCAAGTGTGGAAGCGGATTCCCTGGCGCTCCGGAAGCTCTTCGCGAATCTACTGTACAATGCAGTCAAATACACACCTGATGGCGGTCGTATCTCGGTCACCGGAAGATTTTTGGATACGCTAGGGGATGAGGCGTCTTCTTACGTTGAGATCGTGGTTAGCGACACGGGCATTGGCATCGACCCTGAAAACCACGAGTTAATCTTCACCAAGTTCTATGGGACGGCGGATGCTTCTTTCCACTCTTCCGGGCGCACCAAATTCAAGGGAGGCGGGCCCGGCCTGGGATTGGCCATTTCGCGAGGGATTGTAGAGGCGCACGTGGGCCATATCTGGGTCGAGAGTCCGGGTCACAATGAGATAACACTGCCGGGCAGCCAGTTTCACGTGGTATTGCCGTTGAGACAGACCGAACAGACGCCTGAAGAGATAGCGCGCCGGATTGTACAACTGCGCAGTGCGCTGGCTTTAGGAACTCCCGGGCGAGAAACTGCCTCGATGTGTTGAGCGATAGAAAACTTCACTTCCACACGTCCGGTCTACTGCCCCCCACAAAGTCGCGGGCCAACGCTGCAAGCCACGCGCGGGCATCTTGGGGCGAGTCCAGACGAGCATCAGACTGACTCTTGCGCGCTTCGGACGACACGACAATTGCCAATCCCCCCCGCGCCCTAATCACACTGAACGCTTCCTCATCCTTGTCGTCGTCTCCCAGGTAAAGGAGCAACGCGCCTGGGAGCGGATAGTGATCGAGTAGGAAGTCAACGGCGCGCCCTTTATGTGCCAGTCGGGGACCGATTTCCAAGAACTTATGTCCCTCTAGAATACGGAAACGCTCTCCTACCCCAATTTCAGTGATGACGCGACGCGCGGCCGCCAGAACATCGGCGAAGGCCACATCGGCTGCAAAACGTCCATGTAGAGCCAGGGCCCATCCTTTATCCTCAAGGTAGCATCCTTCACAGTTCCGGATCAAGTCCCCCCATCTGGGTTTGATTGTCTCTAGCACAGGCCGTACTTCAGTATAAGGAACACGATGCCGCACAGATCCTGCCGGCATACGGATTTCGATACCATAGGTACCGGCCAACATCACGCCAGGCGCCGGAACCAGTTTCTCGATGTGAGAAAGACGTCGCCCGCTGATAACTGTCACCCGGATGTCCTGATTTGCGCAAAGCGCTGCGACCAC
>JAFGNR010000072.1 GCA_016926915.1 Anaerolineae bacterium
AGCGTGTTCGGAAGCGTGTTCGGAAGCGTGTTCGGAAACCTGTCTAGGCATTTCGTAGTTGGCAAACCGGCGGATTGTGGGAGCACGGGTCTCCTGTGATTCGCCGGTTTTCGTTGACCGGGTTGGCTCTTCGCGATATACTCTGATTAATCAATTGATTAATCGATGAGGTAAACCATGGAGAAAACGATCAGCGCGACAGAGGCGCGGATTCACTTCGGGGAGTTGATGCGCAAGGTAAACGAAGAGAACCAACCTTACATCGTGGAACGCTCTGGGGAACCGGCGGTGGTCGTGCTTTCCTATGAGAATTACACGCATATAAAGGCCGGGCAAACTGAGGAAGATTGGGAATGCGCCATACAACTTGCCGAACAATCTCGGTTGCGTATGCGGCACGAGCTCGGCGATAAGCAGTTGCCGCCACTTGACGAAACCATCCACGAGATGCGAGAGGAACGAGATCGTGAACTCGATCAAACCCTTGATCTGCGTCGATAGCAGCCTCGTCATTCCTTATGTCGCGGATCACCCCCTCAGTGAAGCGGCAGTTTCCGTATGGAAGCAGTGGCAACAACAACGCAGCCAAATTCATGCGCCCCTATTGCTGCGCTATGAGATTGTCAATGCATTGCACCGCTACATAGTCCATGAGCTAATCACCGGTGAAATGGCAACCTTCGCATTGCGTTCAGCCTTGGCTTTACCCATTATCTTCCATGGGGATCAAGCGCTCCATTACCGGGCGCAGTCAATTGCGCTTGCGTATGGCCTCTCGGTCACATACGACGCTCATTACCTGGCGCTCGCTGAAAGTTTGAAAGCAGACTTCTGGACTGCGGAGCGACGCTTGTTCACTGCAGTGCACAAGGCCCTACCCTGGGTCCATCTCCTGGGAGAATGAGACACAGATTGGGGCTAATTGTCACTTGCAGGGGATGGTAACGCATGACTATAATAGCGATGTATGTCGAACACAGACCGGCAGTATGGTATTTTAGAGGGTAACGAGGCAAATCTACAAAAGCGTAGGTTTGCCTTTTCATGTAGAGCGAGACGCTGCTGACGGCCGGGCGCCGAAGGCTGACCGCTATCTTGAAGGAGCATATATGGCGCGATTGCATGAGCATCAGGGAAAACGATTGTTACAAAACGCCGGCATTACCGTACCGCGCGGCGATATAGCGCGCACACCGGAGGAAGCACGAGCCATTGCAGAAACGTTAGGCGGACCGGTGATGGTTAAGATCCAGGCCTGGATCACGGGCCGGGCCGCGGTCGGCGGCATTGAGAGAGCGACCACACCCGACGCCGCGGCGCAGGCTGCCCAGGCCATGCTAGGGATGACCCTCGAAGGATTCACCGTCGATACGGTATTGGTCGAGGAGCAATTGGACATCGCGCGTGAATTCTACGCAGGTGTCATTGTGGATGATCGGGAGAAGGCGCCCCTGGTGATGTTCTCTAGCGTCGGCGGCACCGGCATCGAGGAGATCGCACAGGCGCATCCCGACAAGATAGCCCATACCCATGTAGACGTAGCCTTCGGATTCCAGGACTACCAGGCGCGCAACCTGATTCGGCGGGCGGGCATCTCGGGAAAACTGCAGCGCGATCTCGCCGCAGTGCTGGTCAATCTCTACGCAGTGGCTCGGACGGGCGAAGCGCGCGCCGCCGAGATCAACCCCCTGGTTCTCACCACCGAAGGTCAGCTCTACGCCGCCGATTGCCGGATCACGGTAGATGATTACGCCGTTTTCCGACATCCCGAATTGGGCATCGAGATTGCTCGCGAGTATAATCGGCCTCCAACCGCACTGGAAAAGATCGCCTATGCTGTCGAAGCCGGCGACTATCGCGGCACCTTCTACTTCATCCAGATGGCCGAGGACTTCAAGAAAGGCGAGGGCTACATCGGATTCCACGGCGCAGGCGGCGGCGGCTCTATGATGAGCATGGACGCTCTGCTACGCCAGGGTTATAAGGTTGCCACCTTTGTCGACACCAGCGGTAACCCGCCGGCAAGCAAGGTCTACCGCGCCGCAAGAATCGTCATGGCAGTTGGCCCTATCGACGGATACTTCGGCTCCGGTTCCGGCGTCGCCAGTCAAGAGCAGTTCTATTCGGCGCGAGGACTGTTCAAAGCATTCCTGGAAGCGCAGCTCGACATCCCGGTGGTGATCCGGCTAGGGGGCAACTCGGAAGATCGCGCGGTGGAGATTCTGGAAGCGCTCAATGGTCGCGTTCCGGCGCGGGTAGAGGGATACAAAAAGGATGACTCGCCCGACTTCTGCGCGCAGCGGCTGGGTACGCTTATTCGTGAAGGCGCGCCGACAGAAACGCCACTCACGCGAGAAAGATCCCAACCTCAGGCCCCCTATTCATTTGCCACCCCAACCGGCGTTGTGACACTGGATCACGCCGTGTGCGCCGCCTGCGAGACCAAAGCGTGCATCCAGGCGTGCGCCCGGCAGATCCTTGCGCTCAATGAAGAGGGCCTGCCGGTGCTCAATGTCACGCGAGCAGAAGCCCAGAGAGGGCGCTGTGTGGAGTGTTTGGGGTGTGAAGTGGACTGCCTGCTCTATGGCGCGGGAGGCGGACACGTAGACTTGCCGATTGAGGGATTATCATGGCCATATTGATCGACGAAACCAAACGCGTACTCATTCAAGGCATGACCGGACGCGAGGGCCTGGCGCGGACCAAGCTAATGGTGGGCTACGGCACGCATGTCGTGGCAGGCGTGACCCCAGGACGAGGCGGGGAAAGTGTGGAAGCGATCCCGGTCTTCGATACAGTTGAGGAAGCCTGGGAGCACACCGGCCCCATCGACATCAGTGTATTGTTCATTCCGGCGCCGCTGGTGAAGAGCGCGGCGCTGGAAGCCATCGACGCGGGCGTGAAACTCCTGGTCATCGTGCCGGACCGCGTTCCCATCCACGACGTGCTGACGATCGCCCAGCGCGCCCAAACCATGGGCGCCCGGTTCATCGGGCCCAACACCCTCGGCGTCCTTAGCCCGGACCGGGCGGTATTGGGCATGATGGGCGGGCGCGCTGCCTCGGCCCGCTCATGGTTCTTCCAGGGACCGGTAGGCATTAGCTCCCGCAGCGGCGGCATTACCTCATCGATGGCCTACTATCTGGCCCGGGAGGGTATCGGAGCAACGACCCTGGTTCACGTCGGCGGCGACGCCGTGGTCGGCATGCCCCATCCCGACGTCATGCTCGAATTCGAACGCGACGCCGAAACGAAAGCCGTGGTGATGTTTGGCGAGATCGGCACCAGCCAGGAAGAACGCGTCGCGGATCTGATCGAGGCCGGCGCTTTTACCAAACCGCTCGTCGCCTACATCGGCGGTAAGGCGGCCAAACAAGGCACGCGCTTCTCACACGCAGGCGCCATCGTCGAAGGAGGTCGCGGCGCCCATGAAGGCAAAGTCGCGCGATTACGCGAGGTCGGGGCAACCGTGGTAGAATCCTTCATGGAGCTGCCGGCGGCAACCAAAGACGTTCTGGCCCGGATAGGCTGAAAGGAACCCATGACCGAGTCAGTGTGGACACAACCGATTACCAAAGTCGAACCCGACAAAGTTGCGGTGCGAGGATATCGCATCGATGAATTGATGGGCCAGACGCCATTTTCGCACGTCGTCTTCCTGGTCCTAAAGGGGAATCTGCCAACGGAGGCCGAAGGCCGGGTGATGGATGCCATCCTGGTATCGAGCATCGATCACGGTGGGACGCCCCCTTCGGCGTTGGCAGCTCGCACCGTCGCCTCGGGCGGGGCCCCACTGACCACGGCTATCGCCGCTGGGGTGATGACCGTGAACCGTTATCACGGCGGCGCCATCGAGGGCTGCATGCGAGTTCTGCACGAGGCCGTGCACCGCCAGCGTGAGCAAGGGTGCGACGCCTTGACCGCCGCGCGATCTCTGGTCGCTGAATTTCGCGAGCGGCGCGAACGTATTCCCGGCTTTGGTCATCGCATCCATACCCATGATCCCCGGGCAGCGAAACTATTCGCCATCGCCGCCGAAGAAGGCATCGCTGGCGCCCATGTGGACATGGGCTACGCTATCCAGCAAGTCATGACGGACATCTTGGGCAAAACGCTGCCCATGAACGTCGACGGTGCAATTGCCGCATTGCTCTGCGAGATGGCGTTCCCACCCGAGATGGGGAATGGGATATTTGCCATCGCCCGCACAGTGGGACTGACGGCCCACGTCTTTGATGAAATCGTGAACCAGCGCCCCATGCGGCGGATTTCCCCAACGGCCCAGGCATACGATGGGCCGGAGGAACGAGAGCTGCCGGGGTAGAAAGCAAAGAATAGAGGAGAATGAGGCATGCGTGAAGAACTGTTGGAACTGATTCCGGAATTCGATCTCATCGAGGATCCCGAACTACGGGAGAACACACTCCGCGCGTGGGAATTGGGCATGACAGAGGGCGGCTGGACCCTGGATGACCTGCAAGAGATGCCGTTCACGTTGCTCATCAATCCCTGCCCGGTGGATTTCGTCGAACATACCCGCGTCGTCGTACTGATTGCCATTGAAGCGGCCCGCATCTTTGCCGAGCATTACGGCGACCGCGCTCCCGTCAACATGGATTTCGTGGTATCCGGCGGCATTCTGCGCGATGTGGGCAAGCTGCTAGAGTATGAGCGCGACAAAAATGGCGCCTTCATCCAAACCCGCGAGGGCAAACTACTGCGCCACCCCTTCACCGGTATGGAGCTGGCGGCACGCTGTGGACTCCCGGCCGACGTGCAACACATCATCGCTTCCCACGCAGGAGAAGGCGAAAAGGTCACCCGTACCACCGAATCCACCCTCGTCCACCACGCCGATTTCATCAGCTTCCACAGCATCAAGAATCTGGCTCAGACCAAAACGCTGGTGTCGCGCATCGATAGATAACCCACAGGCGACATTGGTCGCCTGGCGGCGTCCCCAGCGGATAGCCTTGTAGGAGACGTCATGGTAGGTAAAACGATCGTTCAGAAGATCTTTGCAGCCCACAGCGACGGAACGTCGCCCATCGAACCGGGCGCGGTCATTTGGCTCAACCTCGACACGCGCACGGCGCGGGACTTTGCCGGCGCCAACGTGGTCAAGAATTTCCGGGAACATTACGGCGATGCGCCCGTCGCCGACCCACAGCGCACCTTTTTCACCTTCGATCTCGTCGCGCCGCCCAGCAACATCCCCTATGCCAACAACCAGCAGATTTGCCGCATGTGGGCGCGAGAGCAGGGTATCGGCGTCTATGATGTAAATGCAGGCATCGGTTCCCATGTTGCCATCGAGGAAGGGCTGGCCTATCCCGGATCAACCTTCGTGGGTACCGACAGTCATCTCAATATTCTGGGGGCGATTGGCGCCTTTGGACAGGGAATGGGCGACCAGGATATCGCGTTTGCCTTCAAGACCGGGCGCACCTGGTTCGAGGCGCCGCCGACGATGAAGGTCGTGGTCAATGGAACCCTGCAACCCCCCTGCACCGCCCGCGACCTGACTCTCGCCGTGTTGCGCGTATTGGGATCCAATGGCGCGCTGGGCCGCGCCATCGAGTTCTATGGTCCGGCAATCGAGGCCCTGGACCTCGCCGGATGCATCACGCTGGCGAGCCAGGTGACCGAGATGGGCGGCATCATTGGGTTCATTCCACCGTCGGATGAAGTGATGACCTTCGCCAGAG
>JAFGNR010000336.1 GCA_016926915.1 Anaerolineae bacterium
CCCAGGCCCACGATCCCAACCGTCAAGCCGGCCGCCTCTCGCAAGCGATGTTTGCGCCACACGTGCTGCTGCTGTTGGACGAAGAAGGCCGGCATGTGTTTGGTAATCATCAGGATATAGGCCAATACGGTTTCGGCAATAGGAAGATCGAAAACGCCGCGAGCGTTCGTCAGTACCACATCGAGGCCCCGGAGCGTATCATCGAGCGCGTGATCGACGCCGGCGCTGACGGCATGGATCCAGCGCACGGTAGGCAGCGCCAACAGCGTTTGTAGTGCAGGAGCCGGCATTTGCCAGGGCAACACGACCACCTCTGCACCGGAAATGTCGCCGGAGAAGTTACCCTGCGGGCCAACCGTGACGAAATCACACGCAGACTGCACCAGGTCGCAGGCAACGTCCCGCACATGCTCCAGCACGAATTCAGGAACTATAATCTTCATCGTCATCCCCCCAGATTCTTTTCGCCAGCTTACCGGGGAACGGGGAAAATGCAAAGCCGGCAACCGGGTGGAGGGCTTGGCGCGCTCTGGAGCTGTGTTATGATCACTGCTGAAGGAGCCATACATATGCAGAGTTACATCGTCCATTATGGTGAATTAGGGTTGAAGGGGCGCAATCGCCCGCAGTTTCTCAAGCGCCTGGCGCACAACATCCGCGTTGCCCTGCTGGATTTAGGCAAGGTCGCAGTTCGGGTGTCGCGTAGCTATCTCATGGTCGAAGTGGATGAACATGCGGACCCAGAACAGGTGCGCGCCCGTCTTTCCGGAATCTTCGGGATCGCCTATTTCGCTCCCACACGAAAGGTGGAGCAGGACCCGGCCCAGATAGAGCAAGTGGTGCTGGAGATGGCGCAAGACGTCATCGACGAGAACACCTCCTTCAAAGTCCAGGTGAAACGAGGCGACAAGCGGTTTCCCATGCGTTCGATCGACGCCGAACGCGAATGGGGAGCGTTGATCGTTGCCCGTACCCACGCTCCCGTCCGTCTGCAAGACCCCGACGTCACGGTCAATGTACAGATCTACCCCGAGAGCACTTATATCTTCTCAAGACGCTTTCCGGGGGCGCGGGGGCTTCCCGTGGGTTCCGCCGGGCGCGTCGTGGTGCTGTTGTCCGGCGGAATCGATTCGCCGGTTGCAGCACACATGATGTTGAAACGTGGCGCAGCAATCGATTTCCTGCATTTCCACATGCTCCGTACGCCGGATGAAATCCACCAATCCAAGGTTGTAGCTCTGGCGCGTCAGGTCATGGCCCCGCACCGGCTGCCGGCAGTGGTGCATATGATTCCCGCGCAACCTTTCCAGATGGCCGTGCTAGGCCACGAATCGCGGGTCGAGACTGTAGTCTTCCGCCGTTTCATCCTCAAGGTTGCGGAACACGTGGCGCGTCGCCGGCGCGCCCTAGCCCTGGTCACCGGAGACAACCTGGGGCAGGTCGCATCGCAGACCCTCAAGAACCTGTACGTCACCAGCCGGGCAGTGGAAATGCCCATCCTACGCCCGCTGGTCGCATTCGACAAACAAGAAATCGTAGAACTGGCCCAAAACATCGGCACATACGAACTCTCGATCGCGCCTTACCAGGACCCTTGCTCAATGCACGCGCATAGACCCGCCACCTGGGCAAAGATGGCCGAAGTCAGGATGTTGGAGGCTGCTATAGATATCGAGTCGGTCGTGAACGACACGTTGGCGCAAATCGAAGAAATCCGGATTGAATGGTAGCCGCCATCAGGATGCAGATGTGATATGATAAGAATGCGATATCGCCGACCTTTAGTTAGAATGTGACGAGGTAACCATGGGAGTTCAAAGGTCAGCATGAATCTACGAACGTTTTTACAAGACCTGGACGCAAGAGGGGAACTCTTTCACATTCAGGAACCGGTTTCGCCACACTTGGAGGTTGCACGCCGCATCGCGGCCCGCGATGGCCAACCGATGTTATTCGAACAGCTAGCAGGGTTCTCCGAATGGCGCATGGCTGCCGGCTTCACAGCACAGCGCGCACACTTTGCCCGCGCGCTTGGGTGCGGGGCGTCCCAACTCGTGTCCCGGATGGCCGAAGCCCTGGCTGCGCCCCAGATACCCCCCCAGAACAGCGACGGGCCTTGCCAGGAAGTCGTGTGGGACTCAATCGACCTTACACGGTTACCTATCCCCCGTTATCATCCTCAGGATGGCGGCCCTTACATCACTGCCGGCGTGGCCATCATTCACGATCCGGACCTGGGACGAAATCTCTGCTTCCACCGGATGCGAGTACAGGACGCCCGGCGCCTGGTCGTCCGCGTGGTCGAAAACCGGGGCACGCACACCGCCTGGCGCAAAGCGCCGGAAGGTATTCCCATGGCGATCTGCGTGGGGTTGCCGCCGCATATCCTGCTGGCAGCTTCCATGGCCCCACCCGAAGGACAGGATGAAAGCGGAATTGCGCAAGCTTTCGCACCATCGCCCATGGTAAAGGCAAAGACCGTCCCGCTAGAGGTATTTGCCGAAGCCGAACTAGTTCTGGAAGGCATCCTCACGCACGCGCTGGATCGTGAAGGCCCATTTCCAGACCTGACGGGAACCATGGATCGCGTGCGACAACAACCGGTGCTACGCGTGACTGCCGTAACCCACCGCAAAAACCCCATCTTTCACGCACTGCTGCCCGCAGGCCTGGAGCATAAGAACCTCATGGGCATGCCCCGGGAACCCACCATTTTCGCCGAGGTCAACAGAGTCGCGCGCTGCACAGGAGTGACCATCACGCCGGGGGGGTGTTCCTGGCTGCATGCCGTGGTGCAAATCGACAAACAGGGGCCGGATGATGCGCGCCTGGCGATCGAAGCCGCCTTCCGCGGACATCGCTCGCTCAAACATGTCGTGATCGTCGATACGGATGTCGACATTTACAATCCGCAGGACGTCGAATGGGCGCTCGCCACGCGGATGCAGGCTCGCCGCGATCTAGTCATCTTCCCTGATCAGGCGAGCTCTAGCCTGGATCCATCAGCGCACCAATCTCCGGGACAAAAAGCGCTGAGCGATAAAATAGGGATCGATGCTACGATCCCGTGGGGCGCGTCGCCGGAAGACTTTGTCCGTGTCACCTATTGAACGAAACGTATTTTCCAAGTCGAATCGGAGGATAACTGTGAATACCTTCAATCGTGTCGTGATCGTTGTCGTGTTGGTGGTGTTGATTCCATTGGTTTCGGTTTTTCTGGTCATTCCCCACGCGGCGCTTAGCGACGTCGGGGAATGGGCCATGAATCTGGGGGATCGCTTGTGGGCCATGAACCCGCTGCCGCGCCTGGGCGCCGGTATCCTCCTGGCATTAGCCTTTGATCTCCTGGCGCTGCTGTTGATCGTGCTGGAAGTGCGCCCCAAGCGAAAACCCTTCATCCGAGTTCAAGATATCACCGGAGGGCTGGCGACGGTCAGCGTAGAAAGCGTGGTACAGCAGTTGCAGTACCGTCTGGATCCGCTGCCCGCTGTCATCGAGGTAAAGCCGGCCGTACAGGCCAGGCGCAACAAGGTTCAGGCCGTCGTCGATGTCATAGTATCAGCAGGGGTCAACGTACCGGAAAAAGCCGGCGAATTGGTCGAACTGGTCAAAGATGTGCTGGAGCGGGAATTGGGGTTGCAAACGGCGGGTGAACCGGAAATCCGCATCACGGTGGCCGTCCCCCCAAAGAGTATACGCCCGGCAAAAGCTGCACCCGGCCCGCTTCCGACGTCACCGGAACCGCTATACCACGAACTACCGGCCCCATCTGCCGCAGCCGACCTGGACCACGAGGAGCCGGTAGTGTGAACAACGCTACGGAGCTGACCCCGGACGCCATCCTGGAATCCTTGCTTTTCGTAGCCCAAGGCCCTGTCAGACCTGAAGACCTCTTTACCGCCGCAGGACTTCCGGAAGCAGAGGGGGCGCAGGCGCTTCGACGCCTGGAAGAACGCTTAGCCCGGGGAGGGTTGCGGCTACAGTATCTACGCAATCGCATACAACTGACCACCGTACCGGAGACAGCCCCGATGATCGAGCAATTCCTGGGCCTGGAAGTCAACCTGCGACTCTCGCAAGCCGCGTTGGAAACCCTGGCCATCGTTGCGTATGCGCAGCCGGTCACGCGTCCCCAGGTCGAGGCCATCCGTGGCGTCAACTCGGATAGTGTACTACGCACCCTATTAGCCGCCGGACTCGTGGAGGATGCAGGACGTGCGGAAACCGTGGGGCGTCCCATTCTGTACCAAACCACCTCCGAGTTTTTGCAACAGTTTGGACTTGAAAAATTGGAGATGTTGCCGCCGCTGGATATACCCAGGCAAAAAGACGCAGAGACGTCACCATCTGAAGAAGCGGCCGCCCCAGGGAATAGACCGGAATAGCCGTTCTGGAGATTATGCCGGCCGAAAAGACAATGCGCACAACCTCGCGTTGGTTCCTGATCATCATCCTGTTCGGGATTTGCTTCGCTGCGCCGGCGGCATTTGCACAGGCGCCTTCGCCGGCAATCGGCGTTTATTACGTGGGACCGGGCGGTATTGTCATCGACGCCATCGAACAATCCGAACCTTACCTGGTGCTGGTCGACCGGCCTGAATTGGCGCAGGTGCTGGTACTGGATAATGCCCCCCTAAGCCAGGCAACACTTCAGGAAATCGGCCGCCAAATCCTGCGCGACGAAGTCGGGCTTGTGGTGATCCTGGGGGACGCATTTCCACAAAATGTGAATGACTTGCGGGCCTTGTTAGGCGTGGGCATCTTCGGCCTGGCGTCGGGGGTCGCCACGCCTCGAGCCCTGATCAATGGAAGAGAAGTCGATTCTCTCCAAAGCGCAATCACCTGGAATTCAGCCCCGGAAATAGAAGCGCGGACGGTCATTTCGAACCCCAACCTGCTTTTGCCGGTGGTGCAAACTGTGACCGGCGAACCTCTGGTGCAACGCGTGCGCGGGCGCGAGGAACGACAGGTATTTGTCGTGGGTGCATGGCTCAACGACGAAAGCAACCAGGACTGGGCCTCCTGGCCCTATTTCGATTACCTGGTCTACCGGATGATCGCCGAAGCGGCCGGTGCGCCTCGCTTGTTGAGTTTCGCCGAGTATCCCCTATCGCCCGTTCCCAAGGGCAATGTACGCTGGGTGATTCTGGCGCTGGGCCTGGGCGCGGCGTCGATTTCGTTCATCGCGCTCTACATAGGGCGACGGCGGCTGTTCTTGCACCCGGAACAAGCGAGCACACAGATCGAACAACGGATCGCAAACCGCCCGACGACAGGCTGGGAGTCGGTAGGGTTCCACCGCATCCTGGCAGGGTTCTTGACGCTGTCCGGAGGCGGACTGCTGATGCTGCTGCCATGGGCCGTTTTTCGTCTTCAACTCCTTCCAGACGTGTTATTACCGTGGCCGCAAGCCCTGGGCTCCTGGGAAATCGCCGGACAGTGGTTGGGCGTCGCGTGGCTGTGTTTCGATATGGGAACCGGCCTGGCCGCAACACGCTTCTTCGCGGCTTCCCAATCTCGACTTTCCCAGGGAGACCTGAGCTACTTTCAATTCTACGTCTGGTGGCAATTGCTTAGCGGCGCCGTGCAACTCGCTGTAGTGGCCTGGCTGGCAACCCTGGTATTCCCAAGTACCGCGATTGCCTATCTCTCCTTCTACCTGGTTGCCCACGCGATCATCCAATTCCCCGGTTTCTCACGCAGTCTCCAACTGTTGTTTCGCGCCAACCAGCGGTTCGATTACGAACAAACACTCAACAGCGCCTACATCCTGGCGGCGGTGGTTTTCCAAGTGGCCTCTATATTGGTGTTTCGAGCTTGGGGAGCAACACATCCCGAAATTGGCACCATCCTGGGGGGGATTTTCGGGTTAGGCATAGGACTTTTTTGTGCAGAATGGTTCACGTTTCTGTCTGGACTCCTGCTATTTCGACGCCTGGGATACACATTACGACGCCTGCTTGTACCTGCTTTTGACGTACAGCTCGCCGGGCGCGTGCTGGCATTCGGCGCCCGGCTGGCGCTCGGTTCGCTGGCAATTCCCCTGGGCTTTGTCGTCCAGGTCACGTTGCTCTCCGGACTATTGCCGGACTATGGCGCTTTTGCAAACGCATGGAGTGGTCTGGCGGTTCTCCTGTTGGCCTACGAAGTATTGAATTTGGGACTGGCCACAAGTTTGATGCCAGCGCTCACCGAGGCTTTGCTGCACGAATACCAAACGCTGGCGCGGTATTACCTCACCCAAGGACTCCACTACGGCATGTGGTTCAGCCTCTTTCTACTTTCAATGCTGGCAGCGGCAGGTGAACGTTTCGTTGCCGGAACCGCGAGCGGCATAGAGACCTACTTCGCTACCCTGTTCACACCGGTGATCATTTGGGGCAGCCTGCAATGGCCCGCCTGGATAACGGAGCAGGCGCTGGTGGCCGGCGGGCAACCGGCGCTGCGGTCGTCGCAAATCCTCGGAGAACAGATTGTCCGACTAGCGTTGATCGCGCTACTGACGCCGGAGTTGGGCGTCGATGGGGTATGGATCGCCTTCCTGGGCGCGGGTCTCTTGCGAGGATTGACCGGCCTCTGGCTTGTAGAGAAACTGTTGGTTGCTCCTCATCCGAACTTCTGGCAGATGGTCGTGGCGCCCGGCAGCGGCGCCCTGGTCACCTACAATCTCTTGCGGTGGCTCTTGCAGTTGTTCCCGGATTTGCAATTCCGTGGCACCCTGTTGTTAGTCGTCGCCACAATACCGCTCTTACTGTCCATATACGGCTTCGTGACCGCCGTATTGGGAGGCTGGGATGATGGCGGGATTGCCGAACTGCGTTCCGCCGCACAGCTCAGCGGATTGGGACTCCCCCTGGCATGGTTACTCTATCTGGGGGTAAGCCTGGGAAAACGCGTTTCCCCACTCCACGGGCGTTTTGCGCTTCGCTGGCGCGATTTTGCCGATCATGAAGCCGAGGCGCTCACGATGCGCCGTTGGACGTCCTAG
>JAFGNR010000009.1 GCA_016926915.1 Anaerolineae bacterium
ACGGCTGCAAGGAGTGGGGATTCCTCGCGACCCTGCGCAAGATGCGTCGCGCCCACTCGCCTTTGAGCGTTTTGTCAAGCAAAAAAGGACCACTTGTTAATCGAAACAGGCTCCCACCTTTTTCCGCCGCAGTCTGGGACGCGGAAGCCCGTACCCTGCAGATAGTTGACGCGCCATGGATGACCACACGCTCTCGCACTCTCATACGCCCCGAGAATCAGGCATCATCTTGCAACCGCCGTCGAAACCGATAGGAATCCGCGCCAGTGAACCCCAGAATGTGCGCGTGATGTGTTGGCCGGTCCAACTTCTCTCAAACCTGAGACGCTCCCGTGTCCATCCTTGCCATGCCTAGCTCCACGCGTAACCTCACAGTTGTGGAACCATCTGGTTTTGCCGTGAGTTTGTATCGCGCCTGCCCTATTTGAACCGAGAACCGGAGGCATCTTGTCGGTCATTAGCACAAGGAAAGTAGTCCTTGGCAACTCCTACACTTGCTGATGTGATTTTCTTGACGCCCATGAATGCTACGGCACGGTAGATTCAAACGCGATGAGTTTTGATTATCTGCTATTCGGCTATCTTCTCAATGAGATCAATGTCTGTTGGGTTATTGATGCCGTAGAGCTTGAATACCTGGGTGTCAATGCAACGATCTGTGGCTGTCAACACAGTCTCGATCTCGCCAAAGGCTAGCGGGTCAGGTATGTTGGCAACGCGATTTCCAAGTGTATTGCTCAATGCTGATGCCGTGCGATGACGTACCTCATCCATGAATTCGGCGATAGCGGCGATATTGCGCTCTGCTGATCTCTCGTCAAGAACTGGGACGTCAAGTGCTTGTAGCACGCCACGCAACACCGGGCCGCGCGACCAGATCTTTCTTCGGGCATTTTCGCCTAGAAAGCGTCGTATAGCCAGGAGCAAGAAACGCCGCAAGTTTGCGTCAGCGATTTCCCATCCGATAAGTCGTTGTTCAACGCTTGCCCCTTCTGTCACGGTGTGGATTTCCAATTTGTCTTCAACTTCTCTTACATACACATTCGTAACTGTACCCACCGCATTAGCATATGCAGGCCCAGAGCGTGAGAGGTTGTATTCACGGTATTGATCGTGATGGACATAAGCCCGATCCAGGTCGCGTTGGACATGTTGGTGTGCTATCAGACAGTCAGCAAAGATTGCACTGGCGATTTGCTGAACTTGGTTGAGGTCAAGCATGGTTTGCGCAAGCCGTGCCAACGATTGCTTTTCTTCGTTTGAAGCATAGGGGATCGGAAGCGGCTCAAGGTACTGCCCGAAGAAACGCAGATACCCGCCCCGATAGACAGCGTTAGTGCGTGAAAGGTAGAAAAAAGCAGCTTTTGAGTTGAGAACTGCCAATAAATACAAGTCATTGCCCGGAATAAAATAAGCAGTATTGAGGCAATATGATCCCCCGCTGTCTAACGCGAAACGACAACTTGCAGCGATGTCTGGAAAGATGATTTTGGGGTTCTCGAAATCGCCTTGATACGCTAATTGTGGTTGTTGTAATTCATGCCATACTTGGTTGTTTGCACGCTTTTCTAACTGCGGCTTGAAGACGTGTAAATGCTTTTCGACTTCTGGATATTGCTTGATATCAATCCCGTGATGAGTATAAATCAGAAACGCTTTGCTGGTCTGGATGCCATAACGTTGAATGTCACTTCCTGTGAGGAGCGGTTTGAGAATCTCTTTAGCCTGCGGGGTTTTGGTAGTTATTCTTGTGTAAGTGTCGTTATCGATACAAAATGCATCATTGAAACCGGTGACAATACCTCGATAGACGGGTGCTCCAGTGTACTTTTCCAAACTGCAGCCTTGTGATTCCATCCGTTTCAGAATATCAGCTGAATGATGGTCAATAAGTCTCCACAAATCGCCGTTGATAGCATCACTTGCCAAGCGAAACGCTTCTGAAGATACTTTCGCAGATAGATCATTGGAATCTAGCGTGTCAATGATAGCTAATTGTGGATGTTGTTCCGGTCTCTTAAGACGCTGAGTGATAATAATCGCGGGATACGCGGTGATTCCATCGAAAACTGGCAGATCGCCGAAATCCACTATCATATCGATAGTGGCATGATTTGCTAGCCAGGCTCGTAAGGGCTGCCCATATCTAGCTCGGAAGAACTTGTTGGAAACGATAACTCCGTATAGACCTCCCATTCGCAATAAGCGGTGGGAGAGTTCCATGAAGTAGATGTAGAGGTCGCTGCGTTCCTCATAGGATTCGTAAACTGTGCGATAGTATGTCTTGTCAGCCGTAAAGTTTTCCATTCGCACGTAGGGAGGGTTTCCAAAAACAATGTCGAAGCCGGGATGTCTGAGCCAGTGCCCGTCTTCATCCAGGAAAACTTCAGGGAATTCTACGATCCAGTTGAAAGGATGGCGTGTTTCCACATCATCAAAGTATTCAGTGAGGGAGCTGTTCAGGGTCGCGTTGACCTCAGAGCGCAGCGTATCGATTCGACTTTGTAGTCCTTCAACCGTGTTTCCGTTGGCTGAGAGATTCTGTTGTTGCAAGCGCAGATGACGTAGCTCGGATAACTGCGCTGTAATTGGCTCCAGAAAATCGGTCTTTCCTTCCAACGTGGGGGGCATGGGCATTCCACAAATGAGGCTATTGCCCACTTTGATGTTCTGGTTGAGGATGAGAGGCAACCGCCAGCCACGTTTTAGCGCCCTTAGCATGAGATTCACTGCTGCCAATTCTGCCGCTTGTGGGTCCAAATCCACGCCGTAGAGGTGGCGCTCGAGAATGCGATTCCGATAGTCTTTCAAGTCGTCCAACCGGTGGTCCAGGTCTGCCAATTCGATGCGAATGTCCATGGGCATCCGCCTGTCTGCCAGCATTTTGCTGGCACGAGCATCACGCTCGACTTGTAGTTGTTTGATGCCCCTTTGGTAAAAGGTTTCTAGCACTTGGTAAGCGTAGATTAGGAAGCTACCTGATCCCGATGCTGGGTCCAGTACTTTGAGAGGGCGGCCTTGTGTCCCGTCAATCTCCTCCAATGTTTTGGGCTGCATGGCATCCACCGGTATTCCGTCGGGTTGACCGTTTTCTGTAGCATAGAGTAGTCGTCCCAACGTTTGATCGACGATGTATCGCACGATGTATTCCGGCGTATAGTAGCTCCCCTGGTGTTTGCGTGTCTCCAGGTTGTCTGCAGTTTGTACTGCGTCATCTTTGATCACCAAGGTTTGTCCCAGGTACTGTTCGTAGGTATTGCCCATAATGTCGGGCGACATGGCGCGGAAGCGAGCATCGTAGAGATTGTGAATGACTGCGCTGAGTACGTCTTGACCGATTTCGAGACGATCGCAGAGGTGGTCGGCAAAGAGCGTCCCATCGTGCTGGACGTTGAAGCCGTAGAAGAACTCTCGAATTAATGCCGGTAAAGAGAGATACCGCACACGCCGTGTTGTTTCTACCAATCGGTATAGCTGATCCGGCTCGATGACCAATCGATCTTCTGCGTAACGAATGACGACGAGGCGGTCAAGGATGCGCTGGACTGCATCGCGCAATTTGTGTATATCCACATCACCAGTATGTGGGTTGATCAGGAGTGTGCGATTTCCCTTTCGCCCATAAATATCTTCTCCTAACCGCAGCCGCCAGACGTTGATGAGATTGAGATACTCGGCATCGATATCAGCTCGTTCACGGTGAGCGTGTAGCTCATCAAGGCGTCCTCGCTGTGCTTCTTCGAAGGAAAGGTACCAGAGTTCCTCAAAGCGTTCTTGAAGTTCTCGGGGGGTTTCAAAACTGAGTACCAATGTGTCACGGAAAGCGTCGAAAAGCCGAAGTTGTTCGAAATTCGTTAGTACAGCCCAGCGAATGCCCTGTTCGTAAGCGTAATTGATAGCTTGCTGTTCCTCTCGAGTTCGATCGACTGACATGCCAGGCAGCTGTAGCCGTGCTACTTCCAGGTCTCGTCGCAACTGAACTCGATTGAGAGGTTCGATTGCCCCGAAGCGCTTTGCCTCTACGAATAGAACTGGATCACTGTCGGCTTTTGCTTTCAGAGCAATATCCGCGAAACCTGCACGTCGCACGTACTGTTCTCGATTGTAATATGCGGGATCATCAACCGGCCAGCCTAAGACCTTGCTAAAGAGTCGATCGATGAAATTGGCGCGAACGTTGGCTTCGCTCTGAAGAGCACGAGTTCGGTCATCGTAGTTTTCGTAGTAGTCTGTGATTAGGTGTTCCAGCGCCTTACGTGCTTGGTCAGGGGGAATGCCCATGGGTACTCCTTCCGAAAACATCGGGGGCCTGTATAACCCAAGCCCCCTGGAGAACGGCATTTAGTGACAGAACTCACACATCCAGATTCTGCACCTCGCGGGCGTGGCTGGTGATGAACCGGCGGCGGGGCGGGACTTCGCTGCCCATGAGCATGGAGAAGGTGCGGTCGGCTTCGGCGGCGTCTTCGATTTGTACTTGCAATAGGGTGCGCTGCCCGGGATCCATGGTGGTGTCCCATAGCTGGTCCGGATTCATCTCGCCCAGACCCTTGTAGCGCTGGAGGGTGACGGAGCGCCCGTTCAACGCTTCCAGGGCTTTCTGGAGCTGCGCTTCGGTGTAGACGTAGTTCGATTGCTTCCCCGCTTTTACCAGGTAGAGCGGGGGCTGCGCCAGGAAGAGGTGCCCGTGCTCGATCAGTGGGGTCATGTAGCGGAAGAAGAAGGTGAGCAGCAGGGTGGCGATGTGCGCGCCGTCAACGTCGGCGTCGGTCATGATGATGATGCGGTTGTAGCGCAGGTTATCGAGGTTGAACTGGTCCCCGATGCCGCAGCCTAGCGCCGAGATCATGGCCTGGACCTCTTTGTTGCTCAGGATGCGGTTGATGGTGGCCCGTTCGGTGTTGAGGATCTTGCCGCGCAGCGGCAGGATAGCCTGGAAGTGGCGGTCGCGCCCTTGTTTGGCCGAGCCGCCGGCCGAGTCGCCCTCGACGATGAAGAGTTCGGTCTTGGAGGCATCCCGGGAAGAGCAGTCCGCCAGCTTGCCGGGCAGGGTCATGCTCTCCAGGGCGCTCTTGCGAATGACCAGGTCGCGCGCTTTGCGCGCGGCCGCCCGCGCCTTGGCCGACGTCAAGCATTTGTCGCCAATGCGCCGCGCGGCGCGGGAGTCCTGTTCCAGGAACTCGCTCAGCGCCTCGCCCACGGCCGTCTCGACCAGCCCCTTGATCTCCGCGTTCATCAACTTGACCTTCGTCTGGCTCTCGAACTGCGGGTCCGGGACTTTCACACTGATAATGGCCGTGATGCCCTCGCGGACATCGTCGCCGGTGAGGTTGGGATCGCTGTCCTTGAGTACGCCGGCCTTGCGCATGCCGTCGTTGATGGAGCGCGTCAGGGCCGACCGGAAGCCGGTCAGGTGGGTGCCGCCGTCGATGGTGTTGATGGTGTTGGCGAAGGTCAGCACCGTCTCCCGGTAGCCGTCAGTATATTGCAGGGCTACTTCCACGTAGGCGCCATCGAGCTCTTTCTCGACATAGACCGGGTCATGCAGGACGATCCGGTCGCGGTTGAGGTAGTGGACGAAGGCGAGGATGCCGCCCTCGAAGTAGAAGGTCATCCGGCGTGGGAAGGGCTCTTCGCGCTCATCGATCAGGTCGATGGTGACGCCCCGGGTGACGAAGGCCATCTCGCGGAAGCGCTGAGCCAGGGTCTCGAAATGGTAGTCTACCTCTTTGAAGATGGTGGGATCGAAGTGAAAGGTCACCGTGGTGCCGGTTTCCTTGTATGGGGTCTGGTTCACCTGTTCGACGGACTTTTCGGGAACGCCCCGGTTGTAGCGCTGGACGTAGAGGCCCTCGGGTTGCCGGACCTCGACCTCCATCCATTCGGAGAGCGCGTTCACCGCCGAGACGCCGACGCCGTGCAGGCCGCCGGAGACCTTGTAGCCGCCCCCGCCGAACTTCCCGCCGGCGTGCAGCGTGGTCAGCACCAGTTGCAGCGCCGAAATGTGTTTTTCGGGGTGTTCGCCGACCGGGATGCCCCGGCCGTTGTCTTCCACCGACACGGTGCTGTCGGCCTTGATGGTCACCCGAATGTGATCGCAGACGCCGGCCAGCGCTTCGTCGATGGAGTTATCGACGACTTCGTAGACCAGGTGGTGGAGGGCGCGAATGTCGGTGCCGCCCACGTACATGCCTGGGCGCTTGCGCACCGCCTCCAATCCTTCTAGAACCTGGATTGTCGACGCATCGTATTTCAGTGAATTGTTGTTTCGTTTCTCAGCCATACTATCCCCAATATCGGAACTGCTGGGTCGCCCGATGCAGGTATGATCAGGCAGCCTTGGCTGCCAGGGCGCCCTGGATCAGGCGCAGGTAAGCCAGTCGTTCTTGATAGAAAATGAAAAGCGCCGCCGTCAGCGCGGTGCTGACGAAGGCGTGCCCGCCGATGCCCACCAACGTGGCCCAGCTCCCGGCTTCCGGCAGGGTCCAGACGAAATTGAGTCCCTGGCTCAGCACCAGCAGGGCCAACAATAGCCCGGTGGTCCCCGGAAAATCGACGCGGGTCAGGATCACGCTTTCCTGGAGCGCCTTGAGCGGCAGGCGCCGCATTTGCACCATGCTGGGCACTGCGTAGATGACGTGCACCAGGATGAAGACCACAATGGAGATGAACAGGGTCGTGAACAACCCCGCCAGCGCCGGGCTGAAGGCGCCCATGATCGCGACCACGAGGGATACCGTTATCAAGGCCCCGCCGGCCAACAGTATCAGGGCGCCGACCATTTGGAGCAGCTGTCCCCAGAGCCGGTGGAGCGGCGGCGGTCCCGGCGCCGGCGTCTCGGTCTCCTCGGCGACGTGGCGACCGATCTGCTGTAGATAGAAGGCGCTCAGCCCCATGCCAAAGATGATCAAGATAGCGCTCCAGCCCAGGGCGCCCCAGAGATTGAGCACGGGCAGGTCGGGGCGTATCCCCATGGGGCGCTCCACCGGCAGCTGAATGCTCATCAAGGTCGGGATACCCAGGAGCGGCGCCGGGCTGGCCATCACAAACAGATTGTAGCGCGTGGCGATGTCTTCCACAATCTCGGTGATGAGCTGGTAGGCCGGCATCATATCGGCGCTCCGCACCCCCGCCCTGAGCAGGTCGGGCGCCGGCCCCAGCAACGGGGCCACCGAAAGGCGCGGGCCAAGCCACAGGAACAGATCCAGGAGCAGGGGCGCCGCCGCGAGTCGGGGCCGGCGGGCTACGAGCTCGAAACCGGATGTCAGACAGGCCACGACGCCCGCCGGGCGCTGTGGTTGGTTTTCAGATCCGCGTTCTTCACTCACATCCCATATTTTACCATGATCGAGGGAGAAGACGAATGGGGGGATGACGGGATAGCAAGATAGGTACTAGCGGGGCCAGGGGGGCGCGGTGGGCGGCGGGTCGTCGAACCAGGTGGTGTAGAGATCGGTGAAGAGGCCGTTCTTGTGGGCGTCGAGCAGTGTGGTATCGACTAGCTCCTTGAAGTCGGAATCGCCCTGGGGCAGCACGAAGGCCGCCGGGCGGCTTACCAGGCGGGTTTCCGAGAGGTAATAGCCGCCCTCGCGGTAGAGGGGATCCAGGACGTAGCCGCGTTCGACGATGAGCGCCGCGATCTCGCCGGCGTTCAGGGCCGCCAGGGCAGTCTCCCGGTCGGGATAGGTGAGCGGGTTCAACCCTACGCCGGCCGCCTGGCTCAGGGTGGGCAGCACGGTTGCCCCTTCCGATCCGGCGATGACGCCGACGGCTTGCCCGGCCAGGCCCTCCAGGGATTCCTGTGGATTGCCGGCCAGCGTAAAGAGGCTCACCCCATCGTCGAACACCGTCAGGGAGAAATCCGCCAGGCGTTCGGCATCCCGGGTGTGAATCCAGCCGCCCGCCAGCATATCCAGCTCGCCATTCTGCACCATGGACAGGCCATTCTGGCGCGTGACCGGCACGAAGGTAATGGCCTGTTGGCTGCCCAACCATAGTTCTGCCATTCGTTCCAGCAAGCGCACCTCGAAGCCGGTCTGCACGCCGTCCTCGCGATCGGCAGAATAGGGCCACAAGTCGGGCAAGTAGCCCACCTCGATCACACCTCGCTGGCGCACAGCCTCGACGGTGTCGAGCGTTGCCAGGGTTTGCGGTGCGTCGTTCAGACCGGGCGTCGGGGCGGCGCCGCGCCAGCCCGGCGCATCAGGCGGCGAGGTTTCCGGCAGCCACCGGGCGTAGAGGGTGTCGCGGGCGCCGTCGGCGGCCAGATCCTGGAAGGTGAGGGTGACCAGGTCGGCGAAGAAAGGGTCGTTCTCGCGGTAGCCCATGGCGAAGGGCGTGAACGTGTACTGCCCCACGATCAGGGACCCGGCGATGGTGCGGCGGGCGCGCTCCAGGCGGTGGCGTTGGTCGGCATAGGCGTCGATTTGGCGCGTGCGCAGCGCCTCAACGACGTCGAAATAGCTCGCAAAGGGCACCAGTGTCGCGGTGACCTGGGTGGCGGCCTGGAGGTCTGCCTGGCTGTCCGTCCACGAGACGACGCCCACGCGCCGCCCGGCCAGGTCGTTGAGTCCCGTGATGCCGGTGTCGGGGAAAGTGAGCAGCGCCTGCCCGTTCACGAAATAGGGCGGGCTGAAATCGATGTCCCGGTCGGTCTGGAGGGTGTGTTGCACGCCGGCCAGGACGATGTCCACGTCCCCATCCAGGAGGTGTTGCACGGCCGTATCCGAGCGGATCTGGCGGAATTGCACGGCTTCGGGGTCGCCCAACCAACGCCGGGCCAGTTCCTGCGCCAGATCGATCTCGAGACCGGCCAATCCGCCGTCAGCGGCGATGTAGGAGAAAGGCTCCAGATCGTAGCGGATGCCCACGATGAGCTGCCCCCGCTCGCGGATGCGCGCCGCCGTGGTGTAGTTGGCGGGGAACGGCTCCGGCGTGGGCGCCGAATAGACGGGGGGCGGCGCCAGGGCCGATTCGTCTTGTGGCAGCAGGCGGGCCAGGTCGTCGCACCCGGTCAGCGAAACGAGCAGCAGCATTCCCAGCAAGGGCAAGAGCAACCGACGCATAGACAAACTCCTCGATCCCTGCGGCCCAAGGTTAGATTGCCGGCCACAGCCTACCAACTGTACCACAAAGGCAGAAGGAGACAATGCGCATTGTCGGGCGAGGAAGGAGTAGGAGGTATGGAGGAGCTATGTAGACTTTTGTAGTCTGCGACTACAGGTAAAGGCGATGTTGCGCGATGTATGCGACGACGTCCGGCGGTGTGAGGTAGCGCAGGGGGAGACCCTCCCGCGCGCGCCGCCGCAGCGCGGTCGCCGAGATCTGTATTCGGGGCGCATCGAGCCAGACCAGGCGGGTGCGCAGGACCGGGAAACGGACGTAGACTTCATCCAGGTCGCCTGGCCCCTCGTCGCGGGGCATCACCGCCAGGATGACCTGTGCGAGAATCGCGTCCGGGGTGTGCCATTGGGCGAATTCATGCAGCGAATCCTCGCCCATAAGGAAATACCAGGTTGCCACGTCGGAATGCTGCGCTCGCAGGCGCGCCAACATATCGACGGTGTAATGTGGGCCGGGCCGGTCCAGGTCGACGCGGGCCAATTCAAAAGCGGCGTTGCCGGCAATGGCGGCGGTCACCAGGGCGACGCGATCCTCCGGCGGCGAGAGGGCGAGGGGGGGCTTGTGGGGCGGCTGGCCCGCCGGGACGAAAAGCACCCGGTCGAGCGCCAGCTGCACCCGCGCCGTCTCCGCTAGAACCAGGTGCCCGTAATGTGGGGGGTCGAAAGAACCTCCCAACACGCCATACCGAAGTTCAGCCATGACTTTCCGGGTTCGTTCGCTATTTCCCTTTGAGCGTCCGCAGAATTCGCTCCGAAGTGAAGGGGAAACGGTTGGTCCAGTGGCCTACGGTGTTGCGCACGGCGTGGTGCAGCGCTGCTGCTACGGCGATGAAGGGCATTTCTGCCATGCCGCGCGCCCCCCACGGACCGTTGGGTTCCGGATTCTCGATGATGATGGCCTTCACCTCGTCCGGAATGTCGGAAATGGTGGGAATTAGGTAGGTGCTCATGGTATCGGTCAGCGGGATGCCGTCTTTTTCGATGAAGTGCTCGGTCGTGGCCCAGCCCAGCGCCTGTACCACGCCCCCTTCGATCTGGCCTTCGAGCAACCGGGGGTTGATCGCCTGCCCTACGTCGTTGGCGCACACGAGCCGCCGGGTGTGAACGATGCCCAGTTCTGTATCGATGGCGATGTCTGCGCCTACGGCCACGTAGCCGTAGGAGAAGTTGGGATGCCCGTATCCGGTCTCCGTGTCGATTTGGGTAGTCTGTGGGGCCAGGTAGGTGTAGTCGGCTTTTGCCGGGCGCTCCTCGTTGTTCCATTTCACCAGCGCCTCGGCGGCTGCGCCCCGAATGGCGTTCCCGATCATGAAGGTCATGCGCGATGCCGAGCACGAGCCAGAACTGCCGGTGAGGGTGGTGTCGGCGGGCGCGACGCACACTCTTTCGATTGGTACGTCGAGCGCCTCCGCGGCCATTTGCCGGATGGCAGTGCGGGTACCCTGTCCTACGTCCGAGCTGGCCGCGAAGACGAGGGCCTCTTCGATCTCGGTGTCGCCGCGCAGCTCGATCCCGGCCCAGGCATTCTCCTGGTAGCCGAAGGAAAAGCCGACGTTCTTGAAGCCCAGCGCGATGCCCTTGCCGCGCTGCAGGTACGGCGGGTCGCCGGGTTCCGGCGTAATCTCCGGTGCGCGCCAGCCGGCGCCGGTTTCTTGCCAGCCAAGCGCTTCGCCCACGGCAATGAGGGTGTCGCGTAAGCCTACGGCGGAATCCGGCAGCGGTTTGCCCCAGGGCAGCGGTTCGCCATCACGGATGAGATTGCGCAGGCGGATTTCCAGCGGGTCGATCTCCAGCGCTTCAGCCAGTTTGTTCATCTGCGATTCGACGATGAAGTTGCCCTGCGGCGCTCCAAAGCCCCGGAATGCGCCGCCGGGAATGTTGTTGGTGTAGACGCCCAACACATCGGTCTTGATGTTGGGAATCCGGTAAGGGCCGTTGACGGTCAGTACCAGATTGCCCAACACCTTGTTGGTAGTGTAGGTATACGCGCCCGCATCGGCGATGACTTCGGTCTCGGCCGCGAGCAGGCGCCCTTCCGCATCGGCGGCCCACCTGGCGCGGGCAAAGACCCGGTGGCGTTTGTGGTGTCCCAAGATCGACTCCCGGCGGGACCAGACGATCTTCACCGGTCGTTGGAGTTTCCAGACCGCCAACGCTAGCACGATCTGGACCGACATATCTTCCTTGCCGCCAAACGCCCCCCCGATTGCCGGCAGGATGACGCGGACTTGCTCCGGTGGAATGTCGAGTGCGTGGGCGATCTCGTGTTGGTCTTCGTGGGCCCACTGTGTGCTCGTGACGATCGTGATTCGTCCTTCATCGTCAATGTAGCCGAATCCGGCTTCCGGCTGCAGGAAGATGTGTTCCTGGCCCGGAATCTCGTAGGTCGATTCCAAGATCACCGCCGCCTCGTTCCACACGGCTTCCACGTCTCCCCGGCGAATGCGGTGGCGGGAGCAGATGTTCCCGTCGAAGACCAGCTCGGGATGAATGTCGAGACCCGGATAGGGCGGGTGAAGCCGGGGTGCGCCGGGTTTCAGCGCTTCCCGGGGATCGGAAACGACGGGCAGATCCTCGTAGGCGATCTCGATCAGGTCGCGGGCTATTTCGGCGGCTTCTTCCGTTTCGGCGACGACGGCGGCAACCTGGTCGCCGACGAAGCGCGCAACATCCGTGCCTTCTTTCGCGCTGCCGGGGCCGCACAGGACCGGTTGGTCGGGGTACTGGAGCCCATATTCGTTGACCGGGACGTCGCGGGATGTGAAGATGGCCACGACGCCGGGGACGTCCAGGGCGGCAGTGGCGTCGACGGCGACCACCCGAGCGTGGGGCCGCCCGGCAAAGCGCAGCTTCATAAAGAGCTGTCCCTTCATGGTGAAGTCCCCGGGATACGGGGCGTCTCCTGTTACCTTGTCCCGCGCATCAATGCGCAATTCCGGCTGACCAACGTAGTTACCTTTCATCATTTCGCTCCTTCCGGAGTATGGGGTGAAGCGGGGAAGTCTCCCGTCCTGGCGGCTGTGACTTTCGCGATTTCCAACTTGATGATCCGTCGCAGCACGGCGACGGACGCGGCATAGGTTGGATCCATGCCGTAATAGGAAAGATTTCTGGATCCCAGGTTGCGCCCCTTGCTGATCGGCGTATCGGAGGCATAGTGGAGGATGCCGACCTCGAAGGGGCTTTTGTATAGATTCACCAGTTCGTTGTTGGGATAACGACGCGGGCGGATGAATTCGTAGACGGCCGAGAGATAGGGGCCGGCTTCCATTTCTGCATCGGTGTAGCCGGCCGCCAGCACGTCCTTCATGTAGTATTCGTTCTGTAGAAAGGTGCCGCGCACCGTCAAGGCGCGCTGATTGTCGAGCGCGTCGCCATAAACCAGGTAACGCGCGATATCCTCTGCCTGGAAGACGTTGTTGAAAATGTAGGTGTTCAGCGAGTGCTCGTCGTAGACAACGTTGGGGACCAGCACGTCGCCGATGCGGGCATTGAGCGTAGCTGCCTTGCCGATGACGTACAATCCGCGAAGCTCCCGCGCATTGGCCGCAACCCGCGACAGCAGGTGATAGGCTGCAAACCCCAAGGGGTAGTCGATGTTCAGGATGATGGCCCGGCTGGCGCGCAGGTGTTCCAGCGCCAGGTCCTGCAAGCGCGGGTCCAAATCCTCTGTGTGGAGTTTGCCGAGTTGGATGACCTGCGCCTCGAGGTCGAACGTCTGGCTGCTGGGGATACGCGTGATGCCGCGTTCCGTTTCATAAGGGGAGCGTTGTTCCAGGAGCTCGCGCCCTTCGGGCGCGCCGGTGTACTTCTTCAAGATGTAATAGAGAAAGTTCGACCAGTTGCTGGGGACTTCACGGGCCTGAATGCGCTGCGCTTCTTCGCGCAGCTCTTCGTCCGACCCTTCGTTGAGATAGTGAAGCAGCGTCTCCTCGTGGCGTTGGGCAAAACCGGTGAGCATATTGGCCAGGCTGTGGGTGTTGCTGGAGACGAAGTAGATGGCCCGTTCTGCCAGGTCGATGTCTACGCTGTACGCCACGTGGGACCACCAGCGCTGAGAAGCGCGGCGGTAATCCACGTAGGACCCTGCCAGCAGCTGCACGGCCATACGTTTGCGGCTGCGACTGATCGCCAGCAGCTGGCGCGGCAGCGAGCCTTGCCAGATGCTCTCCAACCGTTTCCAGTCTTTCTTCGAGATGAGTAATACCTTACGGAGTTGTTTATGCAACTCATCGGGCGTCTCCCCGGTGGCGGCCCAATTTTCAATCTCTGCGATGAGGTCGGGATGAAACGAGAGGAGCGTGTGCATCTTGTTCCACTCGATCTGCAAAGCCGTCAGCATGGGGATGATGTCATCGACGTCAGAGATACTGGCGATGAAAGCGGCCAGGGTTTCTTTGCCGTCGTAGAGCATCCGCCGCCGTCTGCCCGGCGCCGATACTGGAGCCCATCTTTCCAGGTCCGCAAGCCCGCGTCTCTGGAAAGTCTCCTCGGTCTGCCCCAGCACGATCAGGCGCACCTTGCGAATACAGCGCGGCAGCCGCAGGGCTGAATAGATGAATGCCGACATGTCCGGGGCTTCCTCATCGGCGTTGGGATGCAGGCTGGAATGGACGCCGGAATGGGTTTCTTCCAGCGTGCGAATCTGTACCTCTTCGGTCGTCCGCAGTAGGGAGTAATAGGTGCGCATATAGAGTTGGATTTCGTCGGCGCCCAGACTGGGCACGGTGCGTTTCATCTTGGCTGCTTTAGCCTCGTTGCTCCGGAGGGGGCGTGAAGATGCGACATCACTTGTGCATCCGTTCGGCAGCCTTTTCGACCGCCGTGATGATCTTGTAGTAGCCCGTGCACCGGCACAGATTGCCGCTGAGAGCCGTCTTGATCTGCTCCCGGGTAGGTTGCGGGCATTCCTCCAGCAGGCTGGCAGCGCTCATGACGAACCCCGGCGTGCAATAGCCGCATTGCACTGCGTCCTCTTCGATGAATGCCTGTTGTACCGGGTGGAGGGTATCCTCGCCTGCCAGACCTTCGATAGTAATAATGCTTGCTCCATGAGCACGCGGGGCCGGCGTAAGACACGATAAGGTCGTGACGCCATCGAGCCACACCGTGCAAGCGCCGCATTCGCCTTCTTCGCAGCCCGGCTTGGCGCCCATCAGCCCCAGGTGTTCCCGCAACATGCGCAGCAGGGTCGTGCCGTTGGCGCCGTGTACGACTACGTTTTCCCCGTTGACGTTGCACTGAATCGGTTCGCCGCCTGCGGCGTGGTGCGCAATGGTCGGTCCGGTGAGCCGGGGGCGACAGCGGGATTTTCCCCAGAGTAAGACCATATCCTCCGGTTTCGGCAGCTCCATCCGTTCGTCGCCGCGTTTAATCTGTTGTAAGCCGCGCCGGGTCAGGGCCGCGACCTCTTCGGTGCGATACCAGGCTGATCCGCGGACATCGTCGATGGGGCGCGCGGCCTGCGCGGCCAGCCGGGCGGCTTCCTCGATGCGCCCGTCGGTCAAAGCGTGTCCGATCAACACGGCCTCGGCGTCCGGCGCCTGGATGATGGTCGGCGCGACGCTGCCCAGGGCGATACGGGCCTCTGTGAGTTTTCCCTTCTCGTTCTTTACGACAATGGCAACGTTGGTCACGGCGATGGCGAGGTTGCGCCGCAACCCGAGTTTGAGATACACACCCTGGTGGCCGTTGGTCAACGGCCTGAAGGCGATATCGACGACCAATTCATCGGGTTGGAGCACGGTTCGGCGTACCCCTGTGTAGAATTCTGACAGAGGAACCACGCGCGTGCCCCGGGTGCTTTGTAGCGTCAGCTGCGCATTCAGGGCGCGGAGGGCGGTGATGGTGTCGTTGGCCGGCGAGGCTGTCGCCAGATTTCCCGCGATGGTGCCCCGGTTGCGCAGGGCGGGGGCGCCAACCCACCAGCATGCCTGCGCCAGAGGCAGCCCGTGTTCCTGCACCAATGGGGATGCAGCAGCCTGTGCGTGGGTCGCCATAGGACCCAAATGCACGTTCCCATCGTCGCCCTGCCGGATTTCGTCAAGACCGCCGACGCGGGTGATATCGACCAGAATGGAAGGCGCGCGGGCGCCGTGTTGTATCTCGACGATGAGGTCGGTGCCGCCGGCCATGATCCGGGCATCCTGGCCGTGGTCGGCCAGGATACGGAGCGCATCTTCCACGTTGGTCGCAGTATAATAAACATCCCAAAGCGCCATGGTTCACTCCTTCGCAATGGCGATCAGCCTTTGGCCGTCAGCCAGATTTTTACCTGGGACAGGCGAGCCGCCTGTCAATAGCTTCTACCGGCAGTCCCGGTATTTCGTGCCACGGTGTGGGCTGGCACAGCTCTCTCCTTGAAATCGTGTCTCAAGCCCAGTATAGTTCACTCTGGTCGATCTCGCAATTGCTGCCGTCCGTTTGTGGTGTTTCAATGCGGGTAGCGGCCAATGTGGTGTATGTCCGGCAGGGGATGCTGGACTGATGCGGATGCTCTGATTGCCGGGGAGTGACTCAATGTTGGCGCTTGATTTCGCGGATGATGTAAAGTGGGCGTTGGCGCGCTTCGTCGTAGATGCGACCGAGATACTCGCCCAGGATGCCCATGACCCAGAGCTGTACCCCACCCATGAACAGCACCAGACTGGCCGTCAGCCCTTGCCCGGCCAGAGGCAAAACTCCGTTCATCTTCAGGATCAGGAGTCCCACGGCCAACAGCAGCCCCGCGACCACGGCCAGGGTACCGGCCCAGGTCGCCAGTTTGAGCGGCAAAAAGGAGAAGCCCGTGATCGCATCCAGCGCCAGTTTGAACATTTTGCGGAAGGGGTATTTGGTCTCCCCGGCCTTCCGCGCGTGGCGCTTGTAATAGATACCGGTTTGCCGGAAGCCGATCCACGAGACCATGGCGCGCACGAAGCGGTGTTTTTCGCGCAACTCGCGCAACGCCTCGAGCGCCTTGCGGTCTAGCAAGCGGAAATCGCCGGCCTCCATCGGAATGGTTACTTCGGTGAGCGCCTGGATGATGCGGTAGAACAGGCGTGCAGTGAAAAGTTTGAACCAGGTCTCGCCCTCGCGCTCGGAACGTATTCCATAGACTACGTCGAACCCCTCGCGCCACTTCGCGATGAACTCGGCGATGACCTCCGGCGGGTCCTGCAAATCGGAATCGATGAAGGTCACGGCCTCGCCGCGCGCGTGATCCATACCGGCGGTGATGGCAATTTGGTGGCCGAAGTTGCGAGAAAAATGCAGTACGACGACGTGCTCCGGGTCTTGCGCGTGCAACTGGTCCATCAGCTCCGGCGACCGGTCCCGGCACCCGTCGTCGACCAGGATCAACTCCCAAGGCTCGCCCAGGGTCTCCATCACGGCGTGCACGCGGGCGTAGAATTCGTTGATGAGCGCCTCTTCGTTAAAGACAGGGGCGACGACCGAAAAACGTGGTGTCATGTTCGTTACGATCTCCTCAAGGCTCATACGGTTTTGATGTAGTATACTCCCGGCTAGGCCATCAGACAACTGGTCTGTTCGCTGCCCCGCTTCAATCGTGTGTCCGTTCAATCGTCGGCTGCGCTCACGTGTATATTCCCTACCGGCGTCGTTGTCTGCCCGCCCTCGGTTTTCAGGCGCGATCCGTCAAGGGTGTACAATCCGGTCTCCAACCGGTACGTGCCCGGCGCTAGTTCGGCCGGAAGCAGCAACACCCGCTCGTCGAGCACGATCTCGCCGGGCAGCCATCCTGTTGTGGGCCGCTGCCAGTGGGCCGGTTCGCCGTCGGCCTGCGCCGTCAGCTGCCCGTTGGCATCCAGGAGATGCAGGAAGACGCGGTAACTCGTCTCCATTTCGTGCTCGCCGCGCCAGGCCAGGATCACGTTGAGGGGTTTCCCGGCTTCCAGCTGCGGACCTGGCGTCAGGTTGGCCCCGAGAAGGGTCACGTATTCCCCCAACGTCACGCCACTCATTAGATCGAGCGGCGGCGCTTCCCACAACCGGTCAGGGGCCTCTATGGCGACCCTCTCGATCTCGACGATAGGGCCGGTTGTGGTACATTCCTCATCTTTGCGCGTGCACAGCTGCAAGGCCAAGATATAGTCGCCGTTTTCGAGCTGCGCCGGCAAGCGCAGGGTATGTTGTCCACGCCATACGTCGCCGGCTTTCCACTGTGAGGTGGGGAAATCGTCACGGACGAGGGGGACGGCATCCAGCAACATGGGTGCGCTTGTTTCCGTGGTCAAATGCAGCTGCGCGTAGAGAGCCTCGCCGGGCGGAGAAACGGTTTCCCATCCTAATTGAAGGTACAGTTGATCACCGGGGCGTGCGTGCGCTGGCCTGGTTGCGGCCCATACCAGGCGCACAGAGACCGGCGGGATATTGAGATGTTCGGAGGGTGGAGCCAGGGTGTCAATCTCGAATGGCTCCAGGGGCCGGGTTATGGCGACCTCGCCCAGGATGAGCTCCGTTCCGAGAGCCTGTCCCATGCCGTCGTAGGCAGTGTAGGTGAATCGCGTATCGTGGTCGAAAACCTTGAGCCGCACCATGTACTGCCCTGGGGGCGTTCCAATCTTGGGCCACAGATCGAACAGCAAGGTCGCGTACTGATCTGGGGGCCAATCCGGCGTCCAAGGAGGCGGGGGTTTATAGATGGTGGGCGTATAGGGAAAATCACTCCAGACCTCGCCTGCTGCGTCGACCAACTCTGGGAATATGAGGTAACGCGGCCCGCCGGGGATGGTGTCTTGCACGTGTAACGTCAAAGGCAACGGCGCTCCGGCATGCAGGGTGGCTGGGAGGGTCTCATATCCCAGCAGCCGCAGCTGGTGATCAAAGGTTACATCTGCTGGAATATCTACCCCGGTCAAGTTGCCGGCTTGCAGGCGGCGACGCTGTAACGGCGTCTCGATATATGCCAGTACGCCATCGTGCAGCAACAGGATGATCAGGGGGAGCAGTAACCACATAGGAGAGAGTCCTTCTTGCACCGTGCGCCGCCGGGGACGCCACGGCCCTTGCCGCCGCAGCAGGAAACCGGCTCCCAGCGCCAGGCTGCCCAGGGAGACAAGTGTTGCCCCTAAGCGCAGCGGCGTAGTCCCGAACCGCAGGGTGATCTCGTGACGTCCTGCCGGAACCGGGAAGGAAATCAAGCCATGAGGGTCTGTAGGTGTAACCGGCGCCCGTTCACCATCCACTTCCGCCTGCCAGCCGGGGAAAGCGAAGCGATTGGCGGCGACCTGTGCGGCCTCGGTCAACGTAATCACGGCCCGGGCTTCCAGCGGCGTGACGAATACTTCCTGAATGCAGGCGCCTTCGGGGAGCGAAGCGGCGTCAAACAGCGCGAGCGCCGGTTCTTTGGGCATCACCGCGACGG
>JAFGNR010000337.1 GCA_016926915.1 Anaerolineae bacterium
ACCAGGGAAGCGCGCATTGACTTCCCTGCCATTCGCACCTATACTGACAACAATGGCTTGCAAATCGACGGGATTGTTCAGTGCGCCTTTCTGAAGAGCCTGCCGGCCGATCCATAGCCAGGGCCGTATCGATCTCGCAATGAACCAGGAAGCGTGCGCAAGAACCTATGATCGCCGGTTCCCAATCCACACAGGTGTGAATCCATGAAGCGTTTCTTTGAAGCCCACGACGTCCAACCGCCGCGACGCTGCAAACGGCGGACATGGCCTTTCCTGCTCCGGCTCTTCCTACTGGCGGCGACGCTTGCCGTGACAGCGATCCTCGCCGCTATGGCCGGCGCCGCCGCGCCCATTCCCCAATCCGGCGACCCGCGCCGGGTGTTGGTGCTCCAATCCTATGACCCCACCTTCCCCTGGACGCGCAACGTGATGTCCGGCATCGAGAGCGTGTTCCTCGATAGCGATCTCAAGGTCGAGCTGTCCATCGAGTACATGGATACGAAGCGCACGCCGCCTGAAGAAGTCTTCCCTTATCTCGCGGAACTCTACGCGGTCAAGTATGGCGACGTCGTCTTCGACGCTATTCTGCTCTCCGACAACAACGCCCTCGATTTCGCGCTCACCTACCGCGACGCGTTGTTTCCGGGCGCGCCGGTCGTGTTCTGCGGCATCAACAACTTCACGCCCGCGCTCCTGCGGGGACAGACGGGCGTCACGGGGGTGGTCGAAGATCTGGGACTGAAAGAAACCATCGATCTGGCCCTGACGTTGCATCCAGAAGCCGACCTCGTCGCGGTCATCAACGACGCCACCCCCACCGGCGTCGCCAACCAGGCCCGCTTCCACGAGATACTCCCGGACTATGGCGACCGCTTCGCCGTGCTGGAACTGGTGGACGTGACCGCCGAGGACTTGCAGGCGCAGCTTCAAGCCTTGCCGGAGACCGCGATTGTGCTACAGTTCAGCTTCCATCGCGACGCCGCAGGCCGGCAGTTCACGCTGGAAGAATACACCGAACTTGTGACCGCCAGCACGACGCGCCCCATCTACACCTTCTGGCAGTACCACCTGCACCCCGACATCGTGGGCGGCGTGGTGATCAGCGGCCGCGCGCAGGGCGCGACGGCGGCGCGCATGGTCGATCGCCTCCTGCGAGGCGAATCCGTCGAGGCCATGCCCATTGTATTGGGAAGCCCCAATATGCCCATGTTCAACTACCCGGCGCTGCAACGGTTCGATATCGCCCTCAAGGACTTGCCCCAGGGGGCGACCCTACTCAACGAACCGGATACCTTCCTCTACCGCTACAAGCGGTTGGTCATTCCCATCGTGGTGTTCATTGTGGCGCAAATGCTGGTCATCGTCGCGCTGGTGGGCAACTTCGTCCAACGGCGCCGGACCCAGGTCGCGCTGGAAGAAAGCGAGAGCAAATACCGCTTGCTCATCGAGAACCAGACCGATCTGATCATCAAATTCGACGCCGATTTCCGGTTGCGCTACGTCAATCCGGCTTACTGCGCCGTTTTCGGCAGGCGCGAGGAATCGCTGCTGGGCCGCCCGCTCACCGAACTCATTGACGACAGCGAACGGGAGCGCATCGTATCCGGGATTCGACGCGTCTCCGAGCCGCCCTACACCAGCACGCAAGAGGAACGCGCGCTGACCGTCGACGGCTGGCGGTGGTTCTCCTGGTCGAATCGCGCCGTGCTCGACGCTGAGGGACAGGTCATCGAGATTATCGGCGTGGGGCGCGACATCACGGAACGCAAGCAGATTGCAGAAGAACGCGAAGCCCTGCTCGAGGAGATCCAGACCCAGGCCCAGCGGATGCGCCAGATTATGAACACGGTTCCCGAAGGCGTCCTGCTGCTGGACGCTAAACAGCGGGTCGTGTTGAGCAACCCGGTGGCCGAGCGGGACCTGACCTTGCTGGCGCCGGGAGCCGCGCTGGCCCCCCTGACCCACCTCGGGGATCGCCCGGTAGAGGCGCTGCTGGCGCGCCCGCCCAAGGGGCAGTGGCACGAAGCGCGCGCGAAAGACCGCATTTTCGAGGTCATCGCCAGACCCGTTGCTTCAGGGCCGCAGCCCGCCGGATGGGTGCTGGTGCTCCGCGACGTGACGGACGCGCGCGCCGTCGAGCAGCGCGCGCAGCAGCGCGAGCGCCTGGCGGCGGTCGGGCAGCTGGCCGCCGGCATCGCCCACGATTTCAACAACATCCTGGCGGTCATCGCCCTGTACGCGGATATGACCCAGCGCACGCCGCGCCTGCCGCCCGTGGCGCTGCAACGCCTGACGGTCATCTCGCGACAAACTCAGAATGCCGCCGAACTCATCGGGCAACTCCTGGACTTCAGCCGGCAGGCCGTCTTCGAACGGCGCCCCCTGGCGCTGGGAGACTTCGTGACGGAGCAGCTCGCGCTGTTCAAGCGCACCCTGCCCGATGACATTCAGGTACAGTTCGACGCATCCCCCGGCGATGCCTACACCATCGAGGCCGACCCCACGCGCATCCAGCAGGTGCTCGTCAACCTGATGCTCAATGCCCGCGACGCCATGCCCGGCGGCGGCGCGCTGCGGATTGCCCTGGCGCGTCTCAGTTTCGCATCGCCGCGCCAGACGCCGCTGCCCGCCATGCCCGCCGGAACCTGGATTCGACTCACGGTTGAGGATACCGGCGTAGGGATTCCCAAAGAAGTCCTGCCGCGCATTTTCGACCCCTTCTTCACCACCAAGGAACCGGGCAAAGGCAGCGGCCTGGGGTTAGCCCAGGTGCACGGTATCATCGGTAGTCACCGGGGATACATCGATGTCCAATCGGAAGAAGGGATGGGATCCACATTCAATCTCTATTTCCCGGCGTTCGAGGCTGCTGCCGGCGCCCCTGCCGCGCCGCACCCGCACGGCATGCCGGTGGGCCGGGGAGAAACCATCCTGGTGGTCGAGGACAATCAGGCGGCGCGCGGGGCGCTCGTCGACAGCCTGGCCTTCCTCCATTACACCACCGTGGAAGCCGTCGATGGGCAGAACGCCCTGGAGATTCTCGAAAGCCACCCCGGCCCCATCGCGCTGGTGCTCACCGATGTCACTATGCCGCGCATGAGCGGCACGGCGCTTATCCAGGCCATGCGGCAGCGCGGCCACACCATGCCCGTGATCCTGATCAGCGGCCAGCCGACGGAAGACATCCTGGACGCCCCGCAGGGAGAGAACGCCGCCGCCTGGCTGATGAAACCGGTCGATCTGGAACAGCTGGCCCGGACGCTGGCGGAGGGGATAG
>JAFGNR010000338.1 GCA_016926915.1 Anaerolineae bacterium
CGTCTGTGGCCATGGCTCTCCTCGGTAACGTTATCTTTTGGTAGAACCCTACCACATTCGGTAACATTTTACGTGACAGAAAGCGCTTTATTGACTTCTAACTATTATTTCTGTATACTGGGATGAAGGGAGTTTCCACGGAGGTGCGATCATGACGTACAGTAGGCGAGGTGGTGCGGCTGCTCGGACGACGCGTTCTGGGGGCTCCGGAGACGATCTTTCTGATCTCGACTTATTCTCACGTGACCTCTCGGGCCAAGATCTCCGGGGTCGCAGCTTCGATCCCATTAATCTGAGTGGGTTTGATCTCCGGAAGGCAAAATTCGATCGTGCGGTGTTTCGGAATGCGGTTCTTTCCATGGCCGATGCCTCTGAAGCAGAGTTCAATCACGCAAATCTGCGAAGGGTCTCCATGATCCTGACGAAGTTCAAACAAGCACACTTGGTCCATGCAAATCTGTGTCGGGTCAATGCGCGTGGTGCGATCTTCGATAAGGCGAATCTGGCAGCTGCTTCCCTGGTGAAGGCCAAGTTACCGCGCGCGAGCTTTGAAAAAGCCAACTTGCGGCGCGCTGATTTGGAAGGCGCCAATCTGCGCCAGGCTAACCTAAGGCACGCCGACCTTACCCATGCTAAACTGAGACACGCAGATCTACGCATGGCTGACCTTTGTGGGGCTAAACTCTACAACGCTGATCTTTCCGGGGCGTTTTTGGATCGAGCGTTGTTGTTCGGCGCGGGACTTGATGGTAATACGAATCTGGATTGTGTCACGCTAGCAAAAGCCAGTTGGGATTCCACGACCGAAGGGCGCAACTATCTCAACGCTGCACGCTTCGCTGAAAAGATCTGGATCTTCATGCGTGGCGTCCGGGATCCGGAAGGGCTGCGCAAAAAATTCCGTCCCTTGCTTGATGCACTGGGCGGCTTTGCCGCTTTCATTTTGTTCGGTGTAACGTTGTTCTTATGGACCTTGGTATTTATGGATGTCTGGATTCAAATACCCGGTGATCGTGGTCTGATCCTGGCGGGTCTGGTCACTGTGGTTCTTGCGGGCATCGTTTTTGCCTTTGTGCCCACGTTGCTGTTTGGATTTTTCAAGTGGATACGCATTCTATGGGATGAACGGTATCCCATAAAATTCTATCAGAAGGAATCCTGATCTCAGCGGGAGATGTGGAGGGTGACGAAGGCCGGCGCATCCAGGCGCCGGCCCCTTTTGTATTCTACTGCTCTCGAGTATAATCTTGCTCATGGCTGATAACACGACTCCTATCCGCAGACAGTATTTGCAACTCAAATCTCAGTATCCGGACACGATTCTCTTCTTCCGGTTGGGCGATTTCTACGAGACGTTCGATCAGGATGCGGAGATCGCCGCGCGGGAGCTCGACCTTACGCTCACCTCTCGCCCGGTATCCCAAGGCCAGCGCGTTCCGATGGCGGGCGTGCCGTATCATGCCATCGAGGGCTATATTGCGCGGTTGATCGAGCGGGGCTACCGGGTGGCGATTGCCGAACAGGTGGGAGAGCCTACCGGGCGCGGACCTATGGAGCGGCGTATCGACCGCGTCGTAACTCCTGGAACTCTGTTAGCGCCGGCTATGCTTGATGAGAAGCGGCCCAACTATCTGGCGGCGGTGATTATCGAGGGGGAGCGGGCCGGCATCTCTTATGCCGAGCTCTCCACGGGCGAGTTCTTGACGACGCAGCTGCGCGACGATGGCGACATTCTGAACGCCGTGCGCCAGGAGCTGGCCCGTATCCAGCCGCGCGAGGTGCTCATTCCCAAGGCCGGATCCTGGAAGGAGCGCGACCCCGATGCGCCGGATACCCGACCCGAGGAGTTGCTCGCCGGGTTGCTTTCGGCCCATTTCACGCCCTGGCCTATCTATCGCTTCGAGGAACGGGCTGCCCGGCAGACCTTGTTCGACCATTTCCGGGTGCGCACGCTTCAGGGCTTTGGCTGCGACGGCAAGCTCCTGGCGGTACGCGCGGCGGGTGCAGCGCTGGCTTACTTGCAGGAGACGCAGCAAAGTGCGCTGCCGCAGATTACGGGACTGGCGACCTACGCGACGGAGCGTTTCATGGCTATTGACGCCGCGACCTGGCGCAATCTTGAGATCACGGAAACGCTGCGCCGGGAAAAGCAGGGGTCCCTCTTGGGGGTTCTCGACACGACCGTGACGGCCATGGGGGGGCGCCTGCTATTGTCTCGGATGGCGCATCCTCTGTTGGATATCCCTGATCTGGAAGCCCGGTTGGATCAGGTCGAGGCGTTCGTGGTCGATGGGGTATTGCGAGCCAGGGTGCGCGATGTCTTGAAGCACATTCCGGACCTCGAACGGATGACGAATCGCGTTGTCGCCGGTCACGCGGCCCCGCGTGACCTCGTTGGCATCCGCGCGGCGTTGGATGTTGTGCCCGCGCTGTCGCAACTCCTTCCCGCTCCGGGCGCCGGACGCGTGGCGGCGTTGGCGCAGCTGGCGGAGGGTCTGGATCCGGTCGAGGGTGTAGCCTCGCTGATTGCCCGCGCCATTGTGGATGACCCCCCGGCCCAGATCAGCGCTGGCGGCTTGATACGGCCCGGTTTCTCTGCCGAGCTGGATGGTATTTTGCTGGCGAGCAAAGACGCGCGAGAGTGGATAGCCGGACTGGAGGCGAAAGAACGCGCGCGCACCGGGATCAAGAACCTCAAGGTTGGGTACAACAAGGTCTTCGGCTACTATCTGGAAGTGACCAAGGCGAATACTTCACTTGTGCCGGATCACTACATTCGCAAGCAGACCCTGGTCAATTCCGAGCGCTACATTACCCCCGAGCTGAAGGAGTATGAGAGCCTGGTGCTCAACGCCGAGGAGCGTATCGCCGAGCTCGAATCCCGGCTCTTCCGCGAGGTGTGCGCTCAGGTGGCGGCCCTGGCGCCGGCCTTGCTGGCGCTTTCTCACGCGCTTGCCCGCATTGATGTGGCGGCTGCCCTGGCGGACGTGGCATCCCGGTACCGGTATGCACGGCCCGGCTTCGTACCGGAACCGTTGCTGCACATCACGGCGGGACGGCATCCCGTTGTCGAGCGCGCTTTGCCCGAACCTTTCGCGCCCAACGATCTTGTGATGGAGGACGAAAGCCGCATTCATATCATCACCGGTCCTAATATGGCGGGGAAGTCGGTTTTCCTGCGCCAGGCGGCGTTGATCGTGTTGATGGCGCAAATCGGGAGTTTCGTGCCCGCGAGCGCCGCGCAAATCGGACTCGTAGATCGCATCTTTACCCGTATCGGCGCTTCGGATGAACTCGCTGCCGGGCAGTCGACGTTCATGGTGGAGATGGTCGAAACCGCCAATATCCTGAATCACGCAACGCCGCAGAGCCTGCTGGTTCTGGACGAGGTGGGGCGTGGCACGAGCACCTATGATGGCATGGCCATTGCCTGGGCCGTTATCGAATACCTCCACAATCATCCCGAGCGGCGGGCGCGCACATTGTTTGCGACCCATTATCACGAACTGATCGAGATGGAAGAGCACCTGCCCCACGTGCGTAACTTCAACCTGGCCGTAGCGGAGGAAGGGCGGGACGTGGTCTTCTTGCATCAGGTAGCGCCCGGCGGGGCAGACCGTTCCTATGGTATCCACGTGGCGCGATTGGCCGGTGTGCCGTCGCCGGTCGTGCACCGCGCCGAAACCTTGCTCCAACAGTTGGAAAGCGGCGAATTCCGCCCTGGCACGGAGGATCCGGAACCATTTCAGCCTGTGTTGATTGCCAAAGAACACCCGATCGTGGCAGCTTTACGCGACCTGGATGTCAATAGTTTGACCCCTTTGGACGCGATGACCAAGCTCTACGAATGGCAGAAGCAGTTGGATGGGAACCGCAAGAGAGGTAAGCGTTCATAAAGCAGGAGGCGAAATGACTGCGAAACGTAAACCGCAGAATACGTGGGTATTGATTGTCAGTGGGCTGGCGGCGTTGGCGTTGGTGGTGCTGGTCGTGATGCTGAACACGATTTACGAACCGGTGGATGGAGTGATTCGCGTGAGCGCGATTCTTGGATACTTGTGCGTCTTCGTCGCCAGCCTGTCGTCGCTTTATGTGCGGGAGCTTACACGCTTTTTCGGGCGCACCTTTGTCAAGGTCCATCATAGCGTCGCGGTGACCGGGTTGGCGTCGCTGGCCGTGCACGCGATCGCGGTGGCTTGGCGCTCTGGGACTGCGTCTGTCTTTCTCCCCCGCTTCGATTCGCTCGAGGTCTTCTTCTCTCTGGGGGGGCGACCTGCTTTCTGGTTGATTGCCGTGGCATCCTTGACGGCGTTGCTGCGCGCGACTATCGGGAAACGCTGGCGCACCATTCATTGGCTCAACTACCTGGCCTTTATCCTGGGCACGGTGCACGCGTTAATGATCGGTCCGAACTTCCAACATCCGGTTCCGCGCATCGTAGCCGCCGGCATGGCCCTGGGACTGGTGTACGCGTTCGTGCGAAAACGCGGTTGGCTGCGGAAACGCGCCTGATCCCGAGGAGGGTGTGCGTTGGTAATTGCACAACTGCTGCGCGGTAAAACGGTGTGTTTGACCGCCCTGACGGAGGCTGACCTGCCGGCGGCGGCCAATTGGTATCAGGATGCCGCCTTTTTACGCCATCTGGATGCCGAGCCCGCAGCGCCCCGCAGCGCCGGTGAACTGCGCCCATGGCTCGATGCGGCGCAGAAATCCCCCAACGATTACCTGTTTGCTATTCGTTCCCTTGCGGGCGCGACGCTTCTCGGCTACGTCGCGCTCGATGGGATTCTGTGGCCGCATGGCGTTGCGGGTTTCAGCATCGCCATCGGCGCTTCACAGCATCGTGGGCAGGGGTATGGCCGTGAAGCGCTGACCTTGTTGCTCCAATTTGCCTTCGACGAACTCAATCTCTATCGTATTCAGCTGACCGTGTTCAGCTATAATCAGAACGCCATTGCGTTGTACGAAAAACTCGGATTTCACCGGGAAGGGGTATTCCGGCAATTCCTGCGCCGGGATGGGCAGCGGTATGATATGTTCCTCTACGGTTTATTGGAGCCGGAGTGGCGCGCCCTGGCTGTGTCCCCGTCGGGTGCGGACCCCACGTAAAGCGAGGTGAACTATGCCCTTGAACTGGATGGATGTTTCGACGCTATCTTTCAATACCCTGTTGCTCCTGGAGCGCGTGCAGCTTAGCTGGTTCCCCGGTTGGGTTCCCGAACGCCAGCTGGCAATTGCCCTGCGCGCGAATCCGGTGGTGGCCTGGTATCTGCGGCATAAGTGCCCGGAGATCGGCCCCTGGCTTGATGGGGTGGAGGCTCTGGACACAGGCCCTCAGGATGCGCCGGCCGCGCGCGAAGCCGAGGTGTCGATCCTGCGGGCGCTCGAAGACCTGATCGTCTACGCGGTCGCGCCGGAGATCTACGCTGCCCAACCGTTTTTGGGATGGGATTCCTCCGAACTTACATCGCTGACCGATTTTACGGGCAAGCGGGTGCTCGATGTCGGTTCGGGTACCGGTAGATTGGCCTTCGCCGTGGCGGACAAAGCGGCGGCGGTGATTGCCCTCGAACCGGTGGACAATCTGCGCTGGTATATCCGGGATCGGGCCAGGGCGCAGGGATTGCGTAACATCTATGCCGTCGATGGGTTGATCACGGAGATTCCCCTTCCCGATGCTTTCGCCGACGTGACAATGGGCGGGCACGTTTTTGGGGATGATCCCGAGGCCGAATACCGCGAGCTGGCGCGGGCGACCCGTCCGGACGGGGGCATGATCATCCTGTGCCCCGGTAACAATGACCGCGATGACGCGCGACATGCCTTCCTGGTTGCGCGCGGGTTTGCCTGGGCGACTTTCGAAGAGCCCCGCGATGGGATGAAGCGGAAATACTGGAAAACGCTAACGTAGGCGGCGTACATCATGGTAGACCAGAGAACGATTTCCTTGGAAGCGGAACCGGAAGAGGTTTTGCTGGACCGGGCCTTACGTCCGCAGCGATTGGATCACCTTATCGGGCAGGATCGGGTGCGCGAGAACCTGCGGATTCTGATCGAGGCTGCGATAGGGCGTAATGAAGCGCTGGAACACACGATGTTCTATGGCCCGCCGGGGTTGGGCAAGCCCACCCTGGCGCACATCATCGCGAACGAGATGCGGGCTTCGATTCGTGTTACTGCCGGTCCGGCTATCGAGCGCGCCGGAGATCTGGCCGCGATTCTGAGCAATCTGCGAGAAAAAGAAGTGCTCTTCATTGATGAAATTCACCGGCTCGGTAAGGCTATCGAAGAGATCCTTTATCCGGCGATGGAAGACTTCGCGTTGGATCTGGTCATCGGTCAAGGTCCGGGCGCCCGCACCGTGCGGTTGAGTCTACCTCATTTCACCGTTGTCGGCGCCACGACCCGGCTGGCGCTGCTGTCTGCCCCACTGCGCACCCGTTTTGGCGCCATCTATAGGCTGGATTTCTATGATCAGCCGGCGCTCGAACAGATCGTGGAGCGGGCAGCGCGTGTATTGGACGTTCCCATGGATGACGAAGGCCGCGCCGAGATCGCCCGCCGGGGGCGCGGCACGCCTCGTGTGGCGTTACGTCTGCTCCGGCGTGTGCGGGACTACGCTCAGGTACGCGGGGATGGCGTGATCACCGGAGAGAGCGCCGGAGAGGCCCTGGCGCTGTTGGAAATCGACGGGCGCGGGCTAGACGATCTGGACCGCCGCGTATTGCGCGCCATCATCGAGAAGTTCGATGGCGGGCCAGTCGGCCTTGATACCATTGCCGCTTCCATTGGCGAAGCTGCCGATACGATCATGGATGTCGTCGAGCCCTATCTTCTGCAATTGGGCTTCATTGATCGTACCCCCCGGGGACGCATGGCTACCCGGTTAGCCTACGAACATCTGGGAATTCCCAATCACCGCCACGAGCAGGGGACGCTCTTTTGATGAAATCTGAGCTCGCCCGCCGGAAACGCGTGATTCGCCGGCTGAGATGGGCCACGGTGGCTGCCAACGGCGTTGCGGCGCTTGTTGCGGAAACTTTCTTTGTTCTGAACGGGACGGTTTCACAGGGGACGGAGTTCTCATCCTCGAAGGTCGGTAATTACTACTTCTTTGGCGGTTTGGTGATCGTTGCTTTGCTGGCGCTCGGCAGCTGGCTGGGCGCCCGGCGTGACCACCGGGTATGGGGTTGGTACCTCGATCCGGATACGATTGCCGCTTCCCGGACCGCGCCGCCCGACACGCAACGCCTGGCTCTCAACGAGCCATTCGTTACCGCGCTGGTCTCTATGGCGATGTGGGGATTGGCGGGCTTTACCTTTGGCATCGGCTCCGCTTTCTCTCCGGAAGGCATCGATTGGCGGGAACTGTTTCTGGTGCAATTGAGCATTTTCGGGCTTTCCGGGGGGATCGCGGCGGTGCTGGTGTTCTTCATCGTCGAACGCCTCTGGCGACCGGAACTTCCCATCTTTTTCCCGAATGGCGACCTGAGCCAGTCGCCGGCTTTCCGCATGACCATTCGACGGCGCGTCATGGTGCTTTTTGTCATGCAGGCTATTCCCTTGATTTTGTTAGCTGCCGTGTCCTATAGTCAGGCCATGAACCTGATCGAGACCGATGCGTCTGCCGAGGCGCTATCGCAGCTGCGGAATTTGGAGATTTTCCTGGTTGCAGTTGGCCTGACGGCTTCCCTGACGCTGGGACTCACATTGGGGGCTTCCCTGGTGGAAGGGATCGAGCAGCTGCGCAAGCGCATGACCGCCGTGCGCAATGGCGACCTGGAAACAGTGATGCCGGTGACGTCGAACGACGAATTGGGAGAACTTGCCGAGGGTTTCAATGCCATGGTGCGCGGCCTGCAACAGGAAGAGGTCATTCGCCGCCTTTTCAGTCTCTACGTGACGCCTGAGGTTGCCGAACATGCGATTACGCATGGCGCGCGGCTGGGGGGCCAACTGACGGAAGCCACGGTGCTTTTCTCGGATATTCGGGGGTTCACCTCCATCGCGGAAGGTCTCTCTCCTGATGTCCTGATCGCACTGCTCAACCGTTATTTCGATGCCATGTCCGGGGTGGTTCTCGCCGAGGGCGGATTCGTCAACAAATTCGGCGGCGATAGTTTGCTAGCTGTGTTCGGCACGCCCTTGAATCCTGACCCGCAGCATCCGGTTGCGGCGTTGCGGGCGGCGCGGGGCATGTTGGCGGCTTTGGAGGATTTCAATCAGGCACAACGCCGGAACCACGAGCCGGAGTTGCGCATTGGGGTTGGCGTGGCGACAGGGCCTGTGGTGGTCGGTAATATCGGGAGTGAAGACCGGTTGGAATACACCGTGATCGGGGACACGGTCAACCTGGCCAGCCGCCTGGAAGCCATGACCAAAGAATTGGGAACGCCGGTATTGGTAGCGGCGCACATCCCGCCGGAGACCGGGGAAACGCCCGTCCTGTTGCCCATGGGCGATATCGAGGTGCGCGGCAAGACACAGACCGTGCCCGTCTGGGCGTTGCAGCTGGCTTGAGTGTCAGATGTCAACAGGCCCACAC
>JAFGNR010000073.1 GCA_016926915.1 Anaerolineae bacterium
GCGTCTCTCCGGGCTTCATCTGTGTTTAGGAGAAGTGCATTGGTGAATCCATTCTGGAACACACGGGAACGCCGGGTACGGGCTTTTTGGCGGGTGCTCATCCAATTTCTGTTGGTGTTGGTTATGACGGGGTGTTTAGGCATCCTCATCGCATTTGCGGTGCTGGCTGTCGGACGTATCACCGTCATCAATACATCCGGCGCGTTGTTGTCCGGCAATATCGCGACGTTTCCCGTCATTCTCATCAGCGTGTGGCTGGCAGGGCGTTTCCTGGATCGCCGGCGATTTGTCGATTTCGGCTTCCACTTCGACAAGGCATGGTGGCGCGACTTTGCTTTTGGTCTGGCGTTGGGCGCCGTTCTTATGGCCGGCATTTTTGGCATCGAGCGCGTCTTGGGTTGGGTGGAGGTGGCGGGATCATTCCGGCGGCAGGGATTTGGCGGGCGTTTTGTCCCGGCGCTGCTGGTTGATCTCCTGGCTTTCGTGAGTGTGGGCATCTACGAAGAGTTGATGTGGCGGGGTTACGATCTGCGCAACCTGGCAGAGGGGCTGGGCTTCCTGCCCGGCGGCCCTAACGTCGCTGTGTTGGCAGCCTGGGGACTCTCATCGTTGGCGTTCGGAATTTCCCATGCCATCAATCCAAATGCTTCCCTTATCAGCACGTTCAACATTGGGTTGGCGGGTCTCTTCCTCGGCTTGGGCTACGTCCTGACCGGCGAGCTGGCGATTCCCATCGGCTTGCACATCACCTGGAATTTCTTTCAAGGCACGGTGTTCGGGTTTCCGGTAAGCGGCATGGCGACGACGGCTTCATTCCTGGCCATTCAGCAGGGCGGCCCGGATCTCTGGACGGGTGGGGCATTCGGTCCGGAGGCCGGCTTGATGGGGATTGCTGCCATGCTCGTGGGGAGCGGTCTCACGCTGCTCTGGGTTCGTTGGCGCCGGGGCCGCGTGGCACTAGACCAGGCGCTCGCCGTCTATCTCTGTGAAACCTCTTCCATTCCTTACACAGAGATGCACTGAGCCGGCGCGGGGACCTACAGAGCAAGAGCTCTCCGTGAATCTCCGTGAAGTTCTCCGTGGGTCTCTGTGTAAGATTCTACGATCTTTTCTTGGCTCCGGGCCTCTCTACTCTCTTTTGTGCCCCTGATTGCGGTTCTGGCGTTCGCGGCTATACTTTCCGTTCAGCGTTTTTAATACCGTTAGGAGGTAGACGACATGAACAAGACTGTTGACGACCTGAAAGCCGCTTTCGCCGGTGAATCCCAGGCCAACCGCAAATACACGGCCTGGTCCCGCAAGGCCGAGGAAGAAGGACACGTGCAGGTAGCAAAACTCTTCCGCGCCGTGGCTGCTGCCGAGACCGTGCACGCGATCAACCACTTCAAAGCCCTTGGGGAGATCAAATCCACGGCTGAAAACCTCGAGGCCGCCATTGCCGGCGAGCACTATGAGGCCGTGACCATGTACCCGGAATTCATGCAGGATGCCGAGGCCGAGGGCGAACGGCAGGCGTTGCGCTCCTTCACCTACGCCTGGGAAGTCGAGAAGATCCACGAGGGATTGTACAAGGAAGCGCTCGATAACCTGGGCAAGGAGCAGGGTGAAGTCCTCGACTATTGGGTCTGCCCGGTATGCGGCCATACTCATTACGGCAAGGAACCCCCGGAGAAGTGCCCGATTTGCGCTGCCAGGGGGGAGCGTTATCTGCATATTCAGTAGTCGACTTCACTGCAAGAAGCGGCGCCTCGCTGCAGAGAGAACGCAGAGATTGCCAAGAAGACTTTAGATGACAACGCTCTATCTGGTTCGGCATGGCGAGACAGAAGGCAACGTCGCGCATCTCGCCCAGGGGTGGGATGACGCGCCCTTGACCGCGCGCGGCATGCGGCAGGCGGAAAGCTTGGGCGCGCGCCTATCCACGGCGCCCTTCACCGCTGCCTATGCCAGCCCGTTGGGGCGGGCCATGCACACCGCCCGGATTGTGGCTGCCCCGCACGGTCTCGATGTCGTGCCCTGCGACGACCTGCGGGAGATCCACTTCGCGGAATGGGAAGGTCGCTTCTGGCGCGACATCGCCATCGAAGATGCCCGGCGGCTTGAGATCTTCTGGAAGGCGCCTCATTTGCACACTCTCATAGATGGAGAGACGTTCCAGGAGGTGCAAACCCGCGCCCTGGCTGCGCTCCGCCGGATCATCGCCGTCCATCCCGGGGAACATGTGCTGGTCGTGTCGCATACCATCACGCTCAAAGTTGTGTTGGCTTCTATTGAGCAGACGCCGCTGGCCGCCATCTGGGAAGGCCCCCGCATGGCGCACACCGCGCTCACTACCATCGAGGCCCAAAATGGCGCCCTGCGTCTGGGATTGCACACCGATACGGCCCACCTCACAGGCGATTTGCTCCCCATGGATCGCGCGTGAGGCTGGAGAAGGATCGCTGATGAACTCGACGCCGGTGATTGTAACAGAGGGGTTGGCGCGTCACTTTGGAAAGACCGTGGCCGTCGCCGGCTTGACCTTGGAAGTCCATCAGGGCGAGATTTTCGGCTTCCTGGGTCACAACGGCGCCGGAAAGACCACCACCGTCCGGCTGCTGAA
>JAFGNR010000339.1 GCA_016926915.1 Anaerolineae bacterium
ACCTTCCGAGGTACGTACACCTTCCCAGGTGCGTGGCTTAGAAACGTCTGGCCGAACACCTATCACGGGGCCATTGCATCAAGCACAAGCGCAACGCATGCCATGGCCTCGTGTGCTTTCTGTAAGTCACGCCATTTGGCCGTTGCTCCTGACCACGGAGGCGCCGGTACGCTGTCTGGCGCGTTTTCGTCGCTCTGTGGATCTCATCATCGGGGAACAGATTGTGGCTCTGGTAGTGCCATCCCTGCGCAATGGTCCCTTCCATATAGTGGTCGAGCGTTTGCCCGAACCACCGTGCGGCGGAGCTGGGAGCGTGGTCTGGGGACGCGCCGGTTTGCAGCTCGGTACCTGGACGCTGTTGTTGGCCGATTCTTTTGTGCTGTGGGATCCCCGCCCGCGCTGGCGCGCACTGCGTCTGGCAGCCGGGTCCCTGGCGCGGGTCACTGCCATTGTCAACCGTGAGGCGCGGAGATTGTCTTCACCCTTCGCCGCACCGGCGCCATCGTTGGCCCAGCGCGTAGTCACGCTGTCTGCCGCTTTGCGCGCCGCCAGCGGCGGCGCGCTGCGAGAGGCCGCTGCCGGGTTGGCGGGTTGGGGACCGGGTCTTACGCCTGCCGGCGATGATTTTCTCGCCGGCGTGATGTTGGGATTGTGGTTTGCCGACGTGGATACTGCGGCGTGGGTATGTGAGCAACTCTATGCCGGCGCCGCGCTGGCAACCACGAGCCTGAGCCGTGCATTCTTGCGCGCGGCGGCGGCGGGTCTCGCTGATGAACGGTGGCACGATTTCCTTGCTGTTCTGGGCGATCCTGACGCACACGGGTTGGATCATGCCGTGAAAGAGGTCGTGTCTTTCGGCGCCAGTTCCGGCTTCGATATGCTATCCGGTTTTCTCTGGCTGACCGCTCAGCGTCAATATCTATCTTGCTAACACCTATCCGGCTGACGCCTATCTTGCTAACCAGGAGGCTATGTTGATCACACGAACATCTGTCAAAGGTGGCGAATACTACGATTCCGTGACGCTGCTGGAAGTGGCGCAGGGACTTCTCGCTCTCGACGGCGTGGAAGACGCCGCAGTCGTCATGGGAACGCCGGCAAATAAGGGCATTCTGGCGGATGCGGAGTTGCTGACGTCAGAAGCGGAAGCGGCGTCGGCCGACGATCTGGTCATCGCCGTCAAAGCCGTGGATGCGGCGATAGCCGGCGCGGCGCTCGAAGAAGCGGAGCGCCTGCTCAAGGCTTCACGGGAGTCGGGCGGCAGCGGCTCCGGTCTGGAACAGCCCCCGAAAACCATGGCGGCAGCCATTCAACGATTGGAAGGCGCCAACATGGTCTTGATCTCGGTCGCCGGGCGTTACGCCGGGGCGGTGGCCCGCGAGGCGCTCAGCCACGACCAACACGTCTTCCTCTTCAGCGACAACGTTTCGGTCGCAGAAGAGGTCGCGCTCAAGCAGACTGCACGTGAGAAAGGGCTGTTGGTCATGGGGCCGGACGCCGGCACCGCAATCATCAACGGTATTGCCCTGGGATTCGCCAACGCGGTTCCCCGGGGCCCTGTGGGGGTGGTCGCTGCCAGCGGCACCGGTCTGCAGGCCGTCGTCTCATACATGGCGCGCTTGAACGTCGGAATCACGCAGGCGATCGGTACCGGCGGGCGCGATCTGAAGAGCGCCGTCGGCGGCATTATGATGCTTGAGGGCCTCAAGGCGCTCCAGGCCGACCCGGATACCCAAGTATTGCTGCTGGTTTCGAAACCGCCGGCCCCTGAGGTGGCCGAAAAGGTGCTGGCGCAGCTCCAGGCTAGCGACAAACCGGCGGTGATTTGTTTTTTGGGCGGCAATCCCCAGGCCGTGCGGTCTGCCGGCGGTATTCCAGCGCGTACGCTGGAAGAGGCGGCGGTGCTCGCGGCGGCGATTGCGCAGGGACAGAACGAAGAGGATGCACTCGGCAACCTTCGCAATAAAGACGCCAGCCTAAGGGTGCGGGCCGCGTCGCTCAAGCGTGTCTTGCAGGAAGAACAGGTTTACTTCCGTGGCTTGTTCAGCGGCGGCACCTTCTGTTACGAGACCCAGCTGATCCTCAAGGATCTCACCGGCAATGTCTGGTCCAATGCGCCGGTCGACAAGGCCCTGCGTATGGCCGATTCGAATCACAGCGTCGAGCATGCTGCTGTCGACCTGGGCGAAGATGAGTTCACCGTCGGGCGGTTACATCCCATGCTCGATCCGACGTTGCGTAACCGCCGGATTATCCAGGAAGCCCGGGATCCTCAAACCGCAGTGATTTTCCTCGACGTGGTGCTAGGATTTGGCGTTCATCCGGATCCCGCCGGAGCGGCGGCCGGCGCCGTGCGCGAAGCGCGCGCCGTCGCATCGGCCGAGGGCCGTGAAGTGCTTTTCGTCGCGTCGGTCTGCGGCACTGCCGACGATCCCCAAGACTTGGGCAAACAGGAAGCCCGGCTTGAGGATGCCGGCGTTCTGGTGGTATCCACCAACGCTGCGGCGACCCGCCTGGCGGGATACATTCTTTCCTGAGCAGGAGCTAGCTATGGCCATACAAGATCTCTTTGGACAACCGTTGAAGGCTGTGAACATCGGGCTGGAGGATTTCGCGGAGAGTTTGCACTCCCAGGGTGCGGATGTCGTGCACGTGGACTGGCGACCGCCGTTGGAAGGGTACGTGGAGTTGACCCGCACCCAAGACGGCATTGATATCGAGACCGCCAATGCCGAGGCCGTGGAGCGGATTCGGAAAGGGCGTCCTTTGCTGGTTGGCATGGGCATTGCGCGGGAGCTGATTCCCGGCATGGGCGCGCGCATGATCCTCCATGCTGGCCCGCCCATCACGTGGGAGCGCATGTGCGGGCCTACGCGTGGCGCTATCATGGGCGCGATTGTCTATGAAGGCTGGGCCGACACTTACGAAGCAGCTGCCGAGCTGGCGGCCTCCGGCGAGGTCGCCTTCGATCCCTGCCACCACCATCACACGGTCGGCCCGATGGCGGGCATTGTCTCGCCTTCGATGCCGGTTTTCGTTATCAGGAACGAGACCTTCGGTAATCTCACCTACGCGACGCAGAACGAGGGCCTTGGGCGGGTGCTGCGCTATGGCGCGTATGGAGACGATGTTCTGGAACGTTTACGGTGGATGGAAACTGATCTCTATCCCGCGCTTCAGCGAGCGTTGGAAGTCACAGGCCCTATTGATCTGCGCAGCATCATCGCGCAAGCTTTGCACATGGGCGACGAGGTCCACAATCGCAACCGCGCGGCGACCTCGTTGCTTTTCCGGCAGCTCGTTCCGGCCGTCATCCAGACCTCATCCACCGAGGCGGCGGAGAAGGTGTTGCGCTTCATTGATAGCAACGATCACTTCTTTCTCAATCTCTCCATGCCGGCGGTCAAGTCAATGCTGGAAGTCGCCGAGGGTATTGCGGGCAGCACGTTGGTCACCGTGATGGCCCGCAACGGGACGGATTTCGGCATTCGCGTCGCGGCGTTGCCGGATCGCTGGTTCACGGCGCCGGCGCCCATCGTCCAGGGGCTGTGGCTGCCCGGCTACTCGGAGGAGGACGCCAATCCGGATATTGGCGATTCGAGCATTACGGAGACTGGGGGCGTGGGCGGCTTTGCCATGGCCTCGGCGCCGGCTATCGTCCGCTTTGTGGGCGGGACGGCGGCGCTGGCGCTCAGCGTGACGCAGGAGATGTATGAGATCACGGCGGGGGAGCACGAATTCTTCACGGCGCCGGTGCTCAACTTCCGGGGGACGCCGTTGGGCATCGACGTGCGGAAGGTGATGGCGACCGGTATTCTACCCTTTATCAACACGGGCATTGCCCACAAGAAGCCGGGGATTGGCATGGTGGGCGCCGGTCTGGTCCGGGCGCCGCGCAAGTGCTTCGAGGATGCCTTCGCGGCTTTGCTCGAAAATCTGATCTGAGGGGACGGTCGTTTGCAGTCTTGTCGAGGAGGGGCGCATGGGGCCATTGCAGCGTGGGGCGGTACTCGGTTTTCTGGTTATCCTGTTGCTTGGCGGCGGGTTGCGACCCGCCCAATCGGCGCCGGTAGAGAACCCCGCGCCCCCTGATGACCCGGTCAAGCTCATCTTCATTCACCACTCGACGGGGGGAAACTGGTTGGCCGATCCCAACGACGATCAACCCTATGGCGGGTTGGGCCGCGCGTTGATGGACAACAACTATTTCGTCAGTGCGACGAACTACGGGTGGGGACCTGAGGGTATCGGCGATCGCACCGACATCGTCAATTGGCCGGAGTGGTTCCTGGGACCGGAACGCGACCGGATCATGCAGGCCGTCTATACCGAGAACGGGCAAAACATAGGCGACTTCGGCGCCTGGCCCCGGACGTCAGATCCCGGCGGGGAGAACATGATCATCATGTTCAAGTCCTGTTTCCCCAAGTCGGATTTAGACGGGAAGCCCGGCGATGCCCCCCTGGCGGAACCCAATGACTGGGATTACACGGTGGCCAATGCCCGGGCTGTCTACATAGCGTTGCTGGATTACTTCGCGACGCGTCCCGACAAGCTGTTCATTGTGATCACCGCGCCCCCGTTGCAACGGAGCGAGACCAGCCGGGCGCGGGCTGCCAATGCGCGCGCCTTCAACACCTGGCTGGTCAACGATTGGCTGCAAGGGTATCCGTACGCCAACGTCGCCGTCTTCGACTACTACAACGTTCTGACGGATCCTGACAACCATCACCGGTGGAACGGTCGCGCCAGCGAGCATATCCAGGCGGCCGATACCGACTACGCGGCCTATCCAAGCGGCGATAGCCATCCATCGACGGAAGGACATCACAAGGCCACAGAAGAGTTCGTGCCCTTGCTCAATGCCATCTACAACCGCTGGCAAGCGGCGGGGCCGGCCGCGCCGCCGGAAGCGCCGACGCCCACCCTGGCGGCAGAACCTCCCGAGAGGCCGGAAGACGAGTCTCAGCCCCCGGCAGCAGTCACGGGGCTGGTGGATGATTTCGAGGCGGACTTTCTATGGGAGGGCGACGGCGGCGAGGGCGCGACGTTTGAATGCGCACCGGGGGATGCTGCCCACAGCGGCGCGACAGCGCTGCACTTGCAGTATGCAATTCCTGCCGGGGGTTGGGTGGGGTGCGGCCGGTATTACGATACGCTTCCGGACTGGCGCGGCGCAGACGGCATTTCGCTGTGGCAACGCGCCGGCGCCCCGGGATTACGGGTCACATTGATGGCTTTCGCCGGTGATCCCGAAGCGCCGACGCCGTTCCAGTTCGATTTCCTGGCGACGGAGACATGGGAGCCTGTGGCGGTTGCCTGGACTGCATTGACACGTGCGGAATGGGCGGATGAAGGCGGTTTGGCCGTTTTCGATCCGGCGCGCGTGACGGGTATCTACCTGTTGCTGGAGGAGGGCGAGGGGCATCTCTGGGTGGATGATGTCGCGCTGTTCTCCGGGGAGGCCGCACCGCCGGAAGAAATTGGCGACGTCCCTCTTGAGACGGACGAACCGGTGGATGTGGCGGCAGATGCGCCGGCATCCGGTGGGGGCGGCCTCTGCGCCTCTGCACCTTTGCTGGCGTCCTTGACCATTGCGGGCCTGGTGTTGGGCCGTCGCCACAAAGGGGCCGGCGCATGAGACACTCCAGGATGGTTGTCTTGACGCTGGTTGTGGCATTCATAGCGGCGGCATGCGGCGGCGCTTCTTCCGAACCGGAGCCGACCCATGTTGTTGCGGCAACGCCCGCTCCGGTCGTTACCCCCACGGCATATCTGCCGATTGTTGTCACCAGCGACCCGGCGGCCCTGGTGCAGCCGGACGGTTTGACCTATTTGGGCGCTTTCCGGCTGCCCGGCGGCGACGACCGCCCTGAGACTTTTGCCTATGGCGGCAACGCCATGACCTTCAATCCGGAGGGCGACCCCGGCGGCGCTGGCGACGGGTTTCCTGGCTCGTTGTTCATCACCGGCCATGATCGGATTCCCTATGGCGAGCTCCCAGATGGGGATCAGATTGCCGAGGTGAGTATTCCGGCGCCGGCGCGCTCCGGGGATGTGGCCGCGCTGCCCCAGGCCGTCTTGGTCCAGCCTTTCGAAAACGTGCTTGCCGGTTTCTTCACAGAGATGGAGGAGATCCCCAAGGTAGGGCTGCATTATCTCGACCATCCCGCCACGGGGCCCAAGCTGCACCTCTGTTGGGGCCAGCACTTGCAGCCCGAGGGCCGCGCCTCGCATGTCTGGCTCAACGCTGACCTCACGAATCCTGATGTCCAAGGCCCTTGGTTCATCGGGAATCAGAATCTTTACAGCACCAACGGCTACATGTTTGGAATCCCCGTCGCATGGGCCGATACCTATGTTCAGGGACGCTATTTGGCTACGGGGCGCATGCGTGATGGGGGGCAAGGTGGAATGGGGCCGGCGCTGTTTGCCTATCGCCCCTGGCAAGACAACGGCTCGGCGCCTCCGGCGGGCACACAGCTTGCAGAAACCCCACTGCTTTTGTATGAAAACGCTTACAATACGGAAGAAATCGAGCGCGCCATGGCCGGATACCAGCACCCCGATGAGTGGGAAGGCGGCGCCTGGCTGACGACCGCGTCGGGAAAATCCGCCGTGCTGTTTGTGGGCGCCAAGGGCACGGGGACGAAATACTGGTACGGGTACATACACCCTGACGGGCCGGAGTATCCCTGCGTAGATACCCACGTGACCGATTTCGTCACCTGTCGGACGGCCGCCGGGGCGCCCTGTCCACCTGAGGATTTCGCCGGTTGTTGCGACGAAGAGGCCGGGGATTGCGTGAGCATGCGCGGTTGGTGGAGCACGCGCTTCGATGCCCAGTTCATTTTCTATGACCCGGAACAGCTGGCGCAGGTCGCCGCCGGTCAACTGGAGTCGTGGGAACCCCAACCCTACGCGGTCATGGACGTCGACGAGGTTCTCTACCTGGAGCCGCCCGAATGGGATGTGATCATGTTGGGGTGGGGTGTGCAGCGGCGCAACCGCATCGGTGCAGCGGCGTACGATTCGGGAAACGGGATTCTATACGTCCTGGAACTCTACGCGGATGAAGCCAGGCCGGTAGTGCACGTTTGGTCCGTGGAAGATTGAGGTGTTGGCAGCGCCGTTGGGTGTTTCCAAATGGCGTTTATGGGGTTATAGTGTTTGGAGTTCTGCTCCAACACTTCTCGATATATAGGGAGTGTCGCGGTCGCGCGTTGCAACTTGCGTAGCGTGCGCTGCTTGTCTCCCACGCGCACTATCATAAATCAGGAGGTTTTCGGATGAAGTTGATAGATTTGACTATCCCTTTGGGAATCGCCACACCCCCGTGGCCTACATACGAACCGCTGCAAGTGAAATACTTCAAGCGGCTGGCGCCTAACGGCGCGAATGGTCAGTTGCTGACCCACTCGAACCATCTGGGCACCCACCTCGACGGTGAGATCCATTTCTATACCGCTGGGAAAGACATGGCCGATCTGGATATGGACTTCCTGGTCCATGACGCCGCCATCGTCGATCTTTCCGACGTCGTGGCCGACTACGATATCTACACCTCGGAAATGATCGAAGATAAGGTCGAGGTCAAGGAGGGCGATATTCTGATCATCCACACCGGTTTCCACCACTTCGGTTGGGACATGCCCACGGCGGATGAGATTCGCTACATGGTGCAACACCCCGGCCCGGACCGCGAGTTTGCCGAATGGGCCAAGAAGAAGAAGTTGCGCTGGATCGGTGTGGACTGCGGCAGCGCCGATCATCCCATGAATACTATCATTCGCCAGTGGATGCCGCGCCAGGCCCGGCAGGCCGAAGCGCACTTCCAGAAGAAGTACGGCGCCGGGTTGGCGGATGTCTTCGATGATACCAAATACCAGCTTATGCACATCGAGATGTTCCCCCAGGGCATCATCCACGCGGAGTGCATCGGAGGCGATCTGGATCTCCTGGTCAACCGCCGGGTCCAGGTGGGCTTCTTCCCCTGGCGCTTCGTCGATGGGGAATCGAGCATCGGGCGCTGCGTGGCCTTCGTCGATGATGATGAGTACGAAGACCTGCTGAAGAAGAAGGCCGAGATGCCGAAGACGAAGTTCGGGGATGTGTATGATCCGGCGCACGTCGAGGCCCTGAACGCGCAGGTGAAGGCGCGCTGAACCCCACCATAACGGCGGGTTGTGAGTTGCGAGCAGCGCAAAACCCGCAGCTCGCAACTCGTAACTTGTAACTCGTAACTGAAATAGGAGTGAATGATGGCAGTCGATATGGAACTGGAAGCTGTCCTGCGCCCGCCGGAGGCGCCGCAGGCGCCATATCCCCCGAAGGTTATCACCCTGGCCAACGGCAAACGGCTGGTAGTTCGTGAAGCGCGGCGTGAAGAGGTGCCGACCTTGCTCGAGGCGGTGCATCCGACGTTGTTCATTCATAAGGATTACTATGACATCGTCGGTGCGCGACTCTACGCCGAGCTGTTGGGCTGGTATACCCATCGCACGCAGAACGAGTTCTGCCTGGTGGGGCAGATCGAGGGATTGTTGGTGGGGATGGTAAACAGCCGTATGTACAATGCTAAGACCGGCATGAGCCTTCACACATTGGCTATCGATCGCGGACTTCGCGTAGGCGCACATCTCTTCGCCGCCAAGATGGAGCACCACATCGAATATCTTGGACAGGACGAGGTGCTCATTGTGGCAGAGAGCCCTATTGGATTCCGCCGTTGGATGATCGAATACGGGTTGGAACCCACCGACATTCCGCATGAGTTGGGCGGTGCGCCTTCGTATCGCCTGACGCGAGAGCTCTACTTCAAGAGCAAACCGCGTCTTGTTGTGGGCGATCGTCCTGTGCCGCAAGAGCTGTTGGATGAGGCGCTGCGAGAGATCGTTGTCGCGGACGAAGACGCCATCCGTGAAAAGATCGCTGGATTGAAGGGGAGGTAAATGATGAGAGACGTAGCGATTATCGGCGCGGGGATGATCCCCTTTGGCCGTCGCGATCAAGATACCTTGGTGGACATGCTGGCGTATGCTTCGCTGAAGGCGTTGGATGACGCCGGTGTGAGTGCGGTCGATGCTGTCTACGTCGCAAATATGGGAGGCGGTATTCTTCAGCGCCAGACGGCAATCGCCAGCGCCTTGGTAGATCGGGTCGGTCTGTTGCCTGCCGCCGCCGACCTGGTGGAAAACGGCCCGGCTTCGGGAGGCTCCGCCGTGAAGAACGGGGTGCTTGCCGTTGCTTCTGGATACTATGATCTGGTGTTGGTGGCCGGCGGCGAGAAGATGCGCGAGGTCACGGGGTGGAAAGCCACGGACTTTGTGGCGACGCTGACCCATCCCGAAACCGAGTACCCCTACGGCATTACGCTGCCCGGCATGGCCGGTATGTTCACCCGCTTGTACATGGAGAAATATGGCGTGACCCGCGAGATGCTGGTGGAGATCGCGATCAAGAACCAGCAGATGGGCGCGCTCAATCCCTACGCGCACGTGGAGATGTTGATCACGAAGGAGGGCATTCTCGATAGCCCGCATTCTGTGGTGAACAACCCGCCGATGGCCGATCCGTTACATCTGTACGACGCGTGTCCGGTAAGCGATGGCGCCGCGGCCGTGATCCTGTGTCCCCTGGATCGCGTGAAGGAATTGACGCACAATGTGCCGGTGATCGTCGCCGGGTTCGGTCAGGCGACCGATACCCACACGCTGGCCGAACGCGACGACCCCACCGATCTCAAGGCGGTGACGCTGGCAGCCCAGCAAGCCTTCGAGCGCGCACAGACGAAGCCGGCAGAGATCAACGTTGCCGAATTGCACGATGCGTTTACCATCCTCGAGATCGCCGAAAGCGAGCATGTAGGCTTCTTCAAGAAGGGCGAAGGCGGCAAGGCCGTGCTGGCAGGCAAAACGAAATTGGGTGGGCAACTGCCCATCAACGTTTCTGGCGGTCTCAAAGCGCGCGGGCATCCTGTCGGCGCGACCGGCGTGGCGCAAGTGGTTGAGCTTACCTGGCAACTGCGTCACGAACTGCCGAAAGAGCGACAGGTCAAAAATGCCAGGGCCGGGTTCAGTATCAACTTCGGCGGCTTTGGCAACAACGTCGTGGCCTTTGTCCTCAAGAGAGGGGAGAAGTAGCATGAAAGAGATCACTGCGTACAAGTGCAAGAAGTGCGGACGCATTCACTACCCTAAACATGAACGTTGCTTGAATTGCCAGCACCGGGAGTTCGAACTGGTTCATCCGGAAGGTAAGGCCAAACTCCTTACCTACACCCAGATCTTCAACCTCCCCTGGGGATTTGATGAGCGATTCCTGTACATCGGCGTGGTTGAGTTCGAGAATGGCGTCAAGGCGATGGGGCAAATCGCTGCGCCCGATGGCGCCGATGTGCACACCGGCATGCTCCTGGCAGCCGAGTGGCGACCGGTGCGCTACGTATCCGGGGAACCAGTATACGGCTTGAAGTTTGTACTTTGACCTGGGACGTCGCGCTGCGGGAGTGTCAAATCGGATAATCGTAGGGCCTTCTGGGCCGCGCAGCCTTGCAGTGTTATAGTCCGAGCTGGCGCCTGTAGGGCTTCCCGGCGCCCGTAATGTCTTGGGAAGCCCTGCTGGCTGCTTTTCCGGGGATACGGCCATGGTGGGGATGGGGAAGTTTGGCGAGCTTCCGGTCTGTGTCGCGTCTCCGCACGGGTTCTAATTCTTCTGTCGGTGTTGTCTGGTTATCTTGCGAGAGGAGGTGGTACGCCTGACGCATTGATGGTCGATGAACTTTGGAGTTGTCTGCGTGTTTCAAGCTATCGTATTTCGAAATTGCATTCCCTAAGGAGGAAACTCAATGGCTAACGAGAAAAAACCGAAGATTTTCGGTTACTTGCCCAATGATGCACCCCCGTTTGGTCAGATGGTATTGCTGGGATTCCAGCACGTACTGACGATGTTCCCGGCGACGGTCCTGGTTGCTTTGCTCGTGGGGTTCGACGTCGGTGCGGTGCTGGCCGTCTCTGGCCTGGCGACGATCACGGCATTGGTTCTGTCCCGCGTGTGGATCGGCAAGTTCATCCCGCTCTACTATGGCTCTTCCTTCAGCTATATCACGGCGACCGTTACCCTCACCGGGGCTGAGTTTGCTACGTACGCCGGAAAGGACCTGGTCAGTCTGGCGCAGGTCGGTATCGTGGCCACCGGCATCATCAACATCCTGGTTGGGTTCCTGATCGCCCGGGCCGGCAAGGATGCGTTGGACAAAATCCTGCCTCCGGTGCTGACCGGCTCCGTGGCGCTGGTGATCGGCGTGACGCTGGGTGGGGCTGCCGTAGATATGGCGCAGGCCAACTGGCTGGTCGCTATCGTGACCCTCCTGGTCACGATCGTCCTGTCGGTTTACCTGCAGGGTAAAGGGTTCATCGGCTTGTTGCCGATTCTCCTGGGTGCAGTGACCGGCTATCTCTTCAGTGCGATAGTGGATCCCGGATCTGTGGACTTCGCAAGTGTTGGCGCGGCTCCCTGGGTTCAGTTTCCCCAGTTCACGCTGCCCGCGTTCGGCAATCCCCGCGCGCTGGAGTCGATCCTGGCCATCGCGATTATCGCGATCGCGACGATCCCGGAGTCGACGGCCCACCTCTATCAGATCAGCCTTTACGTCGATAAGCTGGCCGACGACCTGGGCAAGCCGCACTACAACCTGGATCAAAACATCGGCAAGAACCTGGTGTTGGATGGACTGGGAGACTTGATCAACGGTATGTTCGGCGGCGTGGCGGGCACGAACTACGGCGAGAACAACTCCCTCATGGCCATCACCCGCAACTACTCCGGTCCTGTGCTATTGGCTGCCGGCGTGATCGCCATCCTCCTGGGTTTCGTGGGCAAGCTGGCCGCTATCGTCAATACGGTGCCGCTGGCCGTCAGCGGCGGCCTGGCCATCTACCTGTTCGGCGTCATTGGCATGCAGGGTATCGCGCTGATTCAGTCGGAGAAGGTCAACCTCTTCGACCCGCGCCAGCTGGCTATCGGCGCGCTGGTGACCATCATCGCCATCGGCGCACAGGTGATCGGCGGCGGCAATATCCCGCTGGGCGAGAACTCTGCTCTGTTGGGCATCTTCCCCAACGGCCTGCCGGGCATTGCCACGGGCGCGGTCGCAGGCATTCTACTCAATCTTATCTTTATCTTCGTGCCGATCGAGAAGTTCGGCATCAAGATTCCTGCGGCCGAGTAAGCGCTGTTGACGTTGAGGCCAGACCCACTCTGGGTCTGGCCTCAACTATCTAGCCTATGGAAACGCGAACCGTGAGATGTGAATGCGAATCCGGCAGACGTATTTACGTGTCACGGATCGCGTTTCCTGATCAGGTGTTGGACTGTGTCAAGTCTCTACTTGAACGATTCATTCTTATGGGAGGTGGGTCCTATGCGACCATTTGATTACTATCGACCTGAGAGCTTTGAAGAGGCATTCCACTTATTGGCCTTGCCGGACAAAACAGTCATCCCCATGGCCGGGGCCACCGATCTGCTTCCCGGTGTGCGGGATGAGGCTTTCGCGCCGGACGTGGTGGTGGATGTCAAGGGCTTGCCCGGTTTGCGCGACCTCAAGGTCCTGGAAGATGGCGCGCTTTTCGTCGGCGCGGCAGTGCGGATGAATGAGCTGGTCCATTCGGAGCTGGTCGGCCGGCATTGGGCTGTATTGGCGGAAGGCGCCGGCTGGATGGGCAACGAGCAAGTGCGCAATCGGGCGACCATTGGCGGCAATTGTTGCACGGCATCTCCGGCGGCAGATACACCACCGGCCCTGTTGGTGCTGGAAGCCAGCGCCGTCATCAAAACGATCCAGGGGGACCGTCGCGTCCCCATGACGGAATTCTTCACCGGCCCCAAACGCACGGTCTTGCAGACAGGCGAGTTGCTGGCCGGTTTCGAGATTCCGCAACCGCCCCTGGGAACCGTTGCCCGTTACGTCAAGCTCAGCCGCCGCAAGAAGGGGGATCTCACCATCGTCGGCGTTGCCGCCTTGGCCTATCCTCAGGATGGCGGCTACGCGTGGCGATTGGCGTTAGGCGCCGTCGCGCCTACGCCGGTGCGCGCGCCGAAGGCGGAGGCATTGTTGACGAAAGGGCACGCTGCCGAACGGATCGAGCAGGCGGCCAGCGCTGCCTATAGCTTCTGCAGCCCCATCAGTGATATCCGCGCCAGCGCCGAATACCGTACTGCTATGGTGATTGCGATGACCAAGCGGGCGATCCAAGGTGTGTTGGAGCAACTGGAGGCTGCGTGAACCTGTGGGCGACCGAAGAGCGTTACAAGAGGTGTGCCGCGAATCAGCTGCCGCGAGCGCGCCG
>JAFGNR010000340.1 GCA_016926915.1 Anaerolineae bacterium
ATTCGAATAGACAATGGGCAGTTGTTGTTTGCCTGAAGCAAGTTATAATTGTGTAAGGAGTAGTGGATGCGGAGGGCATGGCTCCGGAAGCGGAGCCGTGTAAACCTGCGCGCGGTGTCCGGCGTCCAACTGGAACGACGGAGATCGGTATGCCTGATGGGGCCTGCGGTTTCTGAACTCATCTTGACTGCTCAATGGAACTAAACAAGGACGGCAGATATGGCGTTGAAAGGCAATCTCAAGGATTTCGGCATAACGCAGCTTTTGAACCTCATAAACCTGGCTCGAAAAACGGGCACGCTCTATCTCGAGGGGCCCGAAGGTACAGCCTTCTTATGTTTCAAAGAGGGAAAACTCGTTTATGCGACATCCGGCAGCGAAGATGTGAACCTGCCGACAGTGCTACAGCGCGCCGGAAAACTGACAGCAGAACAGGCGCGCGTAGTGCAAGCCAACATGGCAGGGCGCTCGGATCGTGACATGGCCATGATGCTAATTCAGGCCGGTCACATTCAGCAACAGGATGTGGTCCAAAGCGTGCGCCAATACGTGCTAGGGCTGGTATACCGCATCTTCTCGTGGAATGAAGGTACATTCCGGTTCGAACCGGCGCAGCTGCCCATCCAGGGGAAAATGGTTACCTCCATTGCATTGGAAAACGTGATCATGGAGGGAAGCCGCCGGCTCAAGGAATGGGAGCGACTTCAGGACGAGTTACCCAGCCTCGACGTCTCGCTGAAGTTTGCCGAAAAACCCACAACCCCACTGCGTGACATCAATCTCACCGTCGAGGAGTGGCGCGTCATCTCATTCGTAAATCCTCGGAACACGATTCAACAAATTGCCCAGTACAACAGCATGACCGAGTTTCAGATTCGCAAGATTGTGTACGGGTTGCTGCAAGCCGGCATTGTCGAAATCATCAAACCTGCACGACCTGCTGCTACGGAGGCGCCAGGACGCAGTCAGCGGGTAGAGGACCAGGTGCGCGTTTCCACTAAAGCGCGCCGCCCGGACGTAAAACGTGGATTGATTCATCGATTGATAGATCGTATTCGGGAGTTGTGATCAATGCAGACCCTCAAAATCGTCGTCACTGGCCCCTTCGCATCGGGAAAAACCGAGTTCATCCAGAGCGTGAGCGAAATCGATGTCGTTTCTACGGACCGCCGCATTTCAAGCCAAGCAGAACGGATCAAAGATGCAACGACCGTAGCCATGGATTTCGGCCGTATCACGATCGATGAAGAGTTGATCCTCTACCTGTTCGGCACGCCCGGACAGCGTAGATTCAACTTCATGTGGGAGATCCTCTCAGAGGGAATGTTGGGATTTGTCGTGCTGGTTGATAGCACACGACCTGAGACTTTCCGAGAAGCACAGCGAATTCTTGAGACCTTTCGTAACTACTCACCCGTTCCCTACATTGTGGCGGCCAACAAACAAGATTTGGGTGATGCCTGGCCGGCCGACGACCTCAAAATCGTCTTGAAAGTGGAATCCGGCATCAAAGTAGTTCCATGCGTGGCTCAGAATCGCGAAAGCGTAAAGCAGGTGCTTCTGGAATTGCTCTATTCCATCCTGGAGGTCATGGACCAGCAAGAGGAGTAACCGTTTTTTAACTAAACTGCAACGGCCCTTTTCCTGAGGGACAGGTAGAGTGTGCTATGATTAGAGTGTTCAAAGGGCCGAGGTATTCATGCAACTATGAGCTCCATCGTCACGGATCGTGGGATTGTACACTATGAGACGTTTGGACACGGCAAGCCAGTGATTTTGCTTCATTGCTGGCTTGGTTCGTGGAGCTATTGGCTGTCTACGATGGAGAATCTCGGCGACAAATTCAAAACCTACGCCTTAGACTTCTGGGGATTTGGCGACTCGGCAAAGCACGGGTCGTTCTCCGTAGAAGAGTATGTAGAGATGGTAGCCCAGTTCATGGAGCGGATGGGGCTTGAACGCGCCCCGGTCATGGGACATTCAATGGGAGGGACTGTCTCATTGAGCCTGGCGCTTGCCCACCCGAATCGGGTCTCGCGGGTCGCTATCATCGGATCTCCGATTGTCGGGTCAGGACTGGACCTGTTATTGAAGCTTGCGGGCAATCGTCAGATCGCCCGGTTCCTTTACAAGTTTCCCAAAGCGTTTGCTTACGGTGTGCGGCTGGCTTCACCTTTTTACGCGAGAGATTGGCGCACCTGGTATCAAATGTTCGAGAAAGATTTGTCCAGCACGACAATGGAGTCGTTTTCTGCGAGCATTCGCGATCTACGTCACACCGACCTGCGCCCCCGCCTGCACGAGCTGCGGATTCCGGCAATGGGCGTGTACGGGTGCAAAGACAATATCGTCGATCCAAAACAGGGAGAGATTCTTCGCAAGCGCGTCACAAATGCAATACTCCACTATTTCGATGGTTCCGCGCATTTTCCGATGTTGGATGAGACCGAGCGCTTTCATCGAGTCGTAAGAGAATTTCTCAATTGATCGTGAACACAATGTCAGCGTCCTTGATCCCTGCTGAGGGGCATTCCGTGGTGGAGGTACCGCCGTTTTTTCCTAACAAGATAGGCCGCATTTTGCTCCTGGCAACAGAGGAAGTCATCGGGAAAAATGGCTTGAAATCAGTGCTGAATCTGGCGCGGCTGCCGGACCTGATCGACGCGTACCCGCCCGGCGACTTTGAACGGACCTTTCCTTTCGAGTCTCTATCGCGATTGGTAGCCGCAATCGATGAGATGTATGGGCCACGCAGTGGCCAACTCCTTTCCTTGCGGATTGGGCGCGCCTGCTTTCGATACGGCATCCGCGATTTCGGTGGATTGTTGAGCGTGGCCGATGTTGCCTTTCGGTTACTACCCTTGGGGTTTCGGGTACGGCTAGGAATGGAGGTGCTGGCCGAAATCCTGAACCGGCATTCAGATCAACACGTTTCCCTGCGAGAGGACAGCAATTGCTATTATTGGGTCGTGCAGCATTGTGGCGTCGCCTGGGGCCGGCAGTCGTTGTATCCTGCATGCTCACTGAGTGTCGGTTTGTTGCAAGAATCTCTATTCTGGGTAAGCGGTGGCAAGCTATTCGATGTTGAGGAACTCACCTGCACGGCGCTGGGGGACCCTACGTGCACATTGGCTGTGACGCGGGAACCCCTGGAATGATCCGTGCATTGAGGATGTGTAATTGTGCGTAAGGTTATTCTTAGAGATCACCGGAGTATCGCGCCATTCAACGAGCCAGCACGCGAACTGAGCGTACTGGCCAAACCGTTGTGGTTGCACCAGCGGGATATTCTGGCTACCTACACCACCGAGGAATATGAAGTCGATTCAGTCGCCGAGATTGGCGCCGAGCGGGTCGAAACCTTCGTCTATCGCGACAATCTCTATTTCGATGAGCCTTTTATCCAAGAATTCCTCAATCGCGCCAAAAAGTTCGGCAAGGCCTGTCAGGTAGCGTTTGAGCTGGATGATCCGGCGATCTCCCGGCACGCGATATTTTTACAACGCGGGATCCGCCGCCAGGGCAATGTGTTCGTGGCCGATCTCTGGTATTACCCGTATGGCATCGAACCGGTGGTGCGCCCATTGCTTATCCGCACTGAGCCGCGTGAGGTCGGTTTCTACAACGTTCCGACGCATATGTCGGATGTATATGGCGACCTGGTGTATCAATTACCAACTAAAGCCTTCCTGTCCATCGAGCACTGGATACATATCTTGATTGCCAACGTGATGTTCGGAGTTTTTTCGATCGGGGCGCGGTTCGAGCAACAACTAGAGAAGAAATTTGGGCTAAACTTGCGTCTACTCTGGCAAGGGATGCTCGAACGACGCCAGGTGTTGACGACATCCGAGCTCGTTCAGGTAGGGAAAAACTGCGTCAGCGATCCGACGGCCATTATTCAGGGGCCGAGCCTGATCGGGAACAACGTCACAATCGGAGCGGGCGCGGTAGTAGGGAATTGCATTATCGGCAACAACGTGAATATCTCCCAGGGCTGCCAGCTGATGTTGAGCGTCGTGGGAGATGGCACTTTCTTGCCGTTTCGAGCAGCTATCTTCGAGACGGTTATGATGGAAGATGCCATGGTAGCGCAAAACACGTGTCTCCAACTGTGTGTAATCGGACGTGGAACTTTCGTTGGCGCCGGTAATACGTTTACGGACTTCAACCTGGTGCCCCATATCCCCATCCGGTCTCACTATGGGGGACAACTCGAAGCAACCGGAATGCCGGTCTTAGGAGGCGCGGTGGGCCATAACGTTCGAATAGGCTCTGGCATGACGATCTTCCCAGCGCGTATGATCGAGTCCGACGTCATTCTTTTTGCCTCACCTGAACGGCGCGTGATCTCCAAGAACGTATACTACAAAGACAGCGATCACTTCAAAATTCGCGATTGGGAACGGCATTATCCAAGGATGTACCCACCCCGAGGTTCCGAGGATTGAGGCAAGCTATGAGTTCGTTTGCTTTCATTATCCATCCCATTGCTCCCAAGCGGGACGTCGCGCGGAAATACCCCTTTCTCGGCACGATATTGCCCGAAGGTGTAGTTCACTTTCTCTCACGATTCTGGCCGCCGGTGTATCTGTCCCGCGTTGTGGGGGGGCGTTCAGAAGCCACAGGTCAGGAAATCGAGGGCTGGCTCATTGCAGTTCCTTACACGGCGCAGCGCATGCTCGCCTTGCCAACCCACGAAGTCTATCGCAAAATCGTGGCTGCTGGCGAGCTGGCCGAGCGCCTGGGAGCAAAGGTATTGGGCCTGGGCGCCTATACCTCAGTTATCGGAGACGGCGGGTTAACCATTGCCCGCGAGTTGGATATTCCGGTGACTTCAGGGGATAGCTATACGGCGGCGATTGCCGTGCGCGCGACGCGCCAAGCCGCCAGCATGATGAACATCGAGCTTTCCAAAACAACGTTGGCCATTGTAGGGGCGACCGGCGCAATCGGCGGCGCCGTGGCCCAAAAGCTTGGACCGGAAGCCGGCCAGGTACTGCTTGTCGGACGGCGCGCCGAACGGCTCACACAGGTAGCAGAGCGTGTTCAGGCGCAGGGAGCCCATGATGTGGCGCTTACCCAGAACATTGCCGATCTCCGTGAAGCCGAAGTCGTGATAACAGTTACCAGCGCTGGCGGCGGTCTGGTGAAACCTGAATACCTGAGGAGTGGCGCGGTGGTCTGTGACGTGTCGCGCCCGCGAGATGTATCATGGCAGGTAGCACAGATGCGCAACGATGTCCTGGTATTTGACGGCGGTCTGGTCACTGTTCCCGGAACCGTCGATTTCGGGTTTGACTATGGATTGCCGCCTGGGTTAACCTTTGGCTGCATGGCCGAGACCATGACGCTGGCTTTTGAAAAGCGTTTTGAAGACTATTCGCTGGGGAAAGATTTGACACTCGAACAGATGGATGAAATCGACGGACTGGCAAGCAAACATGGATTTCGCCTGGCGGCGCTGCGTAGTTTCGAGCGGAAACTTGATGAAGCAGTCATCGCAAGGGTCAAAGCCTGTGCAAGTCGCGGGGGTCCTCTACCGGGTAATGACAATGTCCCAAGCGTCGATGACATCACCTCACAAGTGAGGGTTGGTGGGCAGGAGGTGGGCAAATGAGTGAAGGGCGTATCCTCGTTGTCGAAGATGACTTCGACATTTCGAATATGCTACAACTATACTTCAAGTCTCTCGGCTATGACGTGCATGTTGCATCACGCGGCGGAGATGCTCTGGATTTGACACGACAGAAAATGCCCAACGTGATCGTGTTGGATATCATGCTACCCGATATCGACGGATACGAGGTTTGCCGGCAACTGCGGACCAACCTGCGGACAAGCCATATCCCAATTCTCTTCCTTACCCAGAAAGATGAACGCAGCGACAAGATCCGCGGCCTTGAGCTGGGAGCCGACGATTACATCACCAAGCCCTTCGACGTAGAAGAATTGCGGCTGCGGGTGCGCAACACGATCAAACGCGCCGAAATCGAAAGCCTGACAAGCCCAACCACCGGATTGCCAAGTGGGCGTCTGATTGAACAACAGCTGCGCCAACTCCTGCGCCGTGAGGATTGGGGGATTCTGTATCTGGGGATCAACGGCCTGGAAGCGTTCAATGAAGTCTATGGGTTCGTCGCCGGAGAAGAAGTGCTACGCTTTGCCGGTATGCTGCTGAGTGACGTAGTGGAAACCCTCGGCGCCCCGGAGGATTTCATCGGGCACATCGGCGGAGACGATTTTATCGTTATCACCAAACAAGGATTGCTCGCACCGATGAAAGAGGATCTAGTGCGGCGCTTTGATGAAAGCGTGGGAACCCATTACGATTTCATGACCCGAATGCAGGGCTATTTGGTGATCAAAGACGACGAGGGGAACGACACACACGTGCCCTTGATGTCATTACAAGTCGGCATGTTGACGGCAAGCGATGGCCCGTTTACCGATATTCGTGAGGTGACCGAGGCTATGGCGGAGACACGCCGTCGCGCCCGGCGGTAGTGAGTGCAGGAGAAGAGCCATACCATTGCCAACGTATACGCCGGCATTCTGGCAAAATAGACGAACAAGCTGACCATTATGAGACGCGAACTTACTTCTTTCAAGTATTGGTGGGTAGTAGCAGGAGGAGGCACAGTCGTGGCCTTGCTCATGCTCTACGCTGGCGGATTGGTTCCGTGGGGAATCTATGTATTGCTGCCCGTCACAGTAGCAGTCGCGTTTCAATGGGGTAGGCCGGCGGCTTTGATCATCACGCTGGGGCTGGCGTTATTGGGAGCAGGGGCAGCGCTCTTGCATCCGGCCCCCGTGGTAGAAACCCTCTACGCTCTGATCGTGTTACCTTTCGCAGCCTGGGGTAGCACACAGCTCAGCGAGGCCCGTCAGCAACGGGATGAGGCGCGCACATTAATCCGGCTTCGGATAGATTCAGCCGGCGCGTTGCAGCGTGTCACGCAGGAGATTGCGATCACGGTCAATCGTGACCATATTTTGAATCTGGTATTGCAAGAGGCATTGCAGTTCAGTCAAGCGGAGGCCGGGCTGGTTATCCTGTGGGAAGACGGAAACCGCAGGTTGGTCGCCTACGACGGACTGGATGAAAACGGTCAGGCGTTAGCGCAAAGCCTGGTCGAACATCCCGAACAGGTTGCCCCCCTCCAGATGTTCATCGAACACCCGGAGATCGTCTGTCTATCAAATCTGGCAGATTTATCCGGCGACGGGACCGCCCTACTGCCAAGGACCGGATCGATGTTATTGGCGCCGGTCTTCTATGAACAGCGTTTGGCGGCCGCCCTCATCCTTCAAAGTCGTCGTGAAGCAGCGTTTTCGCCCGTGGTGTGCGAATTCATGGAAAGTCTGGCGCTCCAAACTGCCGTGGCCATTGGCAATGCCCACCGCTATGCCGAACAACTCGAACGCGGACAACTGATGTACCAACGGGCCGAACAGATGCGGCTCCTCCTCGAGGTCGCGCGTACGATGCGCTCGGATCGTCCCCTGGATGACACATTGTTGGATATGGCTTACGCCACCCAAGAAGCCATTGGCTATGAAATCGTCCTGATCAGCGTTCTGGAAGGGAGCATGGTCCGGCGCGCGGCCGGAGCCGGCATGCCGCTGACCGAGCTGGAAAGGATGAAGGAAGTCCGCCGTCCCTGGGACAACGTGAAAAAACTGCTCCAGGAGCGCTTCCAGATCGGGCACTGTTACTATATTCCATCCGAGTTCCAAGAGATCTGGCGGGGCGGCATCGATGTATTCGAGCCCGAAGCAGAGACCAACCTGGAGCGAATTCCGGGGACGTGGCACCCGCACGACATTCTTCTGATCCCGCTGTACAGCACGCAGGAAGAAATCTTAGGTTATATGTCGGTGGATCGTCCTCACGATGGACGCGCGCCGCAACGCGGTTCTTTGGAAGTTCTGGAACTCTTCGCCGCCCAAGTTGCTGTAGTGATCGAGAACAACCGGCTGGTAGAAAACCTCCGTTTCCAGCTGAATACCCTCATGCTGTTCAACGAACTTAGTCGCTCGGTGACCACCAAACTGGATCTCTCTCTGGTTTTGAACACGGTCGTGCAGTCGGTGACGAATCTGTTAGGGTATGATTATGCGACCGTCTTTTTGCAGGATCGTGATGGGCTTTACCTGCGGCCCAAGGCCTCTTCCGGCTACGACCTGGACCTATTACAGGACATGGTCATCCTGCCTGGAGAGGGCCTGGCCGGGACCGTGGCGCAAACCGGTATGCCGTTAACGGTCGAAGACGTATCCCGGGACCCCCGCTTCCTACCCGGCCCAATCACAATTGGCGCTTCGATCATGGTACCTTTGCGGGTGGAAGACCGAACCGTGGGCATCCTGAATGCCGACAAGAAGACAGCAGCAGACTTCTCACCTGCCCAAGTGGCAACACTTACCATGTTGGCAGATCAGGTCTCGGTGGCCGTGGAGAACGCCCAGCTGTTCGAAGAGGTTAAGCGATTCTCTTCAGAACTGGAGCAGCGGGTGGAAGAGCGCACCGCAGAGCTGGCCGAGGCGCTCGACGATCTACGCGCCGAGCGTGACCGTTCGACGGTACTATTCCGCATCGCCTCAGAACTGGTCGCAAGTCTCGACATTGATCGGGTCCTTCACAAGACAGTCACGATGTTGTGCGATGCCGTCGACGCCAGCCGGGGAACAATCCTGCTGCTGGATCGCAACACCGGCCACCTATATCAACGGGCCAGCATAGGCGGACCCCCGCTGCCTCCCGGGGGCGTACGCGCGCATTACACCCGTGGCGAGGGTTTGATCGGCTGGGTTCTGGAAAACAAGCAGTCGGCGCGAGTAACCGATGTGAGTCAAGATGCCCGTTGGATTCCTCTCGAAGATGGTACACGCTCTGTCCTGGCAGTACCGATCATGTCGGGCGGCATCGAATGCGTGGGCGGGCTATTCCTCCACTCCCTGGATGTGAACGCCTTCAATGAGAGCGACCAACGGCTGGTGGAAGCCGCGGCCGTGCAACTGGGCAACGCGCTCAACAACGCAGAGCTTTATCAGTTGATTCGCGAGCAGACCGAACGCCTTGGCGCAATGCTACGGAAACAGCAAAACGAGGCGGCTCGTAACCAGGCCATCCTGGAAGGTATTGCTGACGGCGTCATGGTGGCAGATGCCGAGAGCCGCATTATTTTGTTCAACATCGCAGCAGAACGCATACTCTCGGTATCACGCTCCGTAGCACAAGGACGTTACCTGGATGAAATGCTAGGATTATACGGGGTCAGGGCCAAAGACTGGATGGATCAAATTCGAATCTGGCAAGACCATCCCGATGCCTACCAAAGCGGCGAATACCTGGCAGAACGTCTGGATCTTGAACGCCGCGTTGTGAGCGTGCACTTGTCTCCTGTGATCGCGCCGACACGCGAGTTCCTGGGCGTCGTCTCCGTGTTCCGCGACGTGACCGCCGAGGTCGAAGCAGACCGGGCAAAGAGCGAGTTCGTCGCCACCGTCTCCCATGAACTACGCACACCCATGACTTCGGTGAAAGGGTATGTGGACTTGCTGCTCATGGGCGCAACCGGATCGCTCAATGAGATGCAAACGCGCTTCCTCAACGTGATTCGATCCAACGCTGACCGCCTGACTTCCCTCCTGAATGATCTACTGGATATGTCCCGTATCGAGACGGGGAAGATTGTCCTGGACATAAAGCCGGTCGATATGGCGTCCTTGATCGACCAGGTGTTCCTGACGTTGAAGCCCAAGGCTGAGGATAAAGGCGTCATACTCCGCGCTTTCGTGCCGCCGCACCTGCCGAAAGCTTTTGGCGACCCAGACAGAATTGTGCAGGTGTTGACCAACCTGGTATCGAATGGATACAAATATACACCGGTGGGGGGAGAAGTATCCTTACATGCCTACGTGCGCGACGCCATGTTCCACATTGCGGTCGTGGATACCGGCATCGGCATCTCGGCGGAAGATCAAGAAAGGATTTTCTCGCGCTTCTATCGGGTGGATGATCCTCTCGTGCAAGAGGTAGCCGGCACAGGATTAGGCCTCGCCATCACGGCCTCTCTGGTACAGATGCAGGGGGGTGAAATCTGGGTTGAAAGTGAACCTGGTGAAGGGAGCATCTTCTCCGTGACATTCCCGCTGGCAGAGGGGGAACCGGTAGACTCAGTCGGCAGGGCGCCCTTGGGATTCGGCGCTGCTGCGCCCGCCACCATCCTGGTGGTAGAAGATGACCCGGAGATCGCTCAACTCCTTAACGTGCGGTTGCAGAATGAGGGGAAGCAAGTCTTGCTGGCTGCTTCCGGCATGGAAGCGCTGCACATCGCCCGCGAGCAACATCCCGACCTGATTTCACTCGATATTCGTCTACCAGATCTGGATGGGTTCGAAGTGCTCCAACTATTGAAACGCGAGCCGCAGACCGAGGACATCCCGGTCGTCGTGGTTTCTGTTGTCATGGACAAGGACCGCGGCCTGCGTCTCGGTGCAGTTGACTATCTCACCAAACCCCTGGACCAGGAGCGCCTGGTTTCAGTGGTCGATCACATACTGGCAAAACGCGATCTGGTACTCGTAGTCGATGACGACCAGGATACCCTTTCGTTATTGCGGGAAGCGTTGCGCTCCCAAGAGTTAAGTGTGCGCACCACAACCCGGGGGGATCGGGCGATCAAGCTGGCGCGCGAACTACAACCGGCCTTGATCCTTTTGGACCTGAAATTGCCGGGCGTCGATGGCTACCAGGTGTTGGAACAACTCAAGCAGAGCGCGCGCACAGCGCATATCCCGGTGATCGTCATCACGGGAACCGTCACCCCCGAAGAGGGTGTGCCCCCGAAGATCGAGGAACTGGGCGCTTTCCGTTTTCTCACGAAGCCGTTTGAAATAG
>JAFGNR010000341.1 GCA_016926915.1 Anaerolineae bacterium
CAGGTCGCCTACTAGGGTGACCAGTCCCTCTGATAGCAGCTCGTTGATGATGGCGACGTCGTTGATCACGCGGGAGACGGTGACGCCGATCAGATGGGTATCGTGGTACCCCAGGGAAAGCGCCTGCAGATGGGCCACGAGCTGCGCGCGCAGCGTCGCCAGCACCCGCTGTCCCACCCATGAAAGCAAGTATTGCTGGCCCGCCGTCACGACATAAAGAGCCAGGAAGGCGGCGAGTGTCAGGAGACTGGTGCGGGCCAATCCTGCCAGATCGCCGCCGGCGATATTCTCATCGATAGCGACCTTGATCAGGTAGGGAATCGCCAGACTCAGGCCCGAGCCTGCCAGCATCAGCACAAAGGCCGCGACCATGCGTTGCCAGTGGGGGCGCAGGAAGGCCAGCAGGCGGGCGGTGATGCGCCAGTCGAAGGCCTTGCCCCCGGTCTGATCGCCGAAGGTGCGGACCAGGCGTCCCGGCCCCATGCCGGCGCTGCTGCTGCCAATGGAGAAACTCACGCCGCAACCTCCTGGGGGCGCAGCTGCCCGTGGTAGATCTCCGCGTACAACCCCGAGGTCCGCAGTAATTCGTCGTGCGCGCCCTGGGCGGCGATCCGGCCCTGATCCAGGAGCAGAATCCGGTCGGCAGTGCGCACAGTGCTGAGCCGCTGGGCGATGACGAAGGAGGTCCGCCCCTGCATGAGCCGCTGGAGCGCCGCCTGAATCAATTGTTCGGTCTCGGTATCCACACTCGAGGTGGCGTCATCGAGGATGAGGATGCGCGGGTCCTTGAGCAGGGCGCGGGCGATGGCGACCCGCTGTCGCTGGCCCCCGGATAGCGTCACGCCCCGCTCGCCTACTTCGGTAGCGTAACCTTCCGGCATGGCTGTAATGAATGCATGGGCGTGCGCGGCCCGCGCTGCGGCGATGATTTCGGCCTCGCCGGCATTCGGGCGTCCAAAGGCGATATTCTCGCGCAACGTGCCCGCAAATAGCGTCGTCTCTTGCAGCACGATGCTGATCTGATCGCGCAGAGAATGCAGCGTTACTTGGCGAATATCGTGCCCGTCGATGGTAATGCGGCCGGAGGTAGGGTCGTAGAATCGCGGGATGAGATTGATGATGGTCGACTTGCCCGATCCGGTGGCGCCCAATAGGGCGATCACCTGGCCCGGTTGCGCCGTAAAGGAGATGCCTTTGAGAATTTGGTGTCGCCGGAAATAGGCAAATGCCACGTTCTCAAAGGCGACGCGGCCCGCGACCGGCGGCAGGTCGTAGGCGTCCGGCGCTTCCTTCACCTCGGATTCGGCATCGAGAATTTCGAAGATGCGCTCGCCGGCAGCCGAGGCAATCGCCAGGATGGGGATGATCATGCCCATCCGGCGCACCGGGTCGGCGAGCTGTCCCAGGTAGGTGGTGAAGGCTACTAGCTCGCCAAATGTCAGCTGCCCGGCGATAGCCAGCCGGCCCCCGTACCAGATCACGAACACCAAGCCGGCGTTAGCGATCAACGTCAGCAGTGGCGCGTTGAGGGCGCGCAGGCGCGCACTGCGGGCCGACGTCTCGAACCACCGGGCGTTCTCCTCCTCGAAGCGGGCGATCTCGGCGTTCTCCTGAGCAAACGCTTTGACGATCCGCGCCCCGCGCAGGTTCTGTTCCAGTCGTGTGGTGAGCACACCCAGCTGCGTTTGAATCTCCAGCGAGAGCGGTCGGAACCGGCGCGCGAAGAAGATGGCGCGGTAGACCAGCAGGGGCATGGTCAACAGCGCCAGCAACGCCAGGCGCGGGTTCATCGCCGCCAGCATCACAGCCGTGCCCAGGAATAGCACGATACCTTCGAAAATCCGCTGCGACGCTCTGCCGGTGAGGAAGCGAATTCGCTCGACATCCTGAATGGCGCGCGAGAGCAGCTGCCCTGTCTCGGTGCGGTCGTGGTAAGAGAAGGAGAGCGACGCGAGTTTCTGGTGCAGGGCGTTGCGGAGGTCGTGGGCGACGCTCTGGGAAGACATCTCCACCCAGCGCCCCAGGATGAAGCTCAACACCCCTTTGGCCAACGTCAAGCCGATCAGCGCGGCGATGGCCCAGGTAAGGACGCGGGTATCTTGACGCCCGATGCCTTCATCGACGATGCGCCGGATGAGCTGCGGCACGAGAATGGACAGGCCCATCACGGCAAGCAAGGCCAGGTAGGCGCTTCCCGTCCAGCGCCAATAAGGACGTAGATAGCCGTAACAGCGCCACAGAATGTGCGTGGCTTTCTTCGAGACCGGCGGCACAGTGGGTTGGGTATCTTTGGTCATGCGAGAGACATTGTATCACGGTTGCGCCAGTGCGCACGTCTCAGGTATCTCGCAGCACCATCCGGGCCGCCACGCCGCCGGAAGTCGGGCGCCACGAAAGCCAGGCGCGTCCACGCGCGGTACGCGATGGCGTCGAAAGGATCGTCCTCGCGCAGCCAGGAGCGCCAGGTGTGATCGTTGTGCGCCTTGACCTGTTCGTCAACGATGAGGAGGCGCGCATCCCGGTAGAGACCTTGCACCAGGCGATAGGCCAGACTCAACCCGGCCGCACCGCCCCCTGCCAGGATGACATCATAGTGTTTAGCGACCATCGGCGTATTTCTTGGGCGCGTACAGGAACCCGAAAGACTTGCTATCCTCCTTGATAGTGATGCTGTGGTGTACGCGATGCGCTTTGATGATGCGCTGCATATAGGCCGAGCGCGGCTTGTAGCGAATGGCCTTGATGCGCCGGTGGAACATGATATCGTAAAAGACCGTTGTAGATCAGTAAGAAGGAGAGGAGCGCGAAGAACAGCGCGAAGAGGTCGTTCTTTTGCAGACGTCGCTCGCTGGTTCTGTGGTGATCCTCGTGCAGAACCCAGAGGAAGCCGTGCATGACATATTTGTGCAGCGCCCATGCCACACCTTCCATGAAGGCAGCAACGCCGAGAAAAATCGGCAGATTCACGATGATGTCCATCCCCATCTCCTTTCGGATCAACGCCTTGGGCGATACCTGTGCGCTAGTGAGCGCCAGGCGATGCCGGGCAGGCGCCGCAGTTTCCCTGCCTGCCCCAGGTAGGCCCGCCGGTGGAAGACGTCGAAATTGTGGGCTTCGATGTCTTCCAGGATGGCCCGGTACAATTCGGCTGCGGCGCCGATGGCGAACCGTCCATCCTGGTGTAATAGATTCACCCCGGGCAGCGATTCCGCGTAGAGCTGCCGCACGCGGGCGATCTGGAAGCGCATGAAAGCGCGCCAGCGGGCGTTCACCTGTCCCAAGGCGATATCCTTTTCGGAAAGCCCATAGGCATCCAGCTCTTCTAACGGCAGATAAAGCCGGCCCAGCCTCCAATCTTCGGCCACGTCGCGGAGGATATTGGTGAGTTGTAGGGCCATTCCGAGCTTGACAGCATGGGGGATGGCTTCAGGCCCGGCAAACCCGATGATATGCATAGCCATCAGACCCACGGTGGAAGCCCCGTAGCAGTAGGCCGTCAGATCTGTGAAGGTGGTGTAACGGTTGTGGGTCAGGTCGCACGCGACGCCATCGATGAGCTGCTCGGCATAGCGCGAGGGAATCCCAAACCGTTCCTGCGTGTGGTGCCAGGCCAGCGTTAGTAGATCATCGGTTTCTACGCACTCGCTCACCGCGCGCTGGCGCCGCCGTGTCAGGGCCTCGGCGGTACTGTCGCCGGCAGCGTTGCCAGCGGCCTCGTCGACCGGATCATCGC
>JAFGNR010000342.1 GCA_016926915.1 Anaerolineae bacterium
GGGAGGGACGCTGTGGTGGGCCGGATGAATGGCAATGGCGTCGATCTGAACCGCAACTGGGATTACCAGCACCAGATCACGGCCACCCATGGGACGCGGCCAGTGAAGGCGGGGGAGTATCCGTTCTCTGAGCCTGAGACGCGTTTCACCCGTGATTTCATTCTGGAGCGAGACATCGAGCTGGTGATCTTCTATCACAGCGCCATGGGCGTGATCTTCTCTGGTGCAGAACCTGAAAAGTCCGCCACTGATGAGCTGGCGGAGATGCTGGTTGGTATTACGGGATACACTCATAACACTGAGGGCATCTACGGTCAGATCACCACCGGAGACTCTATTGACTATCTTTCGGCCAAGGAGGGGATCGCCGGGGTGGAGATTGAGCTGACGACTCATGCTCTGATTGGGGAGGCAGAATGGCTGCGTAATCTGGAGGGCATTCTGGCCTTCCTTAACTGGCCGATACCGGGTCAGGCGCCGCCCGATTTGGAAGACCTGGACAGTGGCGCCTGGACCTATATCACGTACACGGTGCAAACTGACGATACGCTGTTGGGGATTGTCTGGAACTTCAAGAGCGATCAAGATTTGATCATGGCTTTGAACGGTATTGAGAACGCTGATCAGATCTGGGCGGGCCAGGTGCTGACCATACCCGTGAGGGGTGGGGATGAATAGACGGACGCTCTCCTGTATAGCGCATTGGGGTGTATGCAGCCTCGTTGTTATCGCGGCCTTGCTTGCCGCGGCGCCCATCACGTGGCGCGGCGCTATCGCCTCAAAGCAGACACTGCCGGAAACCGGACTCCATGGCGTGGATATGACCGGGAGCGCGCCGGTTTCCGGTTTCCAGGCGGCTGGCTATACGGTTTCAAGGTCGGAGGTAGACGTTGCAACTTGGATAACGGACCAGATTTCAGGGATATACTCAGACGATGACGTTGAGCCAGTGGATAGTGTGCCGCTGGGGGGCGATCAAGTGGTCGCCGAGCGTGAGGCTATCGAGGCCTGGTTGGAGCAGGAGGTTGAGTCTTCCTCAGCCGTAGAGGTAGCGAATCCGGAGAGCGTTCTGGACGCTGTGCCCCATGCCCAGTTCATGGTGGGCGCCTGGGTGGTTCCCACCCCGCTGCCGACGCCCCGGCCTATGGCAACGGCGGAGCCGGGCGGGATTGTACCACCGACCGTAGTGGGAAAAGCCCTGGTGGTGGATCAGGCAGCGCAGGCGTTACGTGTGTATGAGAATGGCGTCGAAGTGCGGACCTTGCCGGTGAGCACCGGTGTGCGTGGCCGGTATACGCCGGCCTTCAGAGGGTATGTGGGATATTACGTTGCCTCATCGTGGGGATATGGGACATATTTCGATAATGCGTGGTATGTTACCGAAGCGGCCGGCGCGATCCTGATTCATGGCGCTCCCTACGTCTATGTCGACGGTGAGAAGGTCTATCAGGATCTGTCGGATCTTGGTGTGCGTCCGGCGTCTCATGGCTGTGTCCGTTTACATCCGGATGACGCCGCGTGGTTGCGTGATTGGAACCCGCGTGGGGCGCCGATTGTTATCACGCCGCCGAGTTTTGCGAGAAACTAGGTAGTGGCGATGCTGAGATTGCAGTTGTCAGGAGCCTTGCTGTATGGATAGATTGATGCCGACCTTGCCGATGGGGCACGCGCTCCAGGCACGGTATCAGATTATCAAGAAACTAGGCTCGGGCGGGTACGGTTCGGTTTACCTGGCCGAGGACGTGCGTCTGCGCGGCCGGCACGTGGCGGTGAAGGAGCTGAGCGATCCCTCTCCCGCAGCGCAGCAGCTCTTCAAGCAAGAAGCCCAGGTATTGGCGAGTCTGGATCATCCGGGGTTGGTGCGTGTTTCCGATTTCTTTCAGGAGGGGCGGAGCTATTATCTGGTCATGGATTTCGTTGCCGGCCGCGACTTGTTGGACGTGGTGGTAGAAGCGGAGAAAGCGCACCGTAAGCTTCCCGTTGAGCAAGCCGTTGACTTGATGACACAGGTCTGTGATGCCGTGGCCTATCTCCATCACCAAAAACCTCCCATCATTCACCGGGATATCAAACCCAACAACGTGCGGATTACGCGAAAAGGGCGGGCAATCCTGGTGGATTTCGGCATTGCCAAGATTGATCCCAAGGCGAAAACACAGATGATGGCGAAAGCTGTCTCTCAGGGATTCTCTCCCCCTGAGCAATATGGCACCGGAGGGGGCGGCACCGATACGCGTTCTGACGTCTATGCGCTGGGGGCCACCCTTTACTGTTTGTTGACCGTCAGTCCTCCCCCCGACAGCTTTGATCGCTTGATGCGAGGAACGGTATTGACCGATCCGAGTAAGCTGAATCGCGCGGTCAGCAAAGTGCTCGAAGAGGTGGTACTCAAAGCCATGGCGTTGAACATCGCGCATCGTTACGCCGATGCCGGTGAAATGCTGGCTGCGTTGAAGGCTGCTTCCGGGCAGCCGCGTTCCGGGAGCGCCAAATCCCAACGGCAAAGCCGGCCGAACGTGCAGATTGTTTCCGCAACGCCGGTCGCAGCGCCGCAGCCGGCGCCGCCGGTCCGGCAACCGCCAGGCCCGACTCCGTCAGCCGGTGTGGTTGACATCAAACCGGCTTCAGAAATCACGTGTACGCGTTGTGGCGCTTTGTGCCGTCCCAATGCGCAATTCTGCCCGCAGTGCGGCGCCACGGTCGACAAGGAACGGCGCTGCCCGAGTTGTGGCGCTCCCTACCGCGCCGGCGCCCGCTTCTGTTCACGTTGTCGCACGGCGTTGCCGGACACAGGTCCGCGCCCCGGTTCGGCAAGGCCCACACCCGTCCCCGGTCACACGCCGCCGCCGCCGTCCATTCAGGTGGAACCGTCGCCGGCTACGGCCTCGCAGTGGTTAGGAGAGGCGCAGCGATATCTCCAGGCTGGGGATTATCGAAAGGCCGCAGATGCCTATGAGCATGCTCTGGACCTCAAGGTGTCGACGGCCGCGCTTTTCGCCAATTTGGGCCGGTGCTATTGCGAGTTGAAGCGTTTCGATGATGCCGTTGCCGTTTTGGAGCGCGGGACGCACAACCATCTCCGGGATGCGGGCTTACAGGCTCAGCTGGCCTTTGCCTATCTTAGCGCCGGAAGAATACCTCACGGGGTGCAAGCCCTAGAAAGGGCCTATGAGTTGGACCCCAACAATTTCGAAGTGGCTCAGAATCTGGTAGCATGGCTGTTTGATCTGGACCGCTATGCAGATGCCGTGCCGGTTCTCGAACATCTGGTCCGCGACCGAACCGTGTTGAAATTGCGCGAACAACTGGCCGTAGCGTATCTCATGACTGACGACATCGAGAAGGCGAAGGCTGTCATCGGCAGTTTGTTCCAGGCCAGCGGTTATAGTCCGGTCGAACGGAATTTCCTGGGAGGCTTGTTGAATTTCAAAGAAGGAAAACTGCGCTGGGCCATGTCAAAGATGCAGCGAGTCCTTCGAGAGGACGAGCAACGCTACCTGGCGCACTATTTCGTAGGAGAGTTATTTCTGGAGCAGCGACGGTGGCGGGAGGCGCTAGCGGCTTATCAAGAGAGCGTGGCTTTGAATGACAAGTATGTTGCTGCGCACGTCAAGATCGCGCTCTGCCACAAGGCATTGGGAAAGAACGCGGAAGCGTTGGAAGTTGCCAAACGTGTACTGGCGCTGAATTCCAAACATCCGCAGGCCTTGAACCTGGTGGCAAATCTGGACACAAGGTCTGCGCCGTGATGAGAACTTCGCTACCCCGGTGGATGTGAAAAGCGCATCCCAATTGTATAGGAGGGCACAATGCGACTTCAAACAGGGCAGATTGTAAACAACCGCTATCGCGTGGCGCGATTGTTGGGACAGGGCGGCATGGGGGCCGTTTATCGCGCCTGGGATCTTACCCTCAATATCCCTGCTGCTCTCAAGGAGATGATCCCTGACCCTTCGTTGGCGCCCCACGAACTCGCCGAACTTCGCCGGCAGTTTCAACAAGAAGCTCATGTGTTGGCCAATCTGGTGCATCCGAATCTTCCTCGCGTGACGGATTTCTTTGAGTGGGGGGGGCGCGATTATCTGGTGATGGATTTTGTCGAAGGAGAGAGTCTTGAAAGCCTTATCGACCGGCAGGGGCGGGTTCCTGAACGGCAACTACTGCATTGGGCGGTGCAGCTGTTGGATGCCCTGGAGGCTTGTCACCAACGCAATATTCTCCATCGCGACATCAAACCGCAGAACATTATTATCTGTGCCGACGGGCGGGCCGTACTGGTCGATTTCGGGTTAGTGAAGTTGTGGGATCCACGCAAGCCGCAGACGCAACGTATTATCCGGGGCATGGGAACGCGCGAATATGCTTCACCCGAACACTTCGGCATCCACGGTCTACATACGGAACCCCGGAGTGATATCTACAGCTTGGGTGCGACTCTGTATCACGCGCTGACGGGGCGAGAACCGCCATCGGCGTTGGACCGGTTGACGGGGAGTGGGGAGTTATCTTCCCCTCGTTCGCTCGACATTCCTACTGCCCCCCATGTTGAAACGGCTCTATTCAAAGCCCTGGCTCTGAACGCCACGGAACGGCACGCGACGGTCCGCGATATGCGTACGGCGCTGCTTGCGGATTCCCCGCGTTCCCAGGCGCCCAGAGCAAAGGCGCCGTCGCGAACAGAGCGAGTCCCGGTTGCTTATCCGGTCCCCACCCAGGTGGCGCCGCCGCAGGGTCTTCAGCCCCCGCCAGCGCCGCCGGTGCACATACCGGTGACCGCACCCCGAAGCACTTCGTGGAAAGCGGAACTGGTCACGGGTCTGCTGATGGCTGTTGCGGGTACCTTGATCATGCAGGGGATGTTGTTTGCCGACACTACACCTGCCGAGCAATATATCGGCTTGAGCATTGGCGCATTGATCCTCGGCGGCGTGGGTTGGTTTGCGGGCGATACCATCTTCCAGGCGCTGACAATGCCCAAAACCTCGCCGAGCGATCCGGCGCTGCCCACCGCTTCTCGCCCCACACAACGGCTGGTACTTACGACCCGGCGGTTCATCCGAAAACTCTCGACGCCGCAGCTGGTAGGATTGTTGTCGGTATTGGTAGCGTTGGCTGCATTGGCGGCCTGGTTCTTGGGACCGGTCGTGGCGGATATTCCGTTTCTGTGGGAAAATCTACCTTCATATGCGTTTGCTGCGCCCTTGGCCTTCTCTGCTACCGGCAAACGACTGGGATTGGGCGGTGTGGCGCACGTTCTTGTGGCAACGATTGGGGGTGTGGCTCTACGCGCCAGCACGGGGGTCAGCGCTGAATTCGATGAACTGCTCGTGGCCTCCGTAGCCGGGGGTGTGGTTCAAGAAGTATTGGGGTTCATCGCCCGGCGCACCTGGTTGAAATCTTCTTAAAGCTGGTCGTCTGGAGTCTGTACATTCTATGTGGTAAACCATCAGCCTTTCGAGAGCATCTGTTTCGGGCATTAGGACGAAGCCGGTCCATCTGGCTTCGCATAGCACCAGGAGGGGGGTCGCAATGTTAGCGCCGGGTATGGTTCTTCAGGACCGATATCGTATCGTCCGCGAGCTTGGCGGCGGGGGGATGGGCCGGGTCTACCTGGCTCACGACAATCGCCTGGCCAATCGCCCGTGTGCGGTCAAGCAGCTGCTTCCCGATCCGGGGTTGAATGCGGAAGAGCAGATTCAGGCGGCAGAGCAATTCTCACGCGAGGCGGGCCTCCTGGCGCATCTCTCTCATCGTAATCTACCCGAGGTCTATGATCACTTTGACGAAGGCGATTTCTTTTATCTGGTGATGGAGTATGTCCACGGTGAGACGCTCGCGGAGCGCTTGGCGACATCGTCCGGGGGATTCTCTCAAGAGGCCGTGATTGATTGGGGACTCCAGCTTTGCGATGTGTTAGCCTATCTCCATGCACAAGACCCGCCGGTCATCTTCCGTGATCTCAAGCCTGACAACATCATGGTTTGTGACGACGGTACGATCAAGTTGATCGATTTCGGCGTCGCCCGTTTCTTCGATCCTGCTAAAGGGACCGACACGCTCAAAATGGGGACGGTGGGCTATGCACCGCCGGAAGGCTACGCCGGGCAGGGCCAGACCACACCGCGCTCCGACATCTACAGTCTGGGGGTAACGCTTCACGAACTTCTTACCGGTGATGATCCGAGCCTGCATCCTTTTATCTTTACGCCTCCCGGCAAACTGAAAGCCGGCATCTCTACGCGGTTGTCGGCGGCAATCACGCGGGCGGTCAACCTGGATCCGGGGGCAAGATTTGCTTCTGCAACAGAGATGCGTGTCGCCTTGCAAAAGGTGACACAGCCTCGTCGTTTGATGCTTCCGGGGCGTAAGGGGCCGGAGATTACGGGAGATACGCGCGGCGCCGCTGGCTCCGGCGCCGGAGAGACGCCTGTTGCGTCCTCTCCAATTCCCCCCAGGGCGGGTAAGCGTTTTTTGCAGGGGGCAACCCGCGTGTTGGGGATTGGGTTGTTGGTACTTCTATTGCTCGTCCTCGTGGCCGGCATTGGAGGCGCTTTTCTGGCGGCGTCTTTCGCGGAGCGTGCAATCGCGGCGGCGGATTGGGAGCTCGAGCATTCCATCATGCACAGCGTTACGACGGAGTCCGAGATGGCTGCCGGCATACAACCGGTGTTGGAACCCTATTTGCCGAATGCGTTGCGTTACGTGGCGGTTAATTTTGATGATCCCAATCGCGCCGTCGTTATCGCCCGCACGGAATCCCAACGCTATGCTTTGAGCGTAACTCTTCAAGCGATACAAGGTGTGCCGGTGATCACATTGGAAAGTTTCAATGATATTCCCCTATTGGTCGTCGGACGGATCATATCCGGCGGCATCAATCGGGGCTTTGCAGAGGTATTCGAGAACTCCGGGTTCCGCGTAAAGACCATCAAGATTGTACATAACGTATTGGAGATCGAGTTGGTCAGGCGATGAAGCTGTTTTCGGGATTCACCAGATGTTCGGCAAGGGAAGTGGGGTAACATTATTATGCCATTACAGTCGGGGATGATACTTCAAGATCGCTACCGGGTAGGCGCGCGATTAGGCCAGGGTGGGATGGGGGCAGTCTATCGCGCTTGGGATAGCCGGCTCAACGTGAGTCTGGCTCTCAAGGAGATGACGGCGCAGCCCGGGCTTGATCCGGCAATGTTAGGCCCGCTGCGTGACCAATTTCGACAAGAGGCGACGGTCCTGGCGCGGTTGAGTCATCCCAATCTAGTGCGCGTCACCGACTTCTTCCAGGAAGGCGGCAATGCCTATATTGTCATGGATTTTGTCCAGGGTGAGAGCCTGGATGACAAACTCAAGCGGGAGGGGGCGCAGTCGGAAGGACAGGTAGTGGATTGGGCATTGCAGATTCTCGACGCGCTGGCGTATTGTCACGAGCGCGGTATCATCCATCGTGATATCAAGCCACAAAACGTTATCATTCGGGGCGATGGGCGCCCGGTTCTGGTAGACTTCGGTCTCGTGAAGCTGTGGAATCCCCGCGATCCCCGCACGCAGACGGTGATGCGCGGCCTGGGGACCCCGGAGTATGCCCCGCCGGAGCAGTATGACAAGACCGGCGGGCACACCGACCCACGCAGTGATATCTACAGTCTTGGGGCGACGCTCTACCATGCCTTGACAGGCCAGGTTCCTCCTACGGTTACACAACGGATCGCCAACCGTGGCGCTTTCCGCCCACCCCGGCTTTTCAACCAGTATCTCTCACCGGTAGTCGATGGCGCCATCACGCGCGCCATGGAACTGACCGTCGAGGATCGCTTCCCTTCGGCAATGGCGATGGCTGACGCGCTGAGCCAACGGCAGGCGCCTGCGCTGCCTATCGCACCCGCTGCCAGTGTGGAGTCGCCTGGGTTACAGCAATATCCACCCCGGCAGCGCCCACGTGCACCTCAGCCCGTGCCCGGCGGTATTCCACGGACCGTAGTGGCGACGCCGCCTCCGGCGCAAGCGTCTTCAGTTGCCCCGCAACCGGTCCGGCAACCTGTGGTGCAGCCTGGCGCGCCGGCGCCGCCCTCGCTATATGCGTATCCGCTGCCGGCGGCGCCTTCCGCACCGGCGCCTCCAGAGTCCAAAGGGCGCGGTTGGTTATGGGTATTGGCAAGTCTGCTTGTTGTAGCCATTATCGCCGTGGGGTTCATTTACGCCGGTACCGAAGGTGTGGGTCCCCTGGCGCAGGCCTTTGCCGGTGATACGCCGACAGCGACATCAACGCCAACGCCATCCAGTACCCCTCTTCCAACTCGGACGCCAGATCCCCAACCTTCGGCAACGCCGGAACCGGTTGCTATCGCTACTGAGACGCCGGTACTTACCTCGACACCGTTGGGGGCCACTGAGACGCCAGATCCTACAACGACCGAGCCCACGGCCACGACCGAACCGACGCCTACGACTACCGAGCCAGCGGGTACTCAGACGCCGCAGCCCACACCCCCGGCGACTGCCACGGCGCCGCCTGCCCAACCCGGCGTCGTGACCGATTTCGAGCGCGACCTTACTTGGAAGCGCGGCGACGAGCCTTATGGTGAATTCACCCGTTCCGGCGAGCAGGTTCACGGCGGCGGGTCTTCTGGCAAGCTGAGCTACAATTTCCCGGCGGAGCAGGTCAACTACGTCGTTTTCCGCACCAGCCCGGCGATTGCCGTGGGCGGGCAGCCTACAGGGATGCGCGCTTGGGTCTACGGCGATGGATCAGGCCACTTCCTCAATGTCTGGATGCAGGATAGCGCCGGTGAGTTGCGCCAATATACTTTCGGGCGCATCACGCACACCGGTTGGAAGCAAATGACGGCGCCCTTTGATGAAGGGGCTGGATGGCCCAATAGCCACATTGGCGGGCCAGACAACGGCAAATTGGATGCGCCGGTCAGTTTCTACGCCCTGTTACTCGATGGCGTCCCCGACGGGGCGGCCAGTAGTGGGGTCATCTACATTGACGATTTGAGTGTGTATTGAGGCCGGGAGGCCCCTGAAGAGGTTGTGGGTGCTGAAGGCGCCATATGGTGATTGACGACGAGGAACCTTTTGCTATGCCACTGACGCCAGGACAGATGTTGCAGAATCGTTACCGCATTGAAACCTCTCTGGGCCAGGGGGGAATGGGGGCGATCTATCGCGCGTGGGATACCCGGCTCGATATTAATGTAGCGCTGAAGGAGCTGGTTCCCCAGCCCGGATTGGATGCCCGGATGTTGACGGCGCTGCGTGAACAGTTTCACCAGGAAGCCAAGGTATTGGCACGGATGAAGCATGCACACCTGGTGGGCGTGAGTGATTTCTTCGAAGAGGGTGGGAATGCCTACCTGGTGATGGAGTTCGTGGAGGGTGAGGATCTGGCGCACCGGATTACCCGGGAGGGAGCACTGGATGAGGTTTTGGTCGGCCGGTGGGCGCTGGAACTGCTGGATGCGTTGGCCTATTGCCATGCCCAGGGCGTGCTACACCGGGATGTAAAACCGCAGAACGTGGTGATCACATCTCGTGAAGCTGCGGTGCTGGTGGACTTTGGGCTGGTGAAGTTGTGGGATCCCGACGACCCGCGCACTTTGACCGCAATGCGTGGGATGGGGACGCCAGAATATGCGCCGCCGGAACAGTGGGGCACGCGGGGACAGCACAC
>JAFGNR010000343.1 GCA_016926915.1 Anaerolineae bacterium
GCGCTGGATCAGGTGGGAGTGTTGGATGAAGGGTTTTTCATGTATTCCGAGGAGATGGATCTCTGCCATCGTTTGCTGAAAGCAGGATGGGATCTCTATTGGGTGCCGGAAGCGCGCGTGACTCACTATGGGGAAGCCAGCAGCCGGCAGGCTGCGGAAGCCATGTACGTGCAGCTTTACCGGAGTAAGGTGCGTTTCCAACGTAAGGTGGGGGGCAATTTGTACGCGGGCTATTTCAAGGTTCTGCTGGCTTTGGCCTACGTGCCGCGCTGGTGTATCACCCGCGTCGGGGCGCTGGCATCATCCCGGTTAGCGACGCGCGCCCATACTTATGGTCGTCTGCTCCTTGAGCTTCCGACAATGTAAACGCTTAGACAGAATCGTCGTACTGCATCGAGAACGGCAAGGGTATGAGCAAACTATCGAAACTTCAGAGGTTTACACAACAACGCTTTTTGGTAATCATCCTCGCTTTGGCCCTGGTGGTACGCATCGGCGTCGCTGTGTGGCTGGGCGACAAGATGGAGGTCATCCCCATAGGTGGGACCCACGATCAGATTTCCTATGATACTCTGGCCCATCGTTTTGCCGCCGGTTACGGGTTTACTTACCCGGTGGGTTGGTACCCCTGGGTCCCGCCTGACACGCCGACGTCCTACTACTCGGGCACCATGGTCTTGCATTTGGGAATTATCTATTACCTTTTTGGCTACCATCCGCTGATCCCGCGCCTTCTCTATGCGGTGGTCGGAACTTTTAGCTGCTTTCTTATCTACCGGATCGGCGCGCGCTTGTTTGGGAAACGTGCCGGGATTGTCGCTGCCGCACTGGCTGCCGGCTATGCGTATCTGGTCCTTTACAGCGGCATGCTTCTCACCGAAACCCCCTTTATCCTTTCCGTATTGCTGGCGTTGGAAACCGCTTATCGACTGACCGAGCGGTTTAGCCTGGGGCGTCTGGTGGGGTTCAGTGTTGCTGCCGCGGGCGCCATTCTGTTCCGAGTCGCGATTGCACCGTTCGTCGCTGTACTCTTGCTGTGGGGATTTTGGAAGCTGCGGTTCGAAAACAAAGGCGTAGCTGCGGAAGGCGCGCGTATGTCGGTGTGGCACGTATTGATCCCCGTGGGGGTGATTGGGTTGGCTATCATGCCCTGGACCCTCAGAAATTATCTACTCTATGATCGTTTTATGCTGTTGGAATCGCAGTTTGGACATGTTTTCTGGAATGCCAACCATCCCGGTCAGGGGGAGAGCTTCGACGAAGTGGGGTGGGTGGCGCCTATTCCGGAAGAACTCAAGTCTCTCAACGAGGCAGAATTGACCTATGCTTTATTGGAGCGGGGGATGCAGTTCGTTCGGGATGATCCCATTCGGTACCTGAAATTGAGTCTTAGCCGCTTCAAGATCTTCTTCATGTTCTGGCCTTCACCAGACTCCGGGCTGATGAGCAACGTGGCCCGCGTTCTGTCGTTCGGTATCTGTCTCCCCTTCATGCTGTATGGACTGGTACGTTCCTTGTCGCACTGGCGGCAGACCCTGCCGCTTTATCTATTCCTGGTCATTCATTGCGGCGTCTATCTGGCTTCTTGGGTCATGATCCGCTATCGCATTCCTGCCGATGCGGTGTTGTTGGTGTTTGCCGGATATGGGCTGGTGGATCTTTATGAAAAAGTCGCGCCCCGGCTAAAGCCTCGCCGACAACTTGAGGCTTGACCGGCTTCCCTATATAGTCCTAGTCCTGAGCCGTGCGTTTTCCCAATTTGTCAGAAACGCGTATAATCGTTTCTGTCTGCTATAGCTCATGACATAGGTGCACTTATGCGACTTGTTTATGTCCTACTCTCTCCGACGTTTGGCATGCATCAGTATACGGCTGATCTGGCCAACCGCATGTCTCAGCTGGGACACGCGGTGCATCTGGTGACCACTAAAGCCTATCCTGCGCATCGCTACCTGCCACAAGTCACGGTACATACGCCGGTTGAAACCCGCAACACCGGTTTCTCGCGAGAAGGATTGCGGCTGTCCTCCGCGCGTCGTGTGACCAACGTTCTGTTACAGATCGAACCTGAGGTCGTCCATTTTTCCGGTCCCCACCTTTGGAACCACTTTGTAATTCAGGCGCTCCGAAAGGCCGGCATTGCTACGGTGCACACGTTGCATGATCTCGACCCACATCCGGGTACGATTTACGGCCCCTTGCTCTATGTATGGAATCATGGCATTTTACGGTCTGCAGATCATATTCTGGTTCATGCAAATCGCTATCGCGACCGCCTGCTCAAGAAAGGAATTCCAGAGCACAAGGTCACGTCGACGCCCTTGTTACACCTTTTCATTGGGCACACCTGGTTGGGGAAGGTCGAGGCGATTTCTGAGAACGTCACGTATGAGCCCTTCGTGTTGTTCTTTGGACGCCTGGAACGGTACAAGGGCGTGGCTCACTTGTTGACTGCGTGGTCGATGATGGATGCTGAAGTGATCCAACGTACCCGTCTGGTGCTGGCGGGACGGGGGAAATTGGAACGACTGTGGGCTGGTCCTCTCCCACCCAATGTAGATATCTTGAATCGCTTGATCGATGATGAAGATGCGATCAGGCTGTTCAGCCAGTGTGCGTTATTGGTGCTTCCTTATACGGGGGCGACGCAGTCGGCTTTGATACCTGCGGCCTACTTCTTCCGCAAGCCGGTCATTGCTTCTCCCTCGGGTGCGCTCAGTGAATACGTCGAGGAGGGAAAAACCGGTTGGATCGTCGAGCCTGAGCATCCTTCTTCTCTGGCGCGGGCCCTGGTCTCTGGGCTCTCGGATTTCGACCGGTTGCGAGCGACCGGAAAGGCGGGACGGGTCTGGTACGATCACCACCGGGTACAAGAGGAACGGCTGCTGGTCGAGATGTACGAGAAATTGCGGACTCACTCGCATTTACGTCTGGCGGCGTGAGCGGGATCTCATTGCTGGAGCTACGATGGCTAGATCAGTTTTGCAGCGTGAATCTGGTGTGCGACTCACTTTCAACGAGCGGCGTTTCGCACTTATTTTCATCGATACGTTGTTGATCAATGGTTCTCTAGTACTCGCGGTTGTGCTCTGGACCGATTTCCCGCTTTCTGTGCCCGCTCTGGTCGATAACTTCAAGTGGTTCGTCACTCTCTCGATTGTCTGGTGGATTTTAGGCGCTGCCCTTGACGTCTACAATCCTGTCCGGGCAGCGAGCACGACTTATGGCGTCAGCAGTTGTGGAATGGCCGCACTGGTGTCCGCATTGGGATATCAGGCGATTCCGTGGCTGACCCCCCCGCTGGAACGCCGCACCTTCATTTTCGGCTTCACGGCCCTGGCAATTGTGACCGTCGTTGTCTGGCGTTGGTTGTATGCCTATTTCCTGTTGCAGCCCGGTTTTCTGCGGAATGTATTGATCGTAGGCGAAGATGCCACAGCCCGGCGTCTGATTGCAGAGTTGGAGGCCGCTACCACTACCGGGCGTGAGAATCCTTTTCACGGGACCGGCTACCGGATTGCTGGCGTCATTTCACGGCTGCCTGACGAAGAAGCCGCGGCTTTGGATTCGGCCCACGCGTTTCTGCGTATGTTGCGCACTCTGGAGGTGCATGAAGTTCTCGTTGCGGAGGGCGGTCCTTTGCCCACGACTATGCAGGATGCCTTGCTTGACTGCCGGGAACTGGGGATTCGCGTGACGTCCCTTTCCGCTACTTACGAACGCTTGACGAATCGTTTGCCCGTGGAGTACGCGGAACGGGACCTCAGTCTTATTGCTAGCGACGAGGAGAGCCCGGGGGAGAGGCTTTATGGATTTGCGAAACGTGTCATGGACATTGTGATTGGCATCCCTGGTGTTCTGGCGATGGTGTTCATGATCCCGCCGATTGCCGTTGCGAATGTTCTGACGTCGCCGGGGCCGCTATTCTACTACCAACAACGTGTGGGGCGCGGGGGGCAGCCTTTTGCTGTCATCAAATTTCGCACTATGGTTCCCAATGCCGAGGGGGCGACCGGGGTCGTGTGGGCCTCCGATATGGACCCCAGGACAACCCCCCTGGGGAAATGGATGCGCCGGATGCGCATCGATGAATTCCCACAGTTCATCAATGTCCTGCGGGGGGAGATGAGCGTCGTTGGCCCACGGCCCGAACGGCCCCAATTTGTGGGAGAGATTTCGCGAGCGTTGCCTATCTATCGCGTGCGACATGCTGTCCGCCCAGGGATCAC
>JAFGNR010000344.1 GCA_016926915.1 Anaerolineae bacterium
CCGAAGAAGGACTGCGGGATGTCAAACTAACAGCCATTCCTGGCGTACCTCCCAACCTCAAGAACCCGCCGGAGGGCTGCCGTTTTGCCGAACGCTGCAAGTACGTTCAGCCCAAATGCCGGGTGGTCTCTGTGGCGCTTCGCGAAATCGGAGACGGTCGTAGCTACCGCTGCATCTTCTCAGAGGAAGAATTGAGGGAGAAATACGAACATGCTTCATAAAAAAACGATCTGCCTGAGCGCCTCAGGGCTTACCAAGGTGTTCGGATCTGGTCGCACTAAAACAGTTGCTGTCGATCACGTAGATATCAATCTCTACGAGGGGGAAGTCGTCTCCATTGTAGGTGAATCAGGCAGTGGAAAAACCACGTTGGCGAAGATGCTTTTGGGATTGCTCACACCTACAGAGGGCGAAATCCACTTTCAGGGGAAAAAACGCGACATCAGTACACATAGGAAACAACGAGAATACTGGAAAAATATCCAGGCCATATTCCAGGATCCATTCTCTTCCTACAACATCTTCCGCAAGATCGACAGCGTACTTTTGGATTGTATTAACATGCGTGGGGGCCGGAATCTCCCGCACGAGCAGAAAGTGGAGATGATGACCGAGGCGTGTAGCTTCGTCAACCTGAAGTTCGATGAGTTGACCAACAAGTACCCCTTCGAGCTCTCCGGCGGGCAGATGCAGCGCTTGATGATTGCCCGTATCTTCCTGCTGAATCCGAAGATCCTGATGGCTGATGAGCCCACGTCGATGATCGACGCTTGTTCGCGCGCCACAATCCTAGATATGTTGATGCAATTGCGTAATGAAATTGGTATGACCGTCGTTTTCATCACCCATGACATTGGCCTGGCCTATTATGTTTCGGACACCGTATACATCATGGAGCATGGGGTATTCGTCGAAAGCGGCACCGCGGATGAAGTGATCCTGCACCCGAGAGAGGCTTACACCAAACGCCTGCTCAATGACGTGCCCAAGATCTACGAGGAGTGGGATCTTTCAACAGTGTAACACTTTTCCCAAACCCGAAAGGTCTCCAGAACAACATCGAGAACCTATAGCCGACGATAAACGGCGTGTTTCGCATATCAAGGCATACTGGAGACCTTTCGGGTTTTGGCTGACCAAGGATAAAAGGAGAGAAAAATGGCAGAAACTCAAGATTTAGTCACATTTCTTACCAAGGTCCCATTATTCGAGGGTTTGAATAGCTACCAGCTGAAACAGATTGCTAGTCGTTTGGTGCACCGAACTTACCAGGCCGGTCAGGAAATCGTAACACAAGGGAAGAGCGGGTTTGGGATGTTCGTAGTCAGCAGCGGGCGCGCGGAAGCAGTTGTAGAATATTCGGATGGCAGCAAAACCATCGTCAACGCATTCGGTCCTTCCGATTTCTTTGGGGAAGTGACGATGTTGGATGGCGGGCCACGAACTGCATCGGTCATTGCCAGAGAAACAACCGAATGTCTGGTTCTGGGCCGTATAGATTTCCTCACGCTGATGCACAATGACGCTGAGATCGCGAGCGAAATCGCGGTGGCATTGGCAAAACGTCTGCGTCGAGCAGTGGAAACGTGCTGATTCCATCTCCCCTCTGTGAGCAAGAGAAATCGGCGTCACGCGTTCCCTACCATACTGCCTTACTGCCTCCCAGGTGCGCCAGACCTGCGCCGCCCACGAAATGCATCGCCCCGGCGCCACTACATGACTAATGACTGGACGGCTATTCCCACAAGGTAACATACGATGGTTATTGGCTGGATTCAATCGGCAGATCTTGAGGTGAAGGAGCTGGGTACGCTCACGTATACTCAGGCTTTGCAGGCATTTGTTAATCATGATTGGGTTGCAGAACAAGCGCTTGAGATCGAATTGCGGGCGGGCAATAACTCCTTTTGCCCGGCCGGGTTGGGACTTAATAACGAGGAGGACACAGTCATCCTGCACATCTGCCCACAAAACTCGAACCGGAATATGGTATTCTTCATCCGGATTGTTATGGGAAAGAAATTGTTGGGACTGATCCCACAGACCAAACGCTTGACGGATACACGCTATGACCTTACCGATGAGGAATGCCGCTACTTGATGCGTTTGTTTTTCGAAGAAGCCTACGAGCAGCTACGCGACCAGCTAAATCAACGGGGGCATGCAACCCCACAAGGAGAAGGATGATGCTGAAAGAAATTGAACGCCGAATCCTGGGGAAGAGCGGCATCTCTGCGCCTGTGATTGGATTGGGACTTTGGGCAGCTGGCGGCAAATCCTGGGGACCGACTGATGACCGTGAGTCGCTGGATACCATCGATGCGGCGCTGGACATGGGCATCGACTTCTTCGATACTGCGGACGTCTATGGGGACGGGCACAGCGAAGAACTGCTGGGAAAGGCCATGAAAGGGCGACGCGACGCGTTCACCGTAGCCACAAAAATCGGCTGGGTCGGCTTCGATGGCGACAAGCAACGCTCGGCCTACGACACAGTTGAGAAACTCATCACCGGCGTCGAGAGCAACCTACGACGGCTTCAGACCGACTACGTCGATCTGATCCAGTGTCACATCGACTTCCGCGATCCGAACATGGAGACCTTTGTCGCCGGATTCCAGAGACTGCAACGCGCTGGCAAAGTTCTCGCGTACGGCGTCAGCACCAGCGACTTCGACTACCTGCGGGCCGTCAACGCCGATGATGGTTGCGCTACGTTGCAGATCGACTACAGCATCCTCAACCGCACACCTGAAGCCGAGATCTTCCCCTACTGCCAGGCCCATAATATCGGCATCCTGGTGCGGGGTCCGCTCGCTATGGGTCTCCTTACCGGCAAGTTCAATCGCGAGAGCCGTTTTGCAGAAGGCGATTTCCGTCGCCGCTGGCTCGAAAACCCCGACGAGCACCAGACTTTCCTGCAAGACTTGGGGAAGGTTGAACAACTCAAACCCCTGGCCCGAGATCGCACCCTGGCCCAGATGGCAATCCAGTTCACCATCACGCACCCCGCCGTCACCCTGGCGATTCCCGGCGCCAAGAATATCCGCCAATTGAAAGACAACGCTGGCGCCGCCCTTTTGCCCCCATTGACCGAGGCGGAGAGAGCGACGCTCGACGCCATCACACCGCCCGGCGGCGGGCGCAAAATCTGGCCCGCATAGGCAGCAACCTCTCACCATGACAACTGATTGAGCAACTGCGCTCCAATTTTGCTCGGAGGGCAGTTGCTCAATCAAGCCAGAACACACCGACTGGGAAACTCAGCATGACGGATCCTTTCCCTGTCTTTTCAACTTGTGTTTTGACCGGTTCATACTATCCTCAACACAACACCTTCTAAGAAGATACACGGCGACATCAGTTTCCCGGAAGGCAGAGTCAGGAGATTATTCTTCTACTGATCTATATTTACGACTGCAGCTACAATACTCAAGTATCTGATTTCCGCGAACGATAGAGGTCCTGTGCACGCATTGATCGAAGGAGTTTTCATGTGGTAATCCACACCAACGATGAACGAAAACGGAG
>JAFGNR010000345.1 GCA_016926915.1 Anaerolineae bacterium
ACAACGCTCGCAGAAACAACGCTCGCAGAAGAAGAAAACCGGGTCCTCATTGAGTACGCGCCTGATCGGCACGATGTGGTCTTTGAAGCCTTGACCGACTATGGCGCAGAGGTCCACTACACCTTTGATGATTTGAATCTGGTGGCAGCCACAGTCTCATCCGGCACGCTCGCCAAGTTAGCAGCAGATCCCAACGTCATAACCATCGAGACTGACTATCCCCGTTACCCGGCAGATCAGGTGGTACCTTACGGCGTCGACAATGTCCAGGCCTGCGACGTCTGGGACTCAGATCGTGATGGTATCATCGATGAGAACGCTCCGACAGGCGACGGCGTGACCATCTGCCTTATCGACTCAGGACTCGACGCGGATCACGAAGACTTTACCGGGGTCGATGTTCTCGGTGGGTATCCCACCGGGTGGGATAATGACGGCTATGGGCACGGCACCCACGTCGCCGGTATTGCCGCTGCCATGAACAACACTGCCGGCGTCGTCGGCGTCACACCGGGCGCCGTTTCGCTCTACATCGTCAAGGTCTTCAACTCCTCCGGCGGTTGGGCCTACGCCTCCACCCTGATCGACGCGGCCTATCGCTGCCGGGATGCGGGCGCCGATATCATCAATATGAGCCTCGAAGGTCCCTTCTACAGCAGCTTCGAATCCGCCATGTTCAACCAGCTCTACACCAACGATAACATTCTGCTCTTTGCGGCTGCAGGCAACAATGGAGGTACCGCCTATGCCTATCCCGCCTCGTACGATGCCGTGATCTCCGTCGGAGCCGTAGATCAGAACAACAACGTCGCCGGGCTATCGCGACAGAACAACAAAGTTGAATTGACCGCGCCCGGCATGAGCATCTTCAGCACGTGGAAAGACAACCAGTACGGCTACATGAGCGGCACCTCCATGGCTTCCCCACACGCAGCCGCCGTCGCAGCGCTAGTCTGGAGCGCTGACCCCAGCCTCACCAATGCTGAGTTGCGCCAGACACTCCAGGAAACCGCGCTCGATGGCGGTAATCCAGGACGCGACAATGCATACGGTTACGGCATCGTCCAGGCCAATGAGGCGCTTGGCGGCAGCGCGCCAACTGCCGTTACGTTGACTACATTCGTAGCCACCGCCAATGAAGACCATGTTGAAATCACATGGGAAACCGCATCAGAAATCAACAACCTGGGGTTTAATTTGTACCGGCTCGCCGGGGAGCAGGAAACCTGGACTCAGCTCAATGCGGCGCTGTTACCAAGCCTGGCATTGGGCAGCAACTTCGGGGCCGAATACGCATTCGTGGATACCGGGGTTGAACCCAACGTAACCTACCGCTACCGGCTGGAAGCCGTTGATGCAGATGGTACAAGCAGCTTCTATGGCCCTGTTAGCGCCGAAGTACGGGCTGACCCCAACGCAGTCACGCTGCTGTCCCTCGAAGCACGCAACTTCACATCGCCCATCGCCCTCATTCTCCCGCTTACATTCATCGCAACCGGTCTCGTTCTGCAACGCACACGTCGCAGCCAATAAATACACAGCCCATCGCGCTTCGAGACCGGCGCCTCACCGACATCGGTGAGGCGCCGGTGTTTCGTATAGGTTGGCGCCATGTTGACGATCTCGCTACGTTGCGGTATCGTTAGGGACGAAACGTAATCCGAATCCAGGAGTTCCGGGGGATGAACAGCGCAAAGGCGACGAATGCACACACGCACATTGTATTCCGACAGCTACGTGAGGACGACCTGCCACGCCTTCATATATGGCGGAATCAAGCATTCATCCGGAAATGGTTTGGCGGTCCCTACAGTGTCGCGGAGATTCAAGCGAAATACCTACCCCGAATACGGGGAGAACAGCCGACCCACTGTTACCTGATCCTGATCGACGATGTTCCCGTCGGCTTCATTCAAGCTTATGCTGTCGCCGACTATCCGGACCATGCAGCGCGGCTTCAAGTTTCCGGCGCCGTGGGCGTCGATATGTTCATTGGCGAAGCCGGCTGGATACATCAGGGATGGGGAAGCGCTGCGCTACGACAGTTCGTCCAAGAAGTCGTATTTGGAGCCATGGGGGCCACGCACTGCACGATAGGTCCAGACCCCCACAATCACGCTGCTATTCGCGCCTATGAAAAAGCCGGTTTCCGTTATCTAAAACTGATCCCTGCCACACAGACGGAAAGTGCTGAATACTTAATGGTTTGGGATCGCACAACACCGGCAACAAAAGGGGAAAGCCTATGCACACCTTGAAAACGCGCTGGCTTTGGATTACCCTGTTACTTCTCACGCTGGCATGCAGCGGTCTTCCAGGCGGCGAATTGATCGGAGGGAATCACGATGAAGGCGGCGCGCCCCTCCAACAACTCGGGGAAAGCCGGGCGCAGCCTTATCCGGCAAACACGGTGGTGTTCACGGAAAATGCCCGCGTCAAGGTAAACGGTTTCATCCGAGGGGCAGCGGCCTGGGAGCTCCTCCACGAGGCCAATCAGTTCAACCAACCGCCGCCCGAGGGCTGGGAATACCTGCTTGTCGATCTCGACCTGAGGTGGACAGGGAAAGACAGTGAGTTTCGTTGGTTGAGCTGCACCGTCACCGGCTCCGCCTTGCGCGTACACCAGGCATTCGCCGCCGTGGTCCCCGAACCCAGGGCCAAATTCGATTTCCGATCCCAAAAACACAGCGCGGGATGGGCAGCCTATCTCATCCAGGAGGGCGAAGGTAATCTCATAGTGATAGTCGAAGAAACGGGCAATATGGAAAGCGCCCCTCGTTATATCGCGCTGGAGGACAACGCCGCGATTTTGGTGGACCTGGCGCTCCTGGATATCGAACCAACTGCTGTGGGAAGCGATCTCAATGCGCCGGCCCCCCTGGGAACCACCGTGACGACGAAAGATTGGGAAATCACCGCGCTGGACGTAATACGCGGGGAGAAGGCATGGCAGGCAATCATAGAAGCCAACCAGTTCAACGCCCCCCCCCAGCAGGCGTCGACTATGTATTGATTCTCATCGCAATCCGCTACATCGGCATTGCGGAAGGACCACAATTCGTCCCCGAATACCGGCTGAGGCTGTATAAGGGCGACGGACGGACATACGCTATACCCGCGGTCGTGGAACCGGAACCCCATTTCGATGCGCGGTTGTTTCCAGGTGGGCGCCACGAGGGATGGATTGCCCTGACCGCACCGGACGATAAAACGGATCCCATTCTCGTCTATGCTACTTCAGTGAACCTCGATATAGGTGAGACCCGGTATCTGCGCCTGGGACCTTGATCCAATGAAATCACATACAACGCGGCGCCATCCATTGACAGGTCCGGCGTCTGCCGCATAATCGACGCTATGAAAACGAAATATCTGTGCTGTTTACTCTTGAGCGTGGCGCTGCTTGTAAGTTGCGATCTGCCAACGCCGCCCCCCTTGTCACCCGCAGAACCTCCCTTCACCAGGGCGACGGCGACTGCCACGCTTCCTCCTGCTCCCACATCTACCCAAACGCCAACACCAAGCCCATCTCCAACACCGACGGCGCCCCCGACACCCGCCCCGCACGTGCTGCTTGAACGGGCCGACCAAGCCTACGCCGTCGGCGATTGGGATACCGCAGAATCGCTGTATGGACTGCTGATGCCGCTCTCTGCAATCTCCCAGGAACAGGCCTTTCACACCGCATTCGGACTGGGCAAAACCCTTATCGCCAGTGAACAATACAGCCGGGGGATCGAACTGCTCGAAAGCCTTGCGACGACTGAAACTACCTTTCCCCAAGAAACCGCCGTCCGCCTGTTCCTGGCCGACACGTTACTGGCAACCGGAAACCCGGCGCAATCCATACCCTATTATGAAACCGTCGCCGCCGATGATGCAATCCTGGCGCCTTACACGTACGAGTGGTTGGGAGATGCGCACTTCGCGACCGGCGTTTACAGCCCGGCCTTAACGGCGTATCAACAGGCGCTCGACCTCACCACGGCACTCGATCGGCAAGTCTATCTCCGCGAAAAGATAGCCCTGACGTTTGGCGCACTGGGGAACTACAACGAGGCTTTGGGCGCTTACGATGCCATCCTCAACGTCGCGCAGATTCCGGCCTATCGCGCGCGCATTGCATTCCAGGCCGCCGAAACCGCGCGGCTTTTCGGCGACGAGACAGAAGCCTTACGACGTTTCGAAGAGATCGTGCTGAGTTATCCGGCATTCGATCAAGGCTACCAGGCCCTGGTGCAGCTGGTAGAGGCGAGCGTCGCGGTCGATGATCTGCTCCGGGGCAAAATCGACTACTATGCCGGCGCCTACGGGCCGGCGGTCCAGGCCTTTTATCGTCACATCGCCGCCGATCCCGAACACACCGGCGAACCCCATTACTATGCAGGGCTCTCGTATCTCAATGCGGGGAGCTACAACCTGGCTGTGGCAGAGTTCGACATGCTCCTGGACACGCATCCCGGCGACGCCTATTGGGGCAGCGCCTGGATCGGCAAAGCCG
>JAFGNR010000346.1 GCA_016926915.1 Anaerolineae bacterium
CCTCGCCCACAGTGACGACCACGCCGTCGCCAGATGACGTCCGGGTCTATCTTCCCCTCGTCAGCCGCGACATCGAGGAAGGAAAGTAGCGGTCAGGTGCATTTTGAAACAGAAACTTGGATTACTAGGATTGATCTTTGTATTCCTGACGGTAGGCATTGTCCTGGCGGCGAATCTCATCCGCCCCGAACAAGCCGGCGCCCCTGGAGGCGCCTCCGGTTCGGCGCCAGCCATGCCCGACTTAGGCGGCGCCCGTTCGGCCAAAACTGCCTTGGAAACGCTGCAAACCTGGGCGGCGACATGGGACGCGAAGTACCAGCTGATCGCAGCTTCGAACAGCGTGAAGCGACAGCCCTCGGAAGGCGGGTGGACCTTTCAAGTCTATTCACCCGACAAGAAAAAACTGGCGATTGTATTCGTCGAGGGAAATGACGTCCGGGTATTGCAAGAACAGGCGTCGCTTTACCCCCAGACGCAGATTGCCCAGGACTTGTGGGTCGTCGACAGCGACGGGTTTATGAACCGCTGGTGGCAAAGCGGGGGCCAGTTTTCCTGGACGCAATCCCAGAACCCGACGCTGTATCTGAACCTTGCCATGCGGAACACGGGATTATTGACGTGGCAAATCGCGGTGATCGACGAGGGAGGGGCGCTTCTCAATGCCTGGGAAATGCGCGCTGATACAGGCGATCCTCTCCCCGGTGGACAGTGAGGAGGATAGACACGGTGAACGGTAAAACTAAAGGGAAAGAGGGACAGGCATTGGTCGAGTTCGTGCTCGTCTTGCCTTTCTTGCTATTGCTCATACTGGGATTGGCGGAGGCAGGCTACGCTTTCTACGACTACATCCTGATGGGCGCCGCCAACCGCGAAGGCGTGCGGCTGGCGTCGCGAGGCCGGTTCGAGACGGACGACGTCATAGAACGGATCATCGCCAGTGGGGGTATCACAGAAGTCGATGGCGAGACGGCCTTTGCCTTGCGCACCCACGGAGCAGAGCCCAACTTTGGGCTCATCGTCACCCAAATCGTCATTTCCCCCACCGGAGAGGTCCACATCAACCCGGCGATCGTGACCGGCACCGTGTCGCTGCCGGGCGGTGGGGTACGCCCTATCACATCGGATGATACCCGGATCAATCCGGCAGATTACGCGGATATGCACAGCGACATCACGGACAAAGTGAATGACCTGAGGGCAGACGCCGATTTCGAGCGGCTGCAGAACGACATTGTGGTGATCGAGAGTTTTTTGTCACACGAACCCTTATTCGGTCCCTTCCTCGATCTCCTGCAGTTCCCTAACCCTATGGTCCTTTATTTCGACTCATCCATGCGTGTGATGAGCGTATCGCGCTGACACGCCCCCAGAAAGGATGAAGACAACATGAAACACCTGAAGAACCTGAGAAACGGCAGACAAAAAGGCCAAAGCCTGATCATCGTGGCCCTGGCCATCTTCGTTCTGATCGGACTTGTGGGATTGGCGGTCGACCTGGGACTTGCGTTTGTCGAACGCATTCGGGTGCGGCGAGCGGCCGACGCTTCGGCGCTGGCGGCGGCCAGCGAGCTGCCTTTCGAGCAAGGGGCGGTTATCCGCGCCCTGGAGTTCCTCGAGGAAAACGATTACGGATGCGGGCTCACCGTCGATGCCAGCGGCGTGTATCAATGTACCAACCTCGGGGACACGCGCATCGAGGTCAACACCGGAGCCGTGGATGAAGTCGCCATGGGGGCGGCAGAAGAGGATGCCGTGCGCATCATCCGCATCAACACCAATGACTTCCGGGACTTCACACGGACCGATCCGTACAACTCGGCGGACCGCATCCGCGTCGAAATCGTGGAAAATGTCAATGTCTTCTTCATGCGGGTGTTCGGTTTCTTCGACGTACCGGTGGCCGGCATCGCCATTGCGGAGAACATCAACCAGCTCGACATCGCCCTGGTCTACGACAAGTCAGGCTCCATGGAGTACGATACCCTCTGCTACGGGTGTTGGGCGCCGAATAGCAGCAAGGAGTACCCGGATGGGGATTTGTATCCGCTGCCCTGGGATGGAGATCTCAACGGCGTCGCCGACCACTGCGAAGGGAACTCGCCGGTCACCTATGATGGCAGAACGTATATCGTCATCGAAGCCGAGGAATATAGTGCGATCAGCAATCCCTACCAGCGAGAGCTGTACACCCAGGGGCTTACCTTCTGGTCTCTGGGACGCAACGGAGGGCAACCGCGCACCAGCTACATGGGCAATGCCGGCGCGCTGGGACGCGATGTGTACGGCGCTTACATCAGCCACCTACCTTACATGTCCTATGACTCCCAGCAAGGAACCGGCGTGCACTGCACCTGGGATGATCTGATGAATGGCCAGATGTGCCGGCGCAGCGCCCAGGTCACGGCCTGGAACGGCCCCTACCCCAATCCCCGGGTAGATTACGGATTTACAGTGCCCAATACCGGAGTGTGGTACGTGTGGATTCGCGGGCAAGGGGGAGAGGGCAACAAACACATCATGTGGGGCTTCGACGGCGCCCCCATCGGCCAGGGATACGTTAATCACACCAGCCCCCAATATCACGGCGCAGATCGCTGGAACTGGGACCTCCGCCGGCTGGGGTGCGGGGAATCCAACAACCAACCCTGCGGCCAGACCCTGTCCAGCAGCGCGGACTACACTCTCAATATCTGGGCTGGCGCCGTATCGTTCGACATAGATCGCATCATCATCACCACCGACAACCGCGACCCGGCCTATTTCTTCGAGGATAGCGATGGCGATGGAAACTACTATGACCAGAATGATCGCTATCCCCGGTCCCAGTATGAGGACCTGGTCAATACCGTCCTGAAGGGCAACAACGTTGACAACAACCGGACCGGCGGCGCGTGCGATCCCTGCGACGCCCGGTTTGGCGGCTCGCCCAGTCCTGCCGATCCCCGCCGGCCCACCTGTACCGCGCCTATTAACCCGCAGGAACGGTACAAGGACGACTTGTTCGACGACGAACAACCGATCCGCGGCGCCCTGGAAGCCGCCAAGAAATTCGTCCGCCGCCTGGATCCCAAATACGATCAAATCGGGTACGTCTCCTACTCGACCACCGCGGCAGTGGAGTCGGAACTGCAATGTCTCAGACGTCTGGGCGCCGGCGCGTCCGAATGCGTCGACCGTCTGGACGAGTATCATTCCTCAGAGACCATCGAGGAAACGGTGATCGAGGATCTGGATGACACCAATGCCGGCGGGTCCACCAACATTGGGGATGGGATCCGCAGGGGCATCGACGTGTTAAGCAACAAACCGGGGCATTACGGGCGCCCCGGCGCCGCGCACATCATGATCGTGATGACGGACGGCGAGGCCAACCAATGCCCCCCACGCCCCGGATATGGTTCGGGAGATGATACGGGGTGTAACAAGGGAGGCAATCCCTGCTATGCAGAAGACTTCTATCCGAACAATACCGGCAACCAGACCTATGACCGGGCCAAAGATTGCACGGTCTACTATGCACAGCAGGCCCGCAACAACGGCATTGTGGTCTACACCATCACCATTGGCGGTACGGCCGATATCGAGATCATGGAGACCGTCGCGGAGCTGACCGGCGGCATCCACCGCCACGCGCCGCGCCCGGAGCAGCTAGATGACATCTTCGACGAGCTTTACGAACGCATCTTCTTGAGACTAGTGCAGTAACCTTTACCCAATGAAAACGCGCCGCCCGAGGAAAGGCCACGGGCGGCGCGTTTGGCTTGCCGGCCGACAGCACTCAGGGCCTATTGCCGTTGCCGCGAACTGGCTTTGCGGTATACTGGCCCCGGCGCGGCAGCAGACATCATGCCGCGCCGGCGAGAGCTGGGAGGCATGAGAACAAAATGAAACGAGACTGGCTGAGATTGCGCGAAAAACCCCTCGCAGGGGTGGGACATGGCTATTCCCTGGCAGCCAGCCGGCCGATCCAGTTGACCAATGTCCTGGGGGCGTTGTTCGAACGCGGCTTCTTGTGGCCATGGTATGGGAAGCTCACCATCGACCGGCCGATTTTCCTGATCGGACCTTTCCGCTCCGGCACGACCATCCTGGAGAAGATCATTGCCGAACATCCTGCCGTGGGCCACTTCTCTTACTTGAGCAATGTCTACTATCGCGCGCCGGTCACCGGTTACACCGTCGTCCGCATGCTCTGGAAAATCGGCGTGCTCGACCACGATGTAATCAATGCGATTCACAATCCCCGCATTCCGTACACGTTCGACTCACCCTACGAGTGTGAGTGGATCTGGTCCCAGATGCAGAAGGGGCTGTGGAATGAGCGCTGTGATGACATGACCGTGGGCGCCGAGTACGATGACCCCCGTTTCGAGCGCTATCTGCGCAGTGTGATCAAGCGTCACCTTTGGGTGCACGGCGCCCCACGGTTTTTGAGTAAGAACCCGGTCAATTGCCTCCGCATGGGATACCTCCACAAACTCTTCCCGGATGCCCGTTTCATCACCATCTCGCGCCATCCGATCGACACCGTTCTCTCCCACATTCGCGCTGCCGGGCGGATGGAGAAGCAATTCTATGCAGCGCCGGAGACCCGGCGCATTCTTCAAGAGCGCCTGCATATGGACCTGCTCTCGATGCGCATCAAGACCCGCTCTTACACCGAGACCCTGGCGCTGGATGCAGAAAGCCCGCTGCTCGCCATCGCCAATCAGTGGAAGGACCTGCAAGGCGCCGTTTTAGAAAGCAGCGCCGGCAATGCAGACCTTGCCGCCCAGACGTTACAGCTACGGTACGAAGACCTGGTCTCCGATCCGGAGTCCATCCTGACAGAGATCTGGAAATTCGTAGATTTGGCCGACGATGATGCCATAGCCATCACACGCACTTACCGTGAACGCTTGAAACCGCCAGAAGCGGCGCCGCTTACGGAGGATCAGCAAGCGCTCCTCCCCCGTATCGTCGCTATGGTCGCTCCGGTTGCCTCACAGTTGGGATACTTGAACGCGTGAAAGGATAGCGCATTGAAAACTCACCCAGCACCTATGCCCCACACCAAACTGATCTCGCCGTACAAAGGCACGCTCACCAACCTGTTTGTCCCGGATGAAGCGCGCGCCGAGGTTCTGGAACAAGCAAATCACTATCCCTCGATACAGATATCAGAGCGAGCCCGCCATGATCTGGAGTTGCTCGCTGCCGGGGGATTCTCGCCGCTGGAACGCTTCATGGGACGCGCCGACTACCAGCGCGTGCTTGACGAGATGCGTCTGGCGGATGGCACGCTTTTCCCGATCCCGATCACGCTCACTGTTGCGCGGGATCAATTGCCCCCACGCGCCGCATGGCTGACGCTGCGAGATACCCGCAATTACATTCTTGCCGTGATGCAGATCGAAGAAGTGTTCAGGTGGGATCCTGTTGAGGAAGCGCGCCACGTTCTGGGAACGACCGATCATCGCCACCCCCTGGTGGCGGAAATGGAACAGTGGGGCGACCTCTGCATCTCCGGAGCGCTCAAAGTGCTGTCGCTTCCTCTAAGTCACGATTTCACAGACCTGCGCCACACACCGGCCGAGACACGAAGACGGCTGGAACGACTGGACAACGCCAAAGTCGTCGCCTTCCAAACCCGGAATCCCATGCACCGCATCCACGAAGAACTCACCAAGCGCGCCATGGCGCGCATTGGGGGTAGCCTGCTCATTCATCCCGTGGTCGGTCTGACCAAACCCGGCGACGTCGATCACTATACCCGCGTCCGGGTCTACAAAGCCCTGGTGGAGAACTACTTCGATGCCCGCACCACGGTATTGAGTTTGCTCCCCTTGGCCATGCGGCTGGCCGGCCCCCGTGAGGCGGTCTGGCACGCGATCATCCGCCGCAACTACGGCGCCACGCACTTCATCGTCGGGCGCGACCATGCCGGGCCAGGTCGCAATAGCCAGGGGCAGCCTTTCTACGGGCCCTACGATGCCCAGAATCTGCTGGCGACCTATGCCGGCGAGATTGGCATCGAACCGGTGATCTTCCAGGAGATCGTCTACCTGGCCGACGAAGACCGGTACGAAGAACGCCCCAACGTCGCTGAAGGAACGCGAACCTACCAGATTTCCGGCACCCAAGTCCGCGATGAGTATCTGGCCAAGGGCGTGCAGTTGCCCTCGTGGTTCACACGCCGGGAAACCGCAGAGATTCTCATGGAGGCCCATCCCCCCACGCACAAGCGGGGTATCTGTATCTGGTTCACAGGGTTGAGCGGGGCTGGGAAATCAACCGTCGCCAACGTGCTGGCAACGCTGCTCTTGGAGCGAGGTCGCCAGAGCACGGTGCTCGATGGCGACGTCGTGCGGACGCATCTGTCCAAGGGGCTGGGCTTCAGTAAAGAGGACCGGGACACAAATATCCTGCGGATTGCCTTCGTTGCCGGCGAGATCGTCCGGCACCACGGCGTTGCCATCTGCGCCGCGATCAGCCCTTACCGCAAGACGCGCAGCGAGGCGCGCCGCCTGGTCAACGGCAATGGGCGTTTCATCGAAGTGTTCGTCGATACACCGTTGGAAGTCTGCGAACAGCGCGACGTCAAAGGGCTGTATGCACGCGCGCGACGGGGAGAAATCAAGGCATTTACAGGCATCGACGATCCCTACGAAGTCCCCATCAGCCCCGAAATTCATCTGGAAACCGCCGGACATACGCCGGAGGAAAACGCTCGGGAGATCATTGCTCACCTGGAGCGAAACGGTTTTCTCAAATAAAGTTACTGGCTTCCCCGAAAGAGTTACCTTTTTCACCACAGAGACACGGAGAACACTGAGAATGCAATAGCAGTGAAGGCGCGCCGGTAATGCGGGGGCCTTAGTCACAGCAAAAGGGATCGCGATCCCCTTCTGGGAACACGCGATCCCTTTTGCCTGTACCTTGCAAGCTTATGCAGCCCCGGTACGGTGTGCCGAGACCCAGAATTGAACTGGGGACACATGGATTTTCAGTCCACTGCTCTACCGAACTGAGCTATCTCGGCAACGTGGAAGCATTTTAGCCTAAGGCGTGGAATTGTCAAGTCGCGCG
>JAFGNR010000347.1 GCA_016926915.1 Anaerolineae bacterium
GAAACGACAGCCCGCACGTCACCCTGCCGTAGTTGGCGTTCGCTCATGTTCCTCGATTTCCAAGGGGTCCATGCCGGCGCGGCGCTCTTCAAGCCACGTGGCTAACAGCAGCAGCCCTACGCCGACAACGATAGAGGAATCCGCAAGATTGAAAACCGGCCAGTCGCGCAACGGCCAGAAGTTGAGATCAATGAAATCGATCACGACAAACCCACGCGCCAACCGGTCTACGAGATTGCCTAGCGCACCACCGATTTGCAGTCCCAACGCCAGATGCGTAAGCCAATCTCCACTACTCAACGAGCGATAAAATAGCACAATCGCCACGACCACAACGAGGGAAAGTACGGTGAAAAACCCGCCAAACTGGGGGAAGAGGCCAAATGCGACCCCCGTATTCGACAACCGGGTGAAGGAGAAAATAGGGCTCAGCCAGGGGATGATGTCTACTGAAACGTACTCTGGAAGATTGTTGACAACCCACAACTTTGAGAGCTGGTCTGCCAATACAACAACAGCAGCCACGCCCCACAACAGCAGCCCTTTGCGAGCAAGGGAGTTCATCGCTTGATTTCGAGACGCGTCTGGCACCTTACACAGTAACGGGCCGAGGGCAGCGCCTCCAGGCGCGGCACATCAATGATGCCGCCACAGGATTCACAAATGCCATAGGTGCCGTCGTCGAATTTCCTCAAGGCACGCTGGACATCTTCAAGCGTTCGGCGCAGCTGTTGTCGCAGGCCGACATCGCGCGCTTGTTCGAACACTTCGCTGCCGGCATCAGCCATGTGATTGCTGTAACCGACACCATCCTCACGGACTTCGCTGCCGATGGTCGATAGTTGACTGGTAAGATTGGCTTCTTGTTCTTGCAGAAGCTTCTGTAGTTCATCATAGGTCATTGGCATCGTATTTCTCCCAACTTCACTCGTGCCCGAATTCTACCTGTCTTTCGGAAAAAGACAAGCCATTACGAATCATACCTCCCTGATCCCGGCGCCAGCACCTCCGCGCGTTGCTGCACAGCTTTATCGGGCAGATTGTCATGAATTTCGCGTTTCCGTAATGGGTTCGCAATCCATTCCCCCCAATTCTGGTGTATGATAAGGGTGTGGTCTCTGCTGCCCCTCATTGTCACCTCCATCGCCAGGCAGAGTTACGGGAAAGGAGGTTGATCATGCGTAAACGAGTTTGGACGATCCTCATCATGGTGCTGCTGCTATGCAGTTTGCTTCCGGGAACCGCGCTGGCCGCCAACGCGACCTCATGCTGCTGGCCCGTGCAAGGGTACCACGTAGTGCGCTACGGGGAGACGCTCTATTCCATTGGGCGCGCCTATGCCACGCAACCCTACGCTATCGCGGCCCAGAATGGCATCGCATACCCTTACGTTTTGTGGGTAGGGCGCACCCTGGCGATTCCTGTAGCCCCCTGGGTTCCGACGCCGCCAGGCCCCACCGCTGTCCGGCAGTTTCCCGTTTCGCCAACACCTGTGCCCGGATGCCGGGCCTATCACACCGTGTACTACGGGCAGACCCTCAGCGGTATCGCTGCCTGGTACGGTGTAAACGTCTGGACCCTGGCCGCTGCCAACCATATCTACAACCTGAATCTCATCTATCCCGGGCAGGTGCTCTGCATTCCTTGATCCGGCAGGTGGGATAACTTCATTCGCACCGCAAGCAACGAGCCGGGCGGCCTATCCCTGCACTCCAAATGGGATTGGCGTTTGTTGAAGTATATCCCACCTGCCCCATGATGGCGCGCGTTGCTCAAGGCACGGGCAAGCGATATGCGTAGAGCGTGACCCCGTGGTATGTTTCCCTGCCGGTCAGGACGCCGTGGCCATCTAACCAGGATTTCACGAGCTCTCGTTCATCCCAGAGGGTAAACTCTGAGTAAACCAACCACACCTGCGAGTAACCGGACGTGTGGGCGCGCAGCTGGGCATCCACCGCGCTGACATCCACCAGGTAGTCCCCTCCGGCCCCGCGATGATTGGTGTAAGGACACTCATACCAGGGATCGAGAGGCGCATCAAGGTAATAATCGATCACCCGGTGATTGTAGGGAATCTGGAACAACAGCAACTCGCTGGGTAACCGGTGAAGGCGCAGATAAGCCGCTGCTTCTCGGAACTGCGGCTTATAAGGTTGCGTGCCGTGCATCACCAGATTGCCGCCATCCAACACAACGAGGGCGAGCAAGCCGCCCCACACCCAGATTTTGCCGCGTTGTCCTATCCAGGCCAGAGCAGCCCCTATGGCCATGTAGAACGCAGGCGTAGTCCAGATCAGGTAACGATCCGTGAAGATGGGCCCCCGTTGGGATATCGCCCAGATGAGTAACAGCGGAACAAGCAACCACCCTGCCAGCGTCGCCGCCACACGACCTTTACCTGATAGGCCAAGTGCCACGCCGCCGAGAAGGGCCAGTCCGCCGAAAATCCAGAGTCCCGGTGTCATCCCCCACCCCAACGGCCCCACACTCCACCCAACCAACAACGCCGAGAGCATCTGAAAAAGTGTGTACTCCGGAAAACCGGTGGTCCCACGGTCTTGCAGTACCAATGGGAATTGCCAGGCCAACAGAGGCAGATAGGGCAAGGTGAGCAGCACGAGCGTTACAAGCGCGCCCCGCCACGCGCGAGACGCCCGCCGGGGGTACAAGATGAACCAGGCGATCTCGACCGGGATCAGCAAAGCCGCCAGTATATGACTGTAGATGGCCAGTGTAGTGGCCACGAGAACCGTCGCCCAAAGGTACCCCTGTGGATGCTCGCACGCGCGGTCCAGTGCACCCAGCGCCAGAACAGCGAGAAACGGAACCCACGTATACATCTTGACTTCAGCCGCATACCACACCAGATACGGCGAGCACGCCGCGACTCCCAACGTGAAGACAGCGGCAGCCGGCCCAATGCGACGCCGGGTGAGATCGAAGAGCACCGCCAGTTCGAGCAATCCCATCAATACGGAGAAGAAGCGCAGCGCAAAAGCCGTCGCGCCGGTGAGAGCCGCCCACCCGCGCAAGAGAAGGAAATAGAGGGGACCATTCCACCCGGCACGTGTAAAATTTGCAATCATCTCAGATAAGGGGGCCATAGCGAAATTCAGCGCATCGACCTCGTCGCGCCACATCCCCTGCGCATCCAGAAGCCAGACACGCACAGCGAAACCCAGGAAGAGGATGCCGAAAAGCGCCAGCCGTTCGAGTGAAATCCCTCGCGGTTTCTGATGACGTTCTTGTATTGCCAGATTTCCCATGATCGCCTATAGTATATCCAGGCGCTGTGATAATCAAAACGGCGCAGTAGTTGCAGCCTTTCGAGCTGGCTGGCGGTTTTCTAAACTTACCCTAGCCGGTTTTCTGTTTCGTGGAAGGAGACACTCGTGAAAGTTTTGACGTTCAACCCGCAACGCTGTGATGGCACGCGAGCCTGTGAGGTTACCTGTGCAGAAACCTGGTTCAAGGTCACAGACGTAGCGAAGTCCAGTATCCGCATTCAACCCAAAGAAGCCGGGTTCGGCGCACAGTTCTGCATCCAGTGTGGCCAGTGCATCGACGTCTGCCCGACCAATGCCCTGTTCCAAGACAAGCAGGGCATCGTACGCGTGAGAAAGCAACTGTGCGTGGGCTGCCTTTCGTGCGTGGGATTCTGCCCTTACGGCGTGATGTATTTCGATACAGCACAGACCCTGGTGTTCAAATGCATTGCATGTGGTCAGTGTGTGAAGGCTTGTCCCACTCAAGCACTGGAAATCATCGAAACAGACAATGTATCTACCGATTTGTGGGAAAGAAAAAGCCGGTAGACAAATCACCGGCGTGGCGCATGAATAGCACACCGGACCACCAGGACACCGGTCCTGTCAAGACGAGCGCTGGTGCATGATGCCAGCCATCATGGAGGAACAATGAGCAAATCGACGTTGAAAATGCTGGCCGCGTTTGGCTATGAGGTCCCGACGATTGATCGCGGGTATGCAGGCCAGACACTCTACGTGAACGTTGGAAGTGGGACCATCACGGCCAAACCCGTCACAGAAGATATGAAAACGAAATTCATCGGAGGACGGGGCTTCGATCTGTGGCTGCTCTGGCATGGCGTGAAAGACGGTACGAAATGGAACGATCCGGAAAACGAGGTCGTCATCTCATCCGGGCCATGTGGAGGAACAACGCAGTATCCAGGATCCGGAAAATCGATCGCAGCCGCAATCTCGCCGCTCACCGACGTGGTGATCGACAGCAATGCCGGCGGCCACTTTGGCCCGTACCTGAAATTCGCCGGTTGGGATGCCATCGAAGTTCAAGGGAAAGCAGAGCGGGACGTTGTCGTCTACATCAATGGCCCCGGGGGGCAGGTTCAGCTCTGGGAAGTCCCGGAGGATTGCCCCACAGATACCCACGTATTGGGACACTGGTTGCTTGAGCAATTCGCCGATGACGAGCAGGACAAACAACAACTCGCCTTCGTGACCGCGGGAACAGGGTCCGAGCACACACTCATGGGCTGTTTGAACTTCAGCCTCTACGACCGCAAACGCCAGGACTTGCGCTACAAGCAGGCCGGGCGCGGCGGTATCGGCACGGTCTTCCGCCATAAAAAGATCAAAGCCCTGGTCGTCAAGGGATTCCCCGTCAAAGGAAACCTCAACCATCCCGCCGACCTTGAACGCATCGTGCGGGTTGGCGCCGACATGCAGCGTGAGGTCGCTACGTGGGATCCGGTGCAGAACCGCATGCGCAGCCGGGGCACATCTTACCTGGTCCAGATCATGGATGATTATGACCTGTTGCCGGTGATGAACTACAAGTTTGGGTCGCACCCCGAAACCCCCAAGATTAACGGCGACATCTGGGAAGCCCGCTACACGCAGGGGCTTCCGGACGGCTGCTGGTATGGCTGTACGGTGGCGTGTGCACATGCCGTAGACAATTGGAAGGTGCGGACCGGCCCCTACAAAGGCAGCTGCGTCATCGTCGACGGACCTGAATACGAAACGATCGCGGGCGTCGGTTCCAACTGTGGCATTTTCGAGCCTTGGGCGATCCTGGAAATGAATTTCTACTGCGATACCTACGGCATCGATACTATTTCCTTCGGCACCGGCATGGCGTTCGCCATGGAATGTTATGAGGCCGGCATTCTCGATCCTGAGAAGACATGCGGGCTGGAACTCAATTTCGGCAACGCCGAGGCTGCGTTGGAAGTGTTGCACCAGATGGGCCGGGGCGAAGGATTTGGCCTGATCTTCGGTCTGGGTATCCGCAAGATGAAAACCTATTTCATTGAACACTTCGGCGCCGACCCGCAGTTCGTCAATGACATTGGTATGGAGGCCAAAGGTCTGGAATACTCAGAGTATCTGACCAAAGAATCCCTGGCCCAACAGGGCGGCTACGGGCTTACCAACAAAGGTCCCCAACACGATGAAGCCTGGCTCATCTTCATGGATCAGGTCAACAACGAACTTCCCACCTTCGAAGACAAAGCAGAGGCGTTGCATTACTTCCCGATGTGGCGTACCTGGTTCGGGCTGTGTGGTTTCTGCAAACTGCCGTGGAACGACGTCGTCGATCCGAAGAACAAGCTCTCATCTGAACCCCAGAAGATCATGCACCACGTCGAGAATTATCGCCAGATTTTCATAGGCGTAACCGGGCAAGAGATCACGTATGACGATATCATCACGCAGTCGGAGCGCGTTTACAATCTACAACGTGTTTTCAACATTCGGTTAGGTCACGGACTGCGCGACCACGATGCGATTCCTTACCGCTCCGCCGGCCCGGTGATCGAGGAAGAATACCACTCGCGGGAAGAACGCTACGATCAACAGCTCCGCGAATGGCTAAATCTCGATCCCGCCGCCATGACCGTAGCGGAGAAAATGGCGGCGCACCGTCAATATCGCGAGGACCGCTACGAGGGATTGATCGATGCTGTGTACAAGCGCCGGGGCTGGACCAACAATGGCGTGCCGACGCCGGAGAAACTGCAGGCGCTAGGAATCGACTATCCCGAGGTCGTGGAGGTTGTCAAACGACATCTATAGGCCCTCCAAAATGCCAAGATGATTACAATCAACAAACGCCAGCAAGTAACATGGTATGCCGGCATGACCGTCCAGGCCCTCCTGGATGCGCTCAAGTATTCTTACCCGCATATCATCGTGACCATCAACGGCGACCTCGTCAAACACGACGCTTACGAGCAAACGACAGTTCCTGACGAGGCCGACGTCCGCGTCATTCACCTCATTGCCGGAGGGTGACAGTTACGGAACACTCCTTTCTCCCATCGCGACGGCGCAGCACGACGTGCTGCGCCGTTTGACGCAGCGCATTAGCGGCATGCATGCCCCACGCCGGTAACGGAGAGCGCAAAACCGGCGAATTTTGGTATAATATCCCTCAGATTTTAAGACCGCACGGAGCAACCATGCAACACTGGGGCGAAACCTTCATCAAGTTCATCGAACTGGGCATCATGCTAATCGGCCTTTTCGGCCTGATTGTGCCCGTTTTTCCAGGAATCACGGTGATATGGGGAATCGCCATTATCCACGGGGTGATTTTCGGCTTCACGAGCCTGGGCTGGTGGATTCTGGCTATCATGACGGTGCTAGCCATTGTAGGATGGATTTCCGACAATCTGTTGATGGGAGTGAAAGCCCGGGAGCGCGGCGCTCATTGGCTTTCTATCACCCTTTCTCTGAGCGTAGGCTTTGTGGCCAGTTTCATCCTGACACCTATTGGGGGCATCGGCGCCTCGATACTGGCGCTCTTTCTCGCCGAATATGGCTACACAAAAGACCAGCAAGAAGCCTGGGAAATCACCAAGCAGATGATCTTTGGGTGGGGTTGGGCGTTCGTCGTGCGTTTTGGCATTGGGGCCCTGATGATCGGCCTTTGGGCCATCTGGGCATGGTGAGGACGCCGTTATGAAACCTCAAGACCCACAGACGACTCACGTGGAATCCCGGCAAGTATTCATCGGCATCGACGACACAGATAATCACGAAAGCAGGGGAACCGGATTCCGGGCCCGCACCCTGGGCCAGGCGCTTCAAGAGGCCGGATTGGGCGCCCTGCGACACATTACCCGGCACCAACTGTTGGTCGATCCACGCATTCCTTACACCACTCACAATAGCGCCGCCTGTCTCACGCTTGATGTCGCGGACCACACAATCGCACAACTCGCGGCTTTCTGCAGTACATTTCTTGCACAGGAGAGCGCCCCTGGGTCGGATGCCGGTTTGTGCATCGGCAAGGCAACACAAATAAACGGCCCGGTCAGGGCCTTCGGCGCGCGGGCCAAAGCAGATCTGGTAAAACACGAGACCGCTCATCTACTGGCGCGTCGAGAAGGACTATGGCTGGAAGGTATCACGGGCGATCACGGCGGCGTCATTGGCGCCCTGGCAGCCGTAGGCTTACGGGCGTCAGGGAACGATGGGCGGTTTATCTGGGCCCTGGGCTTGCGAGAGTTGCAAGGCATTCAAACGGCAGGATGGCTATTGAAAACCACCGGGATCGAGCACATCCGCACAGTAGAAGGCTCGGCAATCCCTGGGGAGGCCCGCGTCAACGTCGAACCCTGGCCCCGCCCCATACTGCTGGAAGGGCAAGCCGTACTCCTGGTGCGCAAGGCAGCACCCACGCAAGTCGCTTGCGATTGGGAACTCTTATCCAAAGAGGAAATTCGCAAGTATTGACCTATTATCACAAGATCGTTCGGCCGCGGGATCGAACGCCCCTATCCCGGGATCCCATCCCTGCGCATCTGATAGCGCTCCGCAAACCAGTGATGCAATGCTTCCGGCGAGTTGATCCCTAATGGAGGCTGTTCCAGATCGGCAGGGTACACCAGAAACGCCTCCAGCTGCCCACCGCCGATACCGCCGTGTGTCGCATATTGATCTTCGAACGTAATGACCGCCCCCCCGGCCTCAATTCGCCCCAGAACCACCAGGTCACCGGACTGCCGCAACGACAGGAGATGGGATAATTCATGAATGACGTAGCGGCGGTCGGGAAACCGCACCAGCGGATCGGGACCGTCCAACGACTCGGAATCGCCCATACAGGTCAAGACGCCGCCCCCACGTCCCAATATCACCAGGCAATCCCCGTCACGCCCCACGACGACTTCGACGCCGGCGTGTGCTACCAGACGTTGCGCGAGTCGAGGGAAAAGAAAGATCACTTCCGGCAAGTCCATCGGGCGCGACGACACCAGGAAATAGATGTGCGCCAAAGGCCCGGAAAACTGCACAACAATGTCGTGACCTTTATCCCAGTCATACGAAGGCTCCTCGGAGCGAAGATAAGCTAACAAGGGGCGGCGAGTCCGTTCCAACAACCGTTGACACCACACAGGAAGCGCCTGCTGCACACGTAGCAGCTCGGAATCCAGATATTGCACCCGCTGATAACGCATGACCGCCTCCGCAAGAGGCAATGGCCCGACCGAGACGCCGGTGCTCACAGATTGCGAGATGACTTCTTCAAGAGATTTCGCGAAACGAGAGCGGAAAGGATGCGATACAGCCATCCCGTGGTCCGAAAGCAAATAGAAGTGCCGGCAGCCCTCAGATTGCGTGCTACAGGCACGTTCGATCTCCGCAACGCGGGAATCGATCCAGCGCAGCGCCCAGAACGCCTCATCTGAGAGGAGCCCATAGCGGTGGGCGGCCTCATCGTATCCCGTGAAGTTCGCATATAGACGAGGCGTCTCTCGGTGAAGATCGACGAGAACCCCAAACGTCATGAACTCGGTAAACATCGCATCCACCCAGGCTTCGACAAAGAGACGTGTGAGGGGAAGAGGCCGGAAACGACGAGGAACTGCGCCGGGGCGCAGCCGTTGTAGGAAGCCCACGCCTGTGTACCACAGCAACCTAGCAACACGGAGGGGATGGAATAAGAAGGACAACAGGAGACCGGTATCCTGAAGATAGGTCTGCAACTGCACATCGAGGACCTTGGATAGTGTGAAGACCACATGGTCCGCGCCGCCGCTGAGCAGACTCGTGTGCGTAACGCCGCCCTGAAGTAATCCAGGTGCGTGACTTTCCAATTCTGCTTGCAGATCGCGCATCTGGTCAGGGCGATGGGACGTTACCACTTCACCACGGATTTTGTCATACCAGCGGAATCCGGGGATATCACGAGTACCGTAGAAAAAACCGGCCTGAAAAGCGGTTGTAGTCGAAGGCAAACCACATCGCCATCCGGTAAGCCGGTAGCGTCGCAGCCGCAGCAGACGTGCCAGGTGCGGCATAATGCCACGCCTGATGGCAGATTCCAATACAGCACGCGGCAAGCCGTCAATCTGCACAATCGCGAAAGCGCAATGGGACCCGGCGCCCCTTACCATCCCCTGCCCCATAATGCATAAACCTGACAGAAAACACAGAACCAGGCCCAAACCTCTCGCCCACCGGCGCCACACAAACGCATCAACGGTCAGGAAGCGCCAGCGACAAAGCCCCGTAAAGACCCGCGTCATCCCCCAGAGAAGCCCGGACAATCCGCGTGGCGGCACGATAGGGCAGCGGCGCGCGATCGGCGACTGTAGCAAGCAATGGCTCCCACAGCCAGTCCCCGGCCTGCATTACACTACCTCCCAACACAATAATCTCGGGATTAAGCAGAACCATCAAGTTGATGATGCCAATGGCCAAAGCCACGCCGGCATCTGCCAGAATTTCGCGGGCCAGAACATCTCCGCTACTTGCCGCGTCACTGACATCCGCGGCTGCGATACGTTCCCACACACCCGCAAACCGCGTTGCCAGCAACGAGGCGCCCCCCGCGCGCAAGCGGGCCTGTGCAGCTTTGGCAATTGCAGTGCCTGAAGCTGCCATCTCCAGACACCCCACATTCCCGCACGCGCAACGAGGCCCCTCACGCGCCACCGACATGTGACCGACCTCGCCCGCCATGCCCTGCCCCCCAGTCACCAGCTGCCCGTCGAGGATGATGCCGCCGCCAATCCCGGTCCCAACCGTGAGCAGTACCATGTGAGTTGCTCCCCGCCCTGCACCAAAACGATACTCTCCAAGCGTGGCCGCGGCAGCGTCATTCGCCACAAAAACAGGAACCCGGAATATCTCCGTCAAGTGATCACGAAGAGGTACATTCAGCCAACCGGGAAGATTGACGGCAAAGCGCACAACTCCAGACTCGTATGCGATGAGGCCGGGAACCCCCACCCCCATCGCTGCAGGAGACCCACTTTTGCTCCATACAGTACGAATCGCGCTCTCGATCCGAGCGAGAACAGCCGAAAGACCTAAGTGAGCTTCCGTTTTCACGGATATCCGGTGCTGCATTTCACCGAAGCCGGTAAAATGTGCAACGCGAATCTGAGTTCCACCTATATCAACCGCCAGGTACGACATGCGCCCCCCAGTACAGGTTCACTTTAATGTACCACGGATTACATAAAAACGCAAAACCCCTAGCAAAGACGGCGAGAAGTTGACAAATCCCCTGTTACCATTAAGATAGACGTGATGGAAATCTACCGGGAATATGTGGGAAACCTCCACGTTCACAGCGTCTTTTCGGACGGCGCCGGCACACATGCTGAAATCGCTGAGGCCGCGGCCGCAGCCGGTCTCAACTTCATCATTGTTACTGATCACAATGTGCATGTCGGCGACATCGAGAGCTATTATGGCCGCACTTTGCTCCTGGTCGGAGAGGAACTGCACAACGTTCGCCAACAACCTATGCGCAACCACCTGCTCGTTTATGGGGCAGAACAGGAATTGTCCCCCTATGCCTTTGGCGGCAGCGAAACCCTGATCCGAAAAGCTCGAGAATGTGATGGCATATGCTACATTGCGCATCCTGTCGAAAGAGCGGCCCGCATCCGGAGAGATCTGTTTGCCATCCCCTGGACCGACTGGCCTGTCGAGGGAATCACCGGCATCGAGTTGTGGAACTACATGTCGGAGTTCAAAGGTCTACTCTGGTCTCACCTACCGGGTCTTATCTATTCACTGTTTCCGGCGTTAGGTATTCGAGGGCCATACAGGCGCACGCTTCGGCTTTGGGATGAACTACTCAGTCGCGGCGCCAGGATCGCGGTTTTGGGAAATTCCGACGCGCATGCATCTCAGGTCAACATCCTCGGGAGCCGGCGAGAGATATTTCCGTATCAATACCTGTTCCGCTGTGTCAATACGCATCTTTTGACCGAAGGTCCGCTGACCGGCGAAATTGCGCGAGATCGCCGGTTGATCTACGAAGCGCTCGCGGCCGGACGAACCTGGGCCGGCTATGATCTCCCCCATTCTACCCGAGGATTCCGATTCTTTGCACGTAGCGGGTCCGCTCGCAGCTCTGTAGGGGAAGAACTCAAGCGGCTAGGCGCCGTCACCCTGGACGTGACAACGCCAGCATCCGGTGAGATTCGCCTACTACGAGATGGCAACATCATTCAAAAGAGCTCGGGAACAAGCCTGAGCTATACGTCAGTAGAGGCTGGAATATACCGGGTGGAAGTATACCGGCGCTTCCGGGGCATGAAAGTCGGCTGGATCTTCTCCAGCCCGATTTACGTGATATGAGACATTGAAAGCGCAAGAGGCCGAC
>JAFGNR010000348.1 GCA_016926915.1 Anaerolineae bacterium
ATGCGCGGAGCCCTCGACGTCTGGTCCGTGTTCCTGTGTGAATCGCAGAATAAACGAGACAATTTGGGTGTTAGGCATCGTAAGTGTGATACAGGCAGGCAGCGACGAATCTTGCCAGTATCATGCACTTATGATACCAAACTAGAGTTACCAGGGAGTTACACAGGGGTTACCATCACAGGATTTCCCAGGTAAGGAAGCGTAGGTATAGTGGGGCGGTCAGAACGTGGAGCGGTATTGACTGATCTCGGTGTAAAGCGCCGTCGTTTCCGGGGCTGGTTCTATTCCCAATTCGTCTTGCAAACGCTCGACACATCGCCGGTAGGTGCGAAGCGCCTGGGTGCGGTTACCCAGGCTGTTGTACGCAATCATCATCAGGCGATAGGCGCGTTCCCAGCAATCGTCTTGAGCGAGAATGGCCTGGCAGACCTCCAGGGTTTCTTTCCATTCGTCACGTTCGGCGTAGATCTGTGCCAGGCGGTCTGCCATACGCAAGAATTGCGTCAAAAGTCGCTCGCGTTCTTCGCTGCACCAATCGTCGTAGGGATATTCCGATAGATAGTCGCCGGCATAGAGCGCCAGCGCCCGGCGATAGTGCGTGATACCATCTTGGGCGGCAGCCAGACCGTGCTCCAGGGCGGTATTCCCGGCGTTTATTGCTGCCTCGAAGCTGTCGGCATCAACCCATACGTCTGCGCCGGGCCGCAACCCATAAAGCGTGCCATCACGAGTGACGTAGGCCGAGGGTGCGCCGCGATTGCGTTCCGGTTCCAGGACTTTGAAGAGTGTGCTTAGGGCTACCTTGAAGTCTCGCAATGCCGTGTCTGGATCCAGCCCCGGCCACAGCATCTCGACGATTTGATCGCGATCCAACATTTGTCCCCGGAACGTCACTAACACCTGGAACAAAGAGCGTGCATTTTCCCGGCGCCATTCCTGGGGGAGTACTTCTTCGGCGCCACGCCACAGTTGAAAGGGACCCAAAGTCCGGACGCGCAGCTGGTATCCAGGATGCAGCTCGAGGTCCGGGAATCCCATGAGGGCGAGCAACTGTTCGGCGTAGGCGCGCCGTTTCGGCGCTGTGCGCGCGTGAAGCAGTATCGGGAGCACGCGGCGCATGTCGGTCGGACCTTGAAGCGTGTTGTGCGTGAACAGATATTCGTACCCATTCTCGCGAACCAATTGACATAAGTCGTTCAAGGCATGCTCCAGATGGATGGATTCACCGGTTTCCCACCACAGAAGGCATTGCCACAGCCTGGAAACGGCTTCTCCATACGGGTCGCCGCAACTATGGAAGCCGTCGTACGCGCGCTGGAGCCAGTGCGCCGCGGCGTCGTGCTGTGCATTGAGAACGTAGCTGGAACCGAGCGACGCACGGATGAGGGCCGCAATCCATTCGTCGCCGGCCGGTTTGGCGATCGCGAGGCCCAGCTCTGCAGCCTTCTCCGCCTCCTGAATAGCGCCTCGAAATCCATGGGAGCGACAGAGACCCCAATATGCCTCGACTTTGAGCCGTGGCACGGCGAGTGTGTCACTGAGCCGGATGGCTTCTTGGTAGCAAAGATTTGCCTCTGTGTACCCTACTTCTGTATCGCGAATCAGCCAGGCATGTCCTTGCCGCATGTATCCCACCGCTGTGATGAAGGGGCTTTGCAACATCTGACCGCGTTTACTGCCTTCGACGGCGTAATGGTAGGCTTGCTCTGCCTCGCCTTGTAGCGCCAGGATCAGGGCCAGGAGCAGCAGGGTTTCGCGGTGAGCTCTGGGACGTAACACGGGAATCTGTTCTTCGATCACGGCGCGTTTTTCCAGAACCCGCCGCGCCTGTTCCAGCTGCCCGGTGCGCAGTAGCACGCGTACCGGCAGCTCCGCTTCGCTCGGCCCCTCGTCTCGCAGCTCTCGCGCTTGCGCGAGAAGGCTCTCGGATTCTTCAGGGCTTCCCAGATTCAGGCGATTCTCGGCCATGAGCTCCATCAGTCGGGCGCGAGCCTCGCGGTCTTCCTGTCCATCGGAGAGGCGCAGGGCGGCTTGAAGGAGGTGCTCGGCTTCGCTGGGATTGACGGTGTCGAGATAGACGCGAGCTTGTCCCCGCAAAGCCCGTCCAATTCCACTTTGGTCCCCTTGTGTACGGAAACGCTGCTCGGCCTGACGGTACCACCCTAACGCTTCGTCGAAGCGACTATGCAGCCGGGCGATGTCGCCCAGGTAAACTAGCAGAAAGGGATGGGTTTCCAGAATATCCGGGGGGAGGGCGTGAATCCACCCAGCCAGGGTTTCGAGCCGTCCGGCCCGAACCATCTTCCGTCCCAGGTCTTTGAGACATCGCGCTGCTTCGGTCAAGGCTTGGGCCTCCATCAAGTGAAAGACCGCGTCCTCGTGGCGTCCTTTATACAGATAATAATCCGCAGCTTGACGATGCAGTCGTCCGGGCCGCTCGGGCGTTTTGCCGAGCTGCTCACGGAGGAAATCGTGGAACAGCCTGTGGTAGCGATAGATGGACGTCTCTTGTAAGGTTGTTGTTATGCCGGATGGCGCCGGAGTAGGGGGAATCCTGACAGGGCCGTAACGCGGCAAATGTGAGTCGTTTGGATTCACCGCGACGACGAAAAGGCCATTGGCGTGGAGTTGCTCGAGAATTTTGGCGCTATCTTCGATGCCGAGTAGCGTATTGCACGTCTGTGGATCCATCTCGCGCAATACCGAGGTGGCCAGCAGAAAATCCTGTACGTGTCCTGGTTGTCGAGCGAGCACATCTTGTGCCAGGTAGTCGAAGAGGCCCTCGAGTGTGGCGTATGGGCGGGCCAGGATGGATTCGAGACTGGCATGGCCTGTATAGAGGCTTTGCCGGATCATCTGGAGCGCAATTCCCCAACCCTCCGTGATCGCTGTCAACGTCTCAGCCAGTGGGGGCGAGAGTGGCACATGGTACGTCTCTCGGAACAAACTTTGGATTTCTTCGGCGGTGAATGCCAGGTCTGCGTTGCTCAGAGTCAACAACTGATCTTTGACCCGCCAACGTACCAGTCCGGAAAGTGGAGGAGATCGCCGCGTGGCAATGACAATGTGCAGCCGTGGGGGGCGATAGTCAATGAGTCGTTCGACCAGCGCTCCGATCTCGGCGATATCATCCACGAGGTGGTAGTCATCGAGTACAAGCACGGCCTCTGTAGTGAGGGCGCCCGTGAGGGTATTGAGAAGCGGCGTCAAGGCCTGGATGGCGACGCGGCTGCCGGATGCCGCGAGATTCCGGAGCGCTTCTGTGCCCAATTGCATACCATCGCGGTTGAATGCCGAGAGTAGATGGACCAGGAACAGCAGCGGATCGCGATCCGGTTCCGTGATCGTATACCAGAAGAGCGGGCGGACTTGATCATCCAAGGCGGCGAGCGCTGTGCTTTTGCCATATCCGGTGCCCGCTTGAACAAGCGTGACCGGATAGTGCAAGATCGCTGCTAGCTGCGCTTCTAAGCGCGGACGACGCAGCAGGTTCTTGGGAGCCTGCGGCGGTAGCAGCTGGCTTCTGATCACGAGGTTTTCGAACGGCATACAGGGTGTATTGTAGTCTCATCCACCAGATTTGGCAATCGAATCGCTCAGCGAGTGTGGGGGCAATGGTTGTCTCGATACCGTTGTCGGTTATAATTCGATGGGTATTGTCTGATGCATCATCAGGCTGCTGGCATCTGA
>JAFGNR010000349.1 GCA_016926915.1 Anaerolineae bacterium
GGGGGCTGTGTGCGTGAGGGAATGCTAAAGGACTTGGGCGCCGGCAGTTGCCTCACTGACATAGACGCTGGGTTTGATGGCGGTCGCGGTTTCATATGCAGTTGCAACCCGGCTCGCGAAGGTCTCTGCGTCGGCGGCATTCACCAGGGCTACGGCACAGCCGCCGAATCCGGCGCCCGTCATCCGCGCTCCAAAACACCCCGGTTCCTGTTGTGCGCAGGCAACCATGGCGTTGAGCGCAGCGCTGGAAACCTCGAAGTCGTCTCGCAAGCTGGTGTGGCTGGCATTCATCAGGCGTCCCAGGGCGTCTGCGTCGCCCTGGCGCATGACCTCCGCTGCTTCCAGGGTTCTGGCGTTTTCGGTAATGACGTGACGCGCGCGCCGCGCCGCCAGTGGGTCCAGTTCATCGGCCTGCGCTTCGAACATCTCTACGGCCACATCGCGCAGCGCCGGCACGCCAAAGAAGCGCGCCGCCGTCTCACATTGGGCGCGGCGCTCGTTGTAGGCTGAATCCACCAGCCCTCGGCGCGTGCCCGTATCAAGAATCACCACGGCAGTCCCCGCAGGCAACGGCGTTGCAACGGTCTCCAACGAACGGCAGTCGATCAGTAGGGCGTGCCCCGCCTGCCCGGCAGCTGAAATCATCTGGTCCATGATGCCGCAATTGACGCCTACCCACTGGTTTTCGGCCCGCTGGGCAAGTTTTGCCATCCGGGCAGGATGCCAGGGCAGGTTCGAGACTGTAGCAAAGGCGCGGGCGGTTGCCAGCTCCAATGCCGCTGAAGAAGATAGCCCGGAACCTGCGGGTACGTCGCCGGACAGCACACCTTCCCAGCCTTGCAAGGCGAAGCCTGCCTCTTGCAAGGCCCAGGCGACGCCTTTCAGATATTCGATCCAGCCGGCGTTGGCGTGCTGCAAGGCGTCTAGTGGGAAGGTCCGCGAGTCGTTGAAATCCAACGAGTGCACGTGCACGTGAGCATCGGTCCGTGGGCGTAAGGCAATCCATACAGCCCGATCGATTGCCATGGGCATCACAAATCCATCGTTATAGTCAGTGTGCTCGCCGATGAGGTTCACCCTGCCTGGCGCACGGACGACCACGGCCGGTGTGCTCCCGAGACGTTCGGTGAAGGCTTGGGTTACACGATCCAAGAGGGACATCATGCCTCCTTATAGTGAACTTCGGGCAGCGCCCGCAGCCTGGCTGCGGCCTGCTCTGCGGTCAGGTCACGCTGTGCCTCTGCCAACAGCTCGTATCCGACCATGAATTTCTTGACTGTTGCTGATCTCAACAATGGGGGATAGAAATGCGCGTGCAGCTGCCAATGATCCTGGGCGTCGCCAGTGAAGGGCGCCCCATGCCATCCCATGGAATAGGCGAAAGAGGTCTCGAAGAGGTTGTCATATTTGACCAACAAACGCTTTAAGACGTTGGCCAGGGCGTCGCGTTCGTCTGAGTTCAAATCTGGGAACCGCAGGACGTGTCGCCTGGGCAGCAGCAAGGTCTCGAAAGGCCAGATCGCCCAATAAGGGACCACGGCCAGCCAGTGGTCGTTCTCCACGATAATCCGTTCGCTTTGTGCCGCTTCCAGGGTTGTGTAGTCCACCAGCAAGGGGACGCCATGTGCTTCGAAATAGGCCCGCTGGCGGCTTTCTTCCTTTGCCGGTTCATTGGGCAGCGCGTCGCCGGCCCAGATCTGGCCATGAGGATGCGGGTTGGAACATCCCATCAACGCGCCCTTGTTTTCGAAAACCTGCACCCAACGGTACTGGACGCCGAGTGCTGTGGTCTGGTCTGCCCATACCTCGACGACTTTGCGGATGTCCGCCAGCGCCATCTCGGCCAGGGTCAAATCGTGGCGCGAGGAGAAGCAGATCACGCGACAGGCGCCGCGCTCGGTCTCGGCTCGTAAGAGCGGGTGGGGGGAGATGCGGGCAGCCGGGGTGTCCGGTAACAATGCTGCGAAGTCATTAGTGAACACGAAGGTGCTATCGTACGCGGGATTGCGGATACCGCCCGCCCGCGTGTTTCCAGGGCACAAGTAACACGTGGGATCGTACTGTGGGCGTGTGTCTGCCGGGGGTTTCTCTACTTTGCCTTTCCAAGGACGTTTGGTGCGATGCGGCGAGATGAGAATCCATTCACCGGTCAACGGATTGAAACGGCGGTGAGGATGTTCGGTGGGATCGAACTGCATGGTTGACTCCTTTGGAAATGGCGAATGGTGAATCTGTGAATGGCGAATCCGCTACACGGACCGGGGTTCGCTGCAGAGCACTCTCATCCGTCGCAAGATGTTTGCGTTAGTATAGCATAGCCGGTTTATGATGCTCGTATACATCCAGAACCAACCCTACAGCTAGTATATCACAGCTTGCGCAATTTAGAATGGTAGCTAAACCTGGGCTGCGGTGAGCGGCATACAGCGCTCTCTCATCTGGGGAGGGAAACCAAACGCCGGAGGTGCCAGCGCCTCCGGCGTTCGTTGGGTACAACACTCTTAGAGTTCTTCAGGGGCGCCGGGTGGATCTGAGGCATCCTCGCCGGCGATCTCGTCTACGATTCCTTCTGCTGACGCCGGTTCGCCGGTTGCCGGTTGTGGCGCCAACAGCGACTCGGGTACTTTGGGGGTCTGGTCAGAACCCGCTTGGGGTGCGACAGATCGCCGGGTGCTTGCACCGGTTGCCAGATAGGGCATGGTTCCGAATCGGGTCAGTACGACAGCCCCCCCAACCACTGCAAACAGCGGGATGATCAATATCGTGAATAGACAATCGGCAGTGAGATTGATCAGCACAGCTAGGGTTGTCAATAGCGCGGTGCCGAAAACTGCGGCGCCGGCAGGCGTGAAGGTATTCGTCTTGAATAGGCTCTGAAGAAGACGTGCTCCCAACAGAGACCCCAACGCAACCCACCCCAACGCCAATCCGAGCCCCGCGATGATAGCGCCGATCAGGGCGAAGGGGCTGAGGCAGATCGTGATGGCAAGAACTGCAATCACAATCCCCGCAATCACCAGGGCGAGCAAGCCTACGCCAAAGGATGGCGCCGGCGCATCGACGATGGTCTGCTCCACACGGTTCACGTGTTGCGGCCAAATACCGGCGATGAGCGCCGCAAAAAGCGACATCACGATGATCGTCGTGAAACCCTGCACCATCTTCCAAAACACATTCATCCACATGGGCCGGCCTGGTTCGATGACCACTGGGAAATCGCGTGCGCCGGGATTGACCACCACCGGTCCCACAAAGGGGAATTCCCACTCCAGGGACTCCATATTCTCCATAGGCTCGATAGTCCCTTTGACTACGGCGCCCTCATCCCGCGCCACTTGTCCCACGGCGGCGACGTCGCCTTCCACGTAAGCGTCATCTCGTAAGTGGATCGCCCCTGCCGCAAAGACGTTGCCTTCTACGTTGCCGTCGATGTCGGAAGCTCCAAAGACCACCAGGTCCCCAGTTATCGTGGCGCCTTCCTTGATTGTGACCTCTCCGAACGCTGCCAGATCGCCGTCCAATTCGGAATACCGGTTCAACGTCACCGGCCCGAAGACCACGAGGTCGCCGGTGACACTGTCTTCAGCCGCCAGGGTGTAGGGGCCGAAATGGACCCCGCCGGTTCCGCCTTGCGCTGCCAGAACCGGCAACGCCAGGATTGCCAGCAGCACAGCCAGTAAAAGCGCGTAACTACCTCGTTTCAACATACCTACCTCCAAATCACTATGTTTACCATCTCGCGAATTCAATGCTAAAAGTGGTTCGAAAACAGGCGTTAGCCCCTACGTCTGTTTTTTTGATGCCACTTCTCACGCCAAGCGATAACGCCGATCACAAGCGCCATGGCGACGCCGACCGTTGCCAACGCCGCCGTATTCAAGTCTTGCCGCACCGATTTGGCCATCCCCTGCCCCTCTATCGGAGCATACCGTTGGATGGCGGCTTTGAGTAGCAGGTTAGTCACTCCTGGCGCCAGACGGGTGCTATTTCCTACGAACTTGTCGGTTAGGGTGACATAGACTTTCCGTCTTGGCGTCTGTACGGCTTGCCAGATGGTCTCTGCGACGGTATCTGGCGTGACGCTATTCAACACTCCGGCTTTTTCGAACAACTCTTCAAGACTGGTAGCGGTTCCCGCCTGGATGAGATTCCCGCCGAATTCGGTCTTCGTCATCCCGGGTAGCACCTTAACTACCGAGATATTGTAGCTTGCCAATTCGATCGCTGCTGCGTCCGATAAGTACCCCAATGCGGCCTTGCTGGCCCCATATCCTGACATGTAGGGAACTGCCATATCCTCGATCAAGGAGGATACGTTGACGATGATCCCGCTGCGTTGGGCCTTCATCGTCGGAACGACGGCTTGTAAGGCCGCCACTGGAGCTACAACGTTCAGGGCAAAGATGTAAGCCAACTGATCCACGTTGATGGATTCCAGTGTGCCCGAAATACCGGCGCCCGCATTGTTGACGAGAACATCGATGCGCCCGAAACGTGCGACAGTTTGCCGTACCAGGTTGTGCAGGTCTTCCTGCACGGTAACATCGGCGACTACGCTATGAGCAGTTCCGCCCAGAGCGGAGATCTCCTTGACGATGGCGGCCAGCTTGTCCTCGGAGCGCGCCGCCAGCACCACGGTCCACCCGCGTTTGGCAAATAGCCGGGCGGTGACGGCCCCGATGCCTCCGCTCGCGCCTGTGATGATCATAACTTTGTTAAGGTGCGATCTTGCCGTTTGCATGAAAGGCTAGCTCTGTACCTCGATGTATTGTGCTGCTTGTTTCTTCCGCATCATCACGATTGCCAGGGTCGCTAGAACCCCATTTGGCATCAGAAAGAAGAAGCATGCTGCGGCAACCCCCAGGGCCACAGGTGTAAACATCTTGCCGGCTGCGATCACCTGGACGGCTATACGCATCAGCGCCTGAAACAGAACGTCGCGTGAGACGTTGATCGCTGCCGCTGCCCGGCTAATCTCCGGAAGCGCCGGTCCAAAAGCCACCAGCAAGATGACCGCTGCCAGGAAGAGCGTCGCGATGCTGCCGAAAATGGTCCATACGCGGCGACGACGTTGGGCGTGCAGAACCTTCGCGATGGTGTTCTGCGCGAAATTGACAGGCAGGGGCGGCTCAGGTGCGGCATTGAGCACCAGATCCAGTTGTGCCAGTGCGGCCCACTCTTCACGACAGGCGGTACACTCACAGAGGTGCAACTCCCATACGCGTTGTTCTTCCCCTGTAAGGGTTCCCTCCAGTGCATGCATCCACCATTCATCGCTATGCACGTCCCACATACGTTACCTCCTTGACTTCCATTCCCACAGTATGTTCTTGTTGTTGCCGGAGATTCTCTGCCATTGCCCGACGTGCCCGGAAGAGTCGCGACTTGACGGCCGATAGGGTCAGGTCCGTTGCTTGTGCGATCTCTTCATAAGATAGGTCCTGCCAGTAAAACATGGTTACGATAGAGCGATCCAGGGGGCCCAGGGTATCCAGCAAATCGCGGATCTGCTGATTGCGTTCCCGGTGCTCCATGTGTGCCTCAGGACTGATATCGGCGCCAGCCTGCCATTCCCAGGCGCCATCATCTCCCATCGCATCCAGCGAGACGACCGGTTTGCGTCGTCGCAACCGGTCCGTGCACAGGTTGGCGGCGATACGCAGCACCCAGGGTTTGAAAGGCCGTCCCACTTCAAAGGTTTGCAGGTTCATGATGGCTTTCACTAGGGCATCCTGGGCCGCCTCTTCTGCGTCGGTGGAATTCCCCAACATACGGTAACACAGGCCGAATACAGACCTCTGGTAGGTTTGCACTAATTCCGTGATGGCCTGCTGATCTCCATTAAGTGCAGCGAGAATACAATCTTCTTCCATCTTGTCTCCTACAACACTTATACGCAGGATTCTCCGGTAGGTTGCACAAAGGGGCGACACTCTGTCGCCCCTTTGTGATGACTCCGCTGAACGTTTGGTTTCTAATAGGGTCGTTGCAAGTCAGAGAGCAAGAAGGTATCGGTTTCCTCTTCCTCGCTGAGCAGCGTGCCCTTCGGCAGGTCCTTTTCGACCTTGACCCCTTCGAATACTTCGATTGGGCCATCAGAACCTTCGACGTCGCCCCGGTAGCCCGTGCCTGCAGGGATAAGCTTGCCGATGATCACGTTTTCTTTGAGTCCGTAGAGCATATCCTCGTCCCCGTTGACCGCTGCATTTGACAGTACCTTGATGGTGTGTTGGAACGATGCTGCCGACAGGAAGGAATCCGTGGCGAGAGCGGCCTTGGTGATTCCTAGCAAAACCTGGCGCGCCCGCGCGGGCTGCCCATCCTGTTCCACGATTTCACGGTTGAGGTGTTCGAACTTCACCCGCTCGATCATCTCACCGGGTAGGAGATTGCTGCTGCCCGACTCTGTGACCATGACCTTGCTCAACATCTTACGAATGATGATCTCGAAGTGCTTGTCGCTGATATTCACGCCCTGAGAGCGGTACACTTGTTGCACTTCGGCGAGTAGATAGCGTTGCACGGCATCCCGTCCTTGGACCTGGAGGATGCGGTGTGGGTTCGGCACGCCATCGCAGAGCTGCGTACCGGGGTTGATTTTCTGTCCTTCGGCGACGAGAAGCCGCACCGACGGCAGCATTTCATATTCTCGTTCGTCGCGCACCTCGTAATGGAGCGTGACACGTTGCTCCTCACGCGTAATGCGCCCGCGCGCTTTGGCGCGGACTTCTTGCGTCTCGTCGCGCGCCAGCACATCGTTCAACTTGACTTCGTCGCCATCTTCGACGAAAATCTCCCAACCTTCTGGAATCTCGTGCACGGCTTGTTTCATGTGACTGTCAATGACCACAATCTTGGCCGCGTCTCCCTCGCGCACAATGTGCACGATGCCGCCGATGTCGGAGATTTCTGCTTCACCTCTGGGCTTCTTGCGCGCTTCCAACAATTCCTCGACGCGTGGAAGGCCACTGGTGATATCGCCTCCTGAGGAGGCTGTTCCTCCGGTGTGGAAGGTTCGCAGGGTAAGCTGGGTGCCTGGCTCTCCAATGGATTGCGCGGCGATGATACCCACGGCAGTGCCGACCCCTACCAGGTCGCCGCGTCCCAGGTCGCGGCCATAGCATCTGGCGCAGATACCGTATTCCATCTCGCAGGTCATCGGCGAACGTACCATCACTTCGTTGATGCCAACTTCGTCGAGGATGTCTGCAATGTCCTCGTCAATCGCTTCGTTGCGGCTGAGCAGGATTTCACCGGTTTCTGGATGAACCACCGGCGCAGCAGCGCACCGGCCAATGATGCGCTCGCGCATCTTCTGACCGGCGATGTCTTCTTCCCGGCGGATCCAGAGTCCCCGGCGTGTTTTGCAGTCGATGGCATTGATGATCACATCTTGCGCGGTATCCACCAATCTGCGGGTGAGGTAACCGGCATCTGCGGTACGCAGGGCGGTATCGGCCAGACCCTTGCGGGAACCGTGGGTAGAGATGAAGTACTCCAGGGCCGTCAGACCCTCACGCAGGTTCGAGCGGATTGGGTGCGCGATAATGCGTCCAGAGGGATCTGCCATCAGACCACGCATGCCGGAAAGCTGCGCGATAGGCCCAAATCCGCCTTTGGAGGCTCCTGACTTGGCCATCACCGCGACAGGCCCATACGGGTCGAGATTGTCGGCGACTGCTTTCGAGACTTGTTCACGGGCGCGTGACCAGATTTCGATCGTGCGATTGTACTGTTCCTCCTCGGTTAATAGCCCGCGGCGGTATTGTCGCTCGATCTCCGTCACTTGCTGTGTGGCGTCGCTCATGATCTCGTCCTTGGCTTCCGGGACAGTGAGATCGTAGACCGAGATCGTTACACCGGAGAGTGTGGCGTATTTGAAACCAATTGATTTGATATCGTCGGCGAACTTCACCGTGGGTTCGGCGCCCAGCAGACGGTAGCAGCGACCTATCTCGGCGTTGAGGTCCCCTTTGTTCAAGGGATTGTTGATGAAGCGCATGGGATCCGGCACAATACGGTTGAAGAGCGCGCGCCCTACGGTGGTCAGCACCGGTTCTTTTGGCGCAGTGCGCTTTTCGTAGACTTGTGCGACCAGCACCGGGGTGTGGAGGCCCACCTGTCCCAGGGCAAAGGCCATCTCGACCTCGTCGAGATCGGCAAAGGCGCGGGGAGGCGCAGCGCTCGGTTCTCCGTCCATGGTCATGTAATAGATGCCCATGCACATATCTTTGGATGGCCCAATGATGGGTTGCCCATCTGCCGGTTTAAGGATGTTGCGGGAGGCCAGCATCAGTTTACGGGCTTCTTCCACTGCCTTGCGAGACAACGGGATATGGACCGCCATTTGGTCGCCGTCGAAGTCGGCATTGAATGCCGCGCAGACCAGCGGGTGAAGCTGAATGGCTTTCCCTTCAATGAGGGTTGGTTCAAAAGCTTGAATCCCCAACCGGTGCAGCGTTGGGGCGCGGTTGAGCAGAACGGGGCGGTCCCCAATGACCTCTTCCAAGACTTCCCACACTTCAGGGCGCTGCCGCTCGATGAGACGCTTCGCTGCCTTGACGTTGGTGGCGTAATTGTATTCCACGAGTCGTTGGATCACGAACGGGCGGTACAGCTCCAGGGCCATAGTCTTGGGCAAACCACATTGGTGCATCTTGAGGTGCGGACCAACGACGATGACAGAGCGACCGGAGTAGTCCACGCGCTTGCCCAACAGGTTCCGGCGAAAACGCCCTTTCTTTCCCTTCAGCAAATCACTCAGCGATTTCAACTGCCGCCGTCCACGACGGCTCATGGCCTTTCCACGTTGGCTATTGTCGATCAGACTGTCCACCGCTTCCTGGAGCATCCGCTTTTCGTTGTGAATGATGACCTCCGGCGCCCCCAATTCCAACAAGCGTTTGAGCCGGTTGTTGCGGTTAATGACGCGGCGGTAGAGGTCGTTGAGATCGGAGGTCGCGAAGCGCCCGCCATCCAGCTGCACCATGGGGCGCAACTCCGGAGGCAACACGGGTAACACGGTCAAAACCATCCATTCGGGACGGTTGTTGCTTTTGCGGAATGCCTCCACGACGCGGAGGCGACGGGTGGCTTTCTTGCGACGCTGGGCTGACCGCCCGAAGCGGACTTCGTGCCACAGTTCCTCCGATAAGGCCGGAAGATCCAGCCGGGTCAACAGCTCGTGGACGGCCTCGGCGCCCATGCCAGCTTTGAATACCTGTCCCCACCGCTGGCGCAGCTCACGATAGCGAGCTTCATTGAAGAACTGCAACACCGCCAAACTCAGTAGTTCCTCACGATCGGCGTCATAGCGCAGGTGCACTGCCGAGGATTTTTCCTGTAATTCTTCGCGAATGCGCGCGATGATGCCTTGAACCTCGGTTGCCCAGACCTCGCCGCGTTCTTCGGTCGCCGGCGCGCCGAGTTGCTCCTCGAGGCGTTTCCGGAATTCTGTTTCCAGTGTATCCAGGGCCTCTTGCGCTACCGTATTCAGGATGTTTTGTGCCTCGCGTTGTATGAGATCCCCGGCTTCCACAAGGATGGTGTCGGTAGCCTGGAAGATGATTGGCTCGGGGGCGGGGCGCCCCATCAGCCCATCCAACCGGCTTTGGAGTCGTTGGGCTTCCTGTGAAATCGCGTCGATGCGTGTATCCTGCTCGGCTTCGAGTTTTTGCCGGATTCCCTTTTGCGAAGCCTCGATTTCGGCGTCGCGATCTGCCAGCTGGGCTTCCAATGCCTGAATGCGTTCCTGGGCTGCTCCTTCAAGGGTGGAAATCGTGGTCTTCTCTTTTTCGTCGAGGCGTTTCAAGGCGCGTTGCCGTGCTTCCTCATCCACGTGAGTGACGATATATTGGGCGAAGTAGAGAACGCGGTCGAGATTGCGTTTGCTGATGTCAAGGAGGATACTCAAGTGGCTGGGGACGCGTCGCGTGTACCAGATGTGAGCAACCGGCGCGGCCAATTTGATATGTCCCATGCGCTCTCGCCGTACTGCCGAGCGTGTGACCTCAACACCGCACTTGTCGCAGATGATGCCGCGATACCGTATGCCCTTATATTTCCCACAGTAACACTGGTAGTCGCGGCTGGGACCGAAGATGGCTTCGCAGAACAACCCGTCTTTCTCAGGGCGGAGCCGCCGGTAGTTGATGGTTTCGGGATTGGTGACCTCTCCATACGACCACGACATAATAGCGTCAGGAGAGGCAAGGTTGATACGCAACATCTTGAAGGTTCGTGCTTCCGTTATTGGTTCATCCCGATTCATTTTTCCCCCCAAGGTCATAGACCCCATGGTCTTGCGTGTGTCGGATTTTCCAAACAGCACAAAAGAAGCGTCTGAGGTTCCCCGTGTTTCCTCAACGCTTCCTTAGTACATAGTTTCCGTGCTGATAGACATCGCCAACGCTATTATACGCGGCTTCCTAAAAAAGTCAATCGAAACATTTAAAAACATCTCTTGCTCCTCTTAAGCTTTCGAGTATACTAGAAGTATCAGAGTTACCTCCAAGGAGTAATAGCTATGCGCTTCTCACGTGCTGCTGGGATTTTGTTGCACCCGACCTCGTTCCCTGGCCCTTTCGGTATTGGGGAAATCAGCGAAGCTGCATATCACTTCATCGATTTCCTTGTTGAGAGCGGTCAGAAATTGTGGCAGATCTTGCCCTTGGGACCGACGGGGTATGGCGATTCTCCGTATCAGTGTTTTTCGGCGTTCGCCGGGAACCCGTTTTTGATCAACCTGGAATGGTTGGCCAGGGATGGCGATGTAACTAAACAGGATTTGGAGCAGTCGCCCCGCTTTCCCGAGCGAAGTGTGGATTATGGCCCCGTTATTTCGTTCAAAATGGCGATTTTGCACCGTGCGGCGCGCAATTTCCGCAGCAGCGCCTCTGACGAGCGCCAAGCTGACTTTGCTGTATTTCGCGACGCAAACGGAGATTGGTTGGAGGATTTCGCGTTGTTCATGGCCTTGAAAGAGGCCCATAACGGCGCCGTCTGGAACACGTGGGAATGGGAACTGACGTCGCGACAGCCGGAAGCGCTCTCAGAATGGCGGGAACGTCTGGATGAAGCGGTTTACGCACACTGCTATTTCCAATATCAGTTTGCCAGGCAGTGGGCCAGGCTGAAACAGTACGCCAGTGAACGTGGAATCCAGATCATCGGCGATATTCCTATTTTCGTCGCTTACGATAGCGCCGACGTGTGGGCAAATCCGGATTTCTTCCAGCTTGACGAGAACTATCTGCCA
>JAFGNR010000350.1 GCA_016926915.1 Anaerolineae bacterium
GGCCTCAGCGACGCCGACCTGGCCCGGGCCTGGCAGACGTTTGCCGGGGTACGGGAGGACGGCTACCGTGTGTTTGCCCAATGCCTCGATTTCCTGGGAGGGATCGCCGTGCGCCGCATGGGCCTGGATGGCGGCATCTGCGGCCTTGCCGAACACCTGGTCGGCAATTTCTCTGCGGATACCGGAGCGTCGTGGTCTTCCGTGATGATCCTGGGAGAGGAACGGTTGTTCGACAAGGTCACGAAGATCACCCAGATCATCCGGATGCGATTTCCGGAGTGGGATATCTGGAGCCTGCCGTTCACGGCGCATGAATTCGGCCAACTGGTGGCCAGCGGCGATTACGTGGGCGGGCTGCGCGAGTATTTCATCGACGAGAAACGCCGCATCCGCCGCCTGGTTGAAGATGCTGGCGTCACTGCTGCCGAACTGGCAGCGGCCGCCCCGGACATCGCGGCGATGCGGCGGCAGTTTCTCGATCACGGCGATGGGGTCGCCGTCGAGGACTTTCTCGAACAGCAGCAGGTCTACTTGAGGAGTCTTTTTGCAGATGTGTTTGCGACCTACTTCCTGGGCCCGGCGTATATCTACTCGCGAATCTTCTTACGCCTGGTGCCCACGACGGCTTATTCTGAACGCGTTTACACCCCCCCCATGGCCCGGCGGATTGCGATGATGCTGGCGACCCTGCAACGGATGAGCCAGGCCGAGAAACGGGATGAATTTGCCCCCGGTCCCTATGATGGAGAAATCCGGCGCTTCGAGACGCTTTGGGAGCAGACCGTCAAGCCGGTCAATGCTACCTTCCAGCTGAAATTCAGCTTCGGGGAACCTTACGACAGCTGGTTTGAAGGTATGTATTCCCGGCTGCGCACGGAGCACGGCCTGGTGGGATTCAAGGCCCACCATTGGGAGAAGGCCGAGGACCTGGGGAAGCAACTGCTCGATACTCCCCAGGTGGCGCCGGATGTACAGATGATTCCCATCATCCTCAACGCAGCGTGGTATTGTCGTATTCGCCATCCGAATCGTCTGGGCGATATCGAGCGGCGCACGCACGAGCTGTTGAATCGCGCCATTGCCGAACCGGCGCCTGGCGTGACCGGGCGCCCGCAGCAGGCCGGCTGAAAGTCGCTGGCTTTCATCCAATGGGAGGAACTTCATGGAACAGAAGCGATCGATTGGCGCAATCTACGCGGAGTTAGGTCTGGCGCTGCTTGGGGAGACCCGATTCGATGAGGCCCAGGTTGCTTTACAGCAAGCTCTGGATGAGCCGGCCCCGGACGTGCCGCTGGCGCAGGTCTACTGGGCGCTGGGGCAGACCTACGAGGCCCTGGACCGCTTCGAGGAGGCGCGAGACGCGTATTGGAAGCTGGCGCTTGGATTGATCGATTTCGGGCGCTACCAGGAAGCCGAGGCGACGTTCCGGCACATGCTCGAGCGTTGGCCGGAAGACGTAGAGGCGCTGGAGAAACTGGGTTGGACTTTGTTGAACCTGGATCATCTGGTAGAAAGCGAGGAAATCTTTCAACAGGTCATTGCCCGCGATCCGGAACACGCTTCTGCGTACGGCGGATTGGGACACGTCTACCGCCGGCTGGTGCGGATGCGAGATGCTGTCGCGGCGTTCGACCGGGCGCTTTTGTTGAACAGCGACGATCATGATGCCTTGTTGGGCCGGGGGACCACACTGCGGGAGATGGGCCGCCTGGACGAGAGCCGGGGCGACCTCACGCGCCTGGTGGAACTGGTTTCGGGCCATCCGCTGCCTTACCAGGAGCTGGCCGCGACTCAGGAAGCGCAGCGCGATAGCGGGGCCGCGGCCAGCAGTCTCGTCGAGGCTGCGCGCCTGTTGATCGAGCGACAGAACTTCGACGAGGCCCGTCAGGCGGCGCAGCGCGCCATCGAGTTGGCCCCTGAGAACGGGAGTGCCTGGCTCCAGTTGGGGCGTGTGTGCTATATGCAAGATGAAGTCGGTGAGGCTTTGGAGGCTTTGCAGCGGGCGCTGGAGACCGAGCGTTCGTCGGCGGTCTACTATGCCCTGGCGCAGGTCTACCACGAACGCGAAGATTTCTCCGCTGCCCTAGAAGCGATCGAGCAGGCCCTGGTCTTGGATGGCGAAGACAGCGGCATTCTGGCGCTCAAAGGAGGTATTCTGCGGCGCATGGAGCGCTTCGATGATGCGCTTGACGTGTTGAACCAGGCTCTCGAACAAGACCCTAGCCGCGCCTGGGCTTTGGCGGAACGGGGCGCCGTCCTCGAGGAACTTGAGCGTTACGACGAAGCCATCGATGCTTATGAGCGCGCCACGCGGCTGGCCCCGGATTACCGCTGGCCTTACGTGCGTCTGGGGTTATTGTTGACCTTACTTGAACGGTCCGAGGAAGCCGTCGCGCCGCTTCAGGCCGCGCTGCAGATGAAGTCGGAACTCTATCTGCACATGGAACTGGGGCGTGCATTCTACGCCCTCGATCGCTACGAAGAAGCCGTTGCGGAGTTCGACAAAGTCCTCCAGATCGACGCCGACAATGCCGAAGCCAGTCGCTACCGGGGTTCTTCGCTGCGGCTGATGTCCCGTTTCGACGAAGCGATTTCGGCGCTGCAACTGGCTGTGGACCTCGATATTGCAGCGGAAAAGGAGCACGCCGGGACGTATGCCGAATTGGGGGAAGCTTTGCGGGCCGCCGGGCGTCACCGGGAAGCCCTCAAAGCGTTCGACCGCGCGTTGGAATTGCGCGAGGATTACCAGTGGGTGTTGGCGCGCTATGGCGAAACCTTGCGCGCCTTGGGGCGCAATGAGGAGGCTATCGCCAAACTTGAACTGGCCGTCAAATTGAATGCCCGTGACAGTTGGTCCTGGGGCTCGCTCGGCGCGACCCTGGCAAATCTGAACCGTTACGCTGGTGCGCTGGTCGCGTTGGAAAACGCTGTTTCCCTCTCTCCCGACTACGTGTGGGCCTGGGCGTGGAAAGGTATCGTGCTGCGGCAGTCGAACCGGTTTGATCAAGCGATCGGCGCCCTGGAGCGCGCCATTTCGCTTGATCCCGCTGCCGGCTGGATTCACGCCGAGAAGGGGGTAGCGCTGCGTCAAAAGGGGCCGGATCATTACCAGGAAGCGGCGACCGTGTTGGGGCAGGCCGTGCAGTTCGATCCGGACTATGCGTGGGGATTCGGGCAGTTGGCATTCTGTCTGTATCTACTGGGACAGCATGGCGAGGCGGCGTCGGTTGCCGATCACGCCCTGTCGCTCGATAGTGAGCTCCTGTGGCTCCATCAGATTCGCAGCCTGGCGTTCGAACGGCTAGAGCAACCGAAGGAATCGGAAGCCGCCGGCGCTCGGGCGCTCCAAAGCGAAACGCCGGAAGCCTACATCGACCGGGGAAGCAATTACGCCGATCTGTTTGCCTTCGATAGGGCCATTGCCGATTACCGGCAGGCACAGTCCCTGGCGCCTGAGTCTCCGGAACCCTACAATGCCCTGGCCTGGCTCTATGCCGACATCATGCACGTCCATCTCGAAGAGGCCACCGACCTCGCTGCCCGCGCCCTGGAACTGGCCCAACGTGAGGGAGATGCAGCGCGCGAGGGCGCTATCGTCGATACCCTGGCCTGGTGCTACTACCAGCGCGGGATGTATGCCGAGGCGCTGCCCTTGTTGGAGAAAGCTGCCCAACTCGAACCAGAAAATCTGCGCATTCAGGATCGCATGGAACAGTGCCGGAGAGTTCTGGCAGGAGAAGCCGCGCCCTGATACTGGAAAGCGCCGGGCGTTGGCTCAAAGTACGTCTACCGGGTCGATGTCGACCCGCCAACCGGCCGGAATATCGTACTTGCTGAGGAAGGCCGCCGGGTTCATATGCCGCAGCAAGATGTGCCAGCGGTAACGGCCCCGTATACGGGAGAAAAAGGCCGGCGCCGGGCCGATCAGGTCCTCAGGCGCAAGGGCCTCCCGGACGAGCGCTGCGCGCAGCGTGGCTGCCAGGGCCTCGGCCTCTTCCTTCGCGCGGTGTGCGTTGGGATCTTGGAATTCCAGGCGCGCCATCCGCACAAAGGGCGGGTATCCGGCTGCCTTGCGGAAGGCCAGCTCCCGCCGCGAGAATCCCACGTAATCGTGGACGGCGGCGTGTTGGATGACGTAATGGTCCGGGTGATAGGTCTGCAGAATCACGCGACCGCCCAACAGGCCGCGCCCGGAGCGCCCTGCAACCTGGGCCAGTAATTGGAACGACCGTTCCGCGGCGCGGAAGTCCGGCAAATGCAACCCCACGTCGGCAGAAATGATCCCCACCACTGTGACGCCTGGCAGATCCAATCCGCGGGCGATCATCTGGGTGCCGATGAGAAGATTCGATTCACCGGCGGCGAACTGTGCCAGCAACGACGTGTGTGCGGCATGGCTGCGGGCGACGTCCCGATCCCAACGTATCCGGCGGGCCAGGGGCCACTGTTCCGCCGCGTACCGTTCCAACCCCTCGGTGCCCAATCCGAAAGCCCGCACCCGCTGCGATTGGCAGACGGGGCAGCGTTGGATCATCCCGGTTTGATAGTCGCAGTGGTGGCATATCAGCGCCTCTGCGCGCTCGTGGTAGGTCAGCGGAATATCACACCGGGGGCATTGGGCCGCCCAGCCGCAATCCCGGCAGAAGACGTGCGTGGAGGCGCCGCGCCGGTTGAGGAAGAGAATCACCTGCTCATCGTGGGACAGGGCGCGATCGACGGCTTGTTTGAGGGGGCGGCTGAAAATCGAGCGGTTTCCAGCCTTGAGTTCCGCCCGCATATCGACGATTTGCACGGGGGGCAGGTTGATGGTGCAAGCCTCGGTCGCATCTTGCAGGGTGTGGTAGCGACTTGTAGGAATTTGCAGGTAGCGCTGCCAATCGGCAACCCGCCGGCTGTGAGCCATGATACGGCGCGGCATTTGTAGCAAGTGATAGCGCCCTATCAATGCGCGGTGGTAGGCCTCCAGCGAGGGCGTGGCGCTGCCCATGATCATCAGGGCGCCGGTGCGCCGCGCCAATTCTTCGGCGGTCTCCCGGGTGTGGTAGAAGGGACGGACATTTTGCTTATAGCTGCTGTCTTCCTCCTCGTCCATGACGATAAGTCCCAGGCGTGAGAAGGGCGCGAAAAGCGCCGAACGCGCTCCTACCAGAACCTTCAGATCCCCACTGCGAATACGCCGCCAGGTGTCGTAGCGTTCGCCGTCGGTCATGCCGCTGTGCCAGACTCCGACAATGCCGGGGAAGCGCAGCGCAAATCGCCGCACCGTCTGCGGGGTGAGGCTGATCTCCGGCTCCAGAATCAGCGCTTGCGCCCCGCGTTGGAGGACGTCGGCGGTAGCGCGCAGATAGATTTCCGTTTTCCCGGACCCGGTCACGCCCAACAATAACACCGGGCGGTGTTTTTCTTCCAGGGTGGTCAACTGACCTGAAATGTAATCCCAGGCGCGCTGCTGGTCCACGAGCAGGGGGGGCGGTGTGGCGGGGGTGAAAATCATCTCGGCGAGGGGATCGCGAATCAGGGTTTCATGGCTGAAGGCGATGAGGTTTCGTTTCTGCAACGTTGTGAGATGTGAGGTCCGGGCGCCGGTTTCCGCACAGACGACGGCGACGGCGACCGGTTCCCCCTCCTTTTCCAGAAACGCCAGGATGGTTTCGTACACCTCGAGCCGCAGCCCTTCCATGAGAGTCTCCCACTGTTCGCGGGGGGCGTTCAACATCGCCATCCGCACCATCCGTGGCTGGGGCTGGGGCAGCTGTTGGGTGCGTTCCGTCGCGATGTAACCTGCCTGGCGCAGGTAGCGCATTGCCGGACGCCATTTCTTGCCCTTCATGGCGGCGGCGACCTGGGTGTTGTTGAGCGGTCCGCGCCGTATCAACAACTCCAGGAGCGCGTGGGCCGTCTCCGGCAGTTCCGGCGGGGGCGATGCCACTTGGGGCTTGAGGAGCAGGATTCGCCTGGGGCGCAAGCCCGGCGGCAGCATCACTTTGACGCACGTGTGCAGGGGCGCCAGGGTTTCACGGGCCATCCAACGCGCCAGGTCTAACAGCGCGGGCCGCAAAACCGGTTCGGGATCGAGCACCTTGAGCACGGGACGGGGATTGGGCGCCGCCGGGTGAGCGGAGAGGGACATCACGATACCCGGAAGCTGGTGTCTTCTGAAAGGGACGCTGACCAGGCTTCCCGGCTGTAGCGTGTCTGCCAGGGCGTCCGGAATGACGTAATCGAAAAACGGAGATTCCTTGCTCTTGATGGGCAGAAAGATCAGGACTTGCGCGTACATGTCGCCGTACCGGCCTACGGGGGATTGTCGACGATCTGATCCAGGGTCTCGTTCCCGAAGGGAGTGCCGGGAGCGACGCCCGAGATGGCGACCAGCGTGCCGATGGGCGCCCATTCGAAGAGCTGCCGGGCGTCTTCCGTGTCCAGGATGATACAGCCAAAGGAGGCCGGCCAACCCAGTACACCCGGCGACAGGCGATAACCCCAGGGGTTGATGGGGAGCGCGTGAATGCCGTTGTAGAAATCAGGGCCTTCTTTGTAGATCCCCATGAAGTAGGGCATTTCCAGGCTCCAGCGCTCGGCTTCGGCGGCTTCCTCTTTCATGAGCACTTGGAACGTGCCGGCAATCGTCGGTGTGCTTGACATGCCGCTTGAAGCCCGGAACTCGAAAAGCAGGACGCCGTCTTCGTAGGCGCGCAGTGTTTGCGCGGGGAGGTCGATTTCAATGCGTTTGGTCCGGACGATAGGCTCCGGCGCCAGCACGTCGATGGAGGGCACGACCAGCTCTTGCCCGATGGCCAGGTTTCCGGGATCGATGTCGGGATTGGCCTCCTCGAACCGCCATTGCGGGAAGCCAAAGCTGTAGGCGATGTCGTACAGAGCGTCGCCCGGCTGAACGATATAGCGTCCTTCGGGATGGCGAACCGTGGCGAGGGCTTCGTGCTGGTCCCCGGCGAGGGCTTTCAGCGTCGCGACGAATGTGGGAGACAGGTCCAGGATCCGGTCCGGTTCCAGCTGGGCGCCAACGTCTGCCAGCCAGGCTTCGATGGCCTTTAGGTCTGTGCGCAGCACGAGAGCCGGCGCGCCCGAGAGGATGCCGGTTTCGACCTCGAACCACGTGGCGACCTGTTCCGGCGACGCCTCAAAATGGGTCTGGAAGGCCGTTAGCACATCGTCGACCCGCAGCACGAACGGCTGCGACAGCAACCGCTGCGCCCGGTCAAGGCTGGGTTCGGCGCTGGAAATTCGGGGCGGAATGGGCGACAGCGACAGTGCGACGCCGTTTTGCTGGCTCTCGAGCGCCGTCAGGATGGCGGAACGAGCTGCCTCGCGGTCGAGTTCCTGTCCGGGTTCTCCGGGCGCGCTCATCGCGGTTCCCACGCGGAGTTCCAGGGTGGCCTCGGCCGGCGCCCGGAAGACTGCGTCTGCAGCGATGTCGACGATTTGCGCGACCTTCGTGGGATCTGCCGGAACCGGGTACAGGGGGAGGTCGCGCCCCTGGAAGCGGACTTGCCAGGGACCGGTCTGGCGTTCCAGCCAGGCGCCCTCGCGACCGGCTGCGTAGGCTTGCGCTGCCATCGCCGGGTAGTCGAAGCCTTTCCCCAGTGCGGTCCACGTATAGGTCCAGGCCTGGGATCCCACGTGCACGGTGAAGGTTTGGGATTGCGGATCGGGCAGGGCCTGCTGCAGGACGGCGGCGGCTTCTGAGGCGGTCAGCCCTCCCACGTCGATACCCCCTACGGCGACGCCGGGATAGATGACGTCGCGAACAGATAGCGCGTAGCCCACGGCAACCCCCAGTGTGAGGATAACCAGGATGCCCGCCGCGAGAAGCGCCCCTTTAGCAACCTTGTGCATGCCCTTCCCTCCTGGCTGCCTTCAATGGCGTTCTTTCCACAATTGCTCGTAAAGGCTTTCTAGTTTCCGCCCCATGCGTTCCCACGAGAAGTGTTGTTGTGCGCGTTGCCGGAGCTGTTTGCCGAGCTGCTTGCTAACTTCAGGATTCCGCAGGGCGAAAGCCAGGGCCTTGGCCAGCGCTTCGGCCTCGCCCGCGGGCGAGGCGTAGATTCCCAGGTCGTCAAGATACTCCCGGCTCACGGGTGTATCATAAGCCACCGTCGGTAGCTCCATCGCCATGTAGTTCAATATTTTACCACTACCTTCCGTTGCGGAAATCTTGGGCGCGATGGCGATGTCGCCGAGCGCGAGGTGAGCCGGCGCTTCCTCGTAGCGTGTCTTCCCGGTGAAGATGACGTCGGACGCGCGCAGCCCCAGGGCTTCTGCCTGCCGGCGATAATGGTCCACGTCCGGGAAGCCCATGATGAGAAAGGCGACGGGATAGTCGCGACGGCGCAGCCAGGCGGCGGCCTCCAGCATCTGGGGAATGCCCTGGTAGTCGGCCAGCAGGCCCAGATAGACGACGAGCGCGCGCCCCGCCGGAACGCCGAGGGCTGCGCGCCGCGCTGCGCGTTCCTCCGCACCGAGTGTGTCCGGATGGAAAAACGCGAGGTTGACGCTGTCGGGAAGTGGAATGACGTTGTGCTGCCGGTCGAAGCTGCGCGCCAGGAGTTCTGCGCTGTGGACGGTGCTGGTCATGATGGCATCGGGCATCTGCGTGATGCGCTCCTCCAGGCGTCGCCACCAGTAATGGGCAACCGTATCCGGCTTGATGAAACCATGATCCAGCATTTCACCGGTCATACTACCCTGGAAATCGAAGACGATTGGGATGCGCAGGAGCCGCGCCGCCACGGCGCCGATGAGACTGCCTTCGTGGAGGTGTCCGTGTACCAAGTGCGGCCGCCACCGGAGGCTCTCGACCAGGGCTTGCCATGAAAGCAGCACGTCGAAGGCGATTTTGTGCCGCGACGATCCCACTTCGTACTCGGCGCGCCAGGGCGTCGGCAAGGAGCGAACAATGTCCAATCCGGGCCAGTCCCGCCCCTTGTAATAGGTCACGATGCGGATTTCCAGGCCGCGCGCCAGGAGTGCGCGAGCCTCTTCAAGGATACGGATATGGCAGCCATAATCCATGAAGAAGGAGGTCGGCGCGATCATCAAGATGCGTCGCGGGCAGGCGCGTGTGGCTTCAGTCATAACCGGAAATCCAGCCGTCGTCGATGGCCTGGAGGCGCGCGAGAATGGCGTTGTCTCCCGGCGGGTCGTGATGGCGCCGGATCAGCACGACGGTTTCCGGATCGGCGCCGGCCCGTTCCGCGAGTGCGGCGCCCCACACAGCATGCTGGCTGCGAACGACGAAGCCCCGGCGCCAGCCCCTGGGGTCTCCACGGCCCCAGCGCGCGGCTTGCCCGGCGCTGAAGAACTCGGCCAGCACAACCAGCACGCGATCCCAAAGTCGCGGCCGGATCACGGTCTTTCCGACGTCGTGAAGAAGCGCCGCGGTCAAGAGCGCCGGCGTGACTGCGCCCTGGACTTCTAGCGCCTTGCAGACCGCAATGCCGTGATGCTGTTCGGCGCGTGACATGGACTTGAAGAGTGTGAGGAGCGGCGCCGAAAGATGGCGCGCGGCATACGCCACGTCGACGCGGCGCAGTGGTGCGCTCAGTGTTTCGAAGAACTGTATCACGCGATAACGCACCCGCACCGGGTCAATCACAAAGGCAGAATCCTGATCAGGAAAGCGTACAGCGGTTCCGTCATCCAACTGACGACGTCCAGGCCCAACTGGGGCAGCACGAAAAGCACCGCGATCAGCAAGATCGGTGCGACGGGCTCCAGGCGTTCGATGAACTCCGCCACGCGGGGTGGCGCCACGCCGGCCAGCACTCGCGAGCCATCCAGCGGCGGGATCGGCAGCATGTTGAAGACAATCAGCCCAATGTTGACGGCAATGGCATAGAGGAGGATCATGGCGACCCAATCGGCAGCCCCGCCGGGCAGCAGGAAGACGACGCCGGAACGGAGGATCAATGCCAGGAGGAAAGCCTGGATGAAATTGGAAAGCGGCCCGGCAAGCGCGGTCAGCGCCATGCCGGTGCGTGGATTCTTGACACGGTGCATGAGATAGGGGTTGACGCGGGCGGCGCGGCCCCAACCGAATCCGGTCAGCAAAATCATGAGCGTGCCGACGGGGTCCAGATGTGTGATCGGATTGAGGCTGAGGCGCCCCTCTCGCTCTGGGGTCGAATCGCCCAGGAGATGGGCGACCCAGCCGTGCGCCCATTCGTGAATGGGAATGCCCAGAAAAACCACAACCAGTCGTGCTAACAGTATATCCGCTGAAAGGCCCAACATAACAGCCCCTTGTGTTTTTGATTTACCATTGATTATAGCACACTCCCGTGGCATCGAAATCGGCATGGTGGGTGGGCCGGTAATCGCCAATCGCTCTGTTGCGCCCCGCGTGATTCCCATCCGTATCCATCAGGGTAACTTTGTCACCCCAAAAAAAGAAGCCCTTCACTTGTGAAATGCACAACAGATACTAGCATAGTAGAAAAGAAAGTGAGATGATCACAGGTGGTATTAATTCCCCGAATGCGTGAACCGTGAGCTTCAGCCTGGGGCTCCGTGTCACGCATTGTGTGTATTGTATGAGACCATGGAAAACGAGAGTATTACATCCTTGACCCGTGAAGAGGTTGAACGTATTGCGGTGTTGGCGCATCTGAGTTTGAGTGATGCGGAGGTCGCATTGTACCGCGAACAGTTGTCGGTAATCCTCGCGCACGCAGCCCGCCTGCAAGCGGTCGACGCCGGAGGAACGCTTCCCCCGGCTGCGGTGGGGCGCCGGCCGGTCCTGCGCGAAGACGAGCCGGGGGCGACACTGTCGCGCGAAGAGGCTCTCTTCAACGGCCCGGACTGTGACGCGGGATGTTTTCGTGTCCCCCCTGTGAAAGCGATGGAGTAGGCGTTGATCGCCCTATGCGATTTGACGGCGCATGAGGCCCTGGATCTGTTACGATCCGGGGAGATCACTTCCGTCGCCCTGACGGCGTCGGCGCTCGATCGCATCCTGGCTGTGGACAATGACGTCTGCGCTTATTTGACGCTTACCCCCGAACAGGCGTTAGCGGAGGCTAGCGCGGCTGATGCGCTGCGGCGCGCCGGGCAAGACTTGCCGCTTCTGGGAATCCCTGTGGCTTTTAAAGACAACCTGTCGACGCGCGGGATTCCGACTTCGTGTGGGTCGCGGATGCTGGATGGCTACGTCCCGCCCTACGATGCGACGGTGGTGCGGCGGGTCAAAGAGGCCGGCGCTGTTGTGTTGGGGAAGACCAATATGGACGCCTTCGCCATGGGATCCAGCACCGAGAATTCTGCATTTTTCCCCACGCATAACCCCTGGGATCTGGCGCGCGTCCCCGGGGGATCGAGCGGCGGCAGCGCAGCGGCGGTGGCCGCCGGAGAGGCGCTGCTGGCCCTGGGATCCGATACCGGCGGGTCGGTGCGGCAGCCCGCCGCGTTGTGTGGTGTGGTGGGTGTGCGCCCCACGTATGGGCTTTGTTCCCGCTACGGGTTGATTGCGTTTGCCTCGTCACTGGATCAGGTTGGTCCGGTGGCGCGGGACGTGACCGACGCTGCTCTGTTGCTCGGTGTCATCGCGGGACATGATCCCGCTGATAGCACATCGCGGCTTGATTCTGGCAGTGACTATACGGCTTACCTCGCCCGTAAAGACCTCGCGGGACTTCGTGTAGGGGTGCTTCAGTCGCACCCGGAGGATGGGATTCAGGCAGAGGTCGCGGACGCGACGCGACGCGCGCTGAAGACCTTGCGAGATTTGGGCGCCGAACTTGTGGATGTAAGTCTGCCTCATGGTGTATACGCGCTCTCGACCTATTATCTCATCGCGCCAGCCGAGGCCAGCGCCAATCTTGCGCGCTTCGACGGCGTGCGGTACGGATTTCGCGCTGCTGCAGACACGGTGGAGGCGCTGTTTTCCCGCGCGCGGGGCGCGGGATTTGGTCCGGAGGTGAAGCGGCGTATCATGTTGGGAACTTATGCACTCAGCGCCGGCTATTACGAGGCGTTTTACATACAGGCGCAGAAAGTCAGGACCCTGATCCGCGCGGATTTCGATGCCGCGTTCGAAGCGGTGGATGTGATTGTGGGGCCGACTTCCCCCACCACGGCATTCATGTTGGGGGAGCGGGTCGCCGATCCATTGGAGATGTATCGGGCGGATGCACTCACATTGTCCCAGGCGCTGGCAGGAATTCCCGCCATTAGTGTACCTTGTGGCTTCGATGCCGCCGGGCTGCCGGTGGGGCTGCAGATTACGGCCCCGGAGATGCAGGAGCTGCGCATGCTTCAAGTCGCATTTGCCTTTGAGCAGGCCACGGACTGGCATCGCCGGCGCCCTTCCCTGATCGAAAGTTCTTGAACGAAAAGGAGCAAACCATGAAACTCGTGATTCCTATGGCCGGATTTGGTACAAGGATGCGCCCGCATACCTGGACGCGCCCGAAACCGCTGTTGCCGTTGGCGGGGAAGCCCATGCTGGCGCACATCCTGGAACGTTTCCGCGATCTGCCCATCGAGGAATATGTTTTCATTACAGGGTGGTTGGGCGATCAGGTCGAAACCTACGTTCGCGAGACCTATACGATCCCGTCGCAATTCGTGGAGCAGAAAGCGCTGCTCGGACAGGCGCACGCGCTTTGGTTGGCCCGCGAGTACATGACCGGGCCGTTGTTCGTCCTGTTCGTGGATACGTTGATCGATGCGGTCGATTTCTCCGGCCTGGATGCTGCGAGTCTGGATGGCGTGATCTTCACGAAGGAGGTCGAAGACCCCCGCAGATTTGGCGTGGTCGAGACCGACGCCGAGGGGCGGGCGACGCACTTGGTCGAAAAGCCCGATTCGCTGGAGAACAAGAATGTGTTGGTGGGTCTGTACTATTTCCAGGATGGAGCCTGGTTGGCGCGCGCGTGTGAGACGTTGATGGAGCGTCGCATTCAGACCAAGGGGGAGTATTATCTGGCTGATGCGGTGACATTGATGATCAAAGAAGGGGCGAACTTCACCGTGCGCACCGTGAACGTGTGGGAGGACACCGGAAAACCGGAAACCACGCTCATGACGCACCGTTACATCCTCGAACACGGGTATGATAACAGTCTGGAGTCGCTGCGCCCGGCGGTCTCCGTCATTCCGCCTGTCAACGTGCATCCTACGGCCGTGGTCGAGCGCTCGGTGATCGGCCCCTACGTCTCTATCCATGCCGGCGCCCAGGTGCGTGACAGCGTCCTGCGGGATGTCGTTGTGGACGAGGGCGCCGAGCTCGCGGGGGTCGTCCTGGAGAATTCCCTCATCGGGCGCTGGGTGAAGTTGCGGGGACAGTTCCAGCAGGTAAACGTCGGCGATTCTTCCATGGTCGATAGCGACCTGGATTGACACTCTGAGGAGGCTAGATGAACCTGGGAAGTTTTGTATCACAGCGCGTGCGGGCAATTTCGCCCTCTGCCATTCGGCGTTTCTTCGACATTGCGGCGACGATGGAAGATGTCATCAGCCTGGGCATCGGCGAGCCGGACTTCGACACACCGGAGCCTATCATTCGCGCGGGCGTCGCAGCCCTGGAACAGGGGGCCACCCACTATACCTCGAATTCAGGTCTCATGGAGTTGCGACGCGCCATCGCCCAGCACATGGACAGCCGTTACGAGCAAACCTACAATCCTGCCAGCGAAATCCTGGTCACCGTGGGGGTGTCGGAGGCCCTGTACCTGGCCATGGCCGCGCTGCTGGATCCGGGAGACGAAATCATCATTCCCGAACCCTGTTTCGTCTCGTACGAACCGGCAGTGCAACTCGTCGGCGCCACGCCGGTCAAGGTACCCTGCTACGCAGAGGATGGCTTTCAGGTCACTGCCGAGGCCATCGAGGCTGCGGTGACCACGCATACCAAAGCGCTGTTCATCGCGTCGCCCAATAACCCGACGGGCACTGTCCTCAGCCGCGAGCGCCTCAACGAAATTGCTGCCGTCGCCAAGCGTCACAATCTGGTGGTGATCTCCGATGAGATCTACGACCGCCTGGTCTATGGCGTCGAGCATACTTGCTTTGCCAGTCTGCCGGGTATGTACCAGCGGACCGTGGTGTTGCAGGGTTTCTCCAAAGCCTACGCGATGACCGGCTGGCGGATTGGGTATATTGTCGGCCCGGCGGAATTGGTCGGCGAAATGCGCAAGATTCACCAATATCTCATTATGTCTGCCCCCACGGCCTCGCAATGGGCCGCATTGAAGGCATTGGAGATCGGGGAGCCGTTTGTCGCGGCGATGTGCGCCGAATATGACCGTCGCCGCCGGTTGATCGTGTCGGGGTTGAACGAACTCGGTTTGGCCTGTTCGGAACCTCAAGGCGCCTTCTATGCGTTCCCGTGCATTTGCAATACCGGTCTCGATGACAACGAGTTTGCCGAAGGCCTGTTGCAGGAAGAGCGTGTGGCCGTTGTCCCTGGTCGCGCGTTTGGCGAGTCGGGGGTGGGGTTCGTGCGCATGTCGTACGCCGCCGCCTACGAGAAGATTGAAATTGCGCTCGAGCGCATCGGTCACTTCGTCGAAAGGTGTCGTCAAGGCTAGGGTCGCCAGAGACAATCTGACCTACAATCCGCCGTCGAAAGCCTGGGGATATGGAATACGAAGCTGTTATCGGTCTTGAGGTGCACGCGCAGGTACATACCCGCTCGAAGATGTTCTGCGCCTGTCCTGTTGTGCCGGATACAGGCAACTTGCCGCCGAATACCTACGTCTGTCCCGTTTGCCTGGCGCTGCCGGGAGCGTTACCTGTGGTCAACCGGCAGGCCGTCGCGTTGGGAATCCGCGCCGCGCTGGCCTTGCACTGTGCTGTACAGCCCCTCAGCGTCTTTGCCCGGAAGTCGTACTTCTATCCCGATCTCCCGAAAGGCTACCAGATTACCCAGTATGCCCATCCGTTGGCCCGAAACGGCTATCTTGAAGTGGATGTGTCCCAACGGTTCTGCCGGATTGGGATCACGCGGATACACCTGGAGGAAGATACCGGTAAGCTGTATCACGGAAACGATGGCACGCGCGTCGATTTCAACCGCGCCGGCGTGCCCTTATTGGAGATTGTCAGCGAACCCGATATGCGTTCGCCGGACGAGGCGCGCGCCTATGCCATGGCGCTGCGCGATGTACTGGTCTACCTGGGACTCAACACCGGCGACATGGAAAAGGGGATGATCCGCTTCGAGGCTAACGTCAGCATCCGGCCTCAGGGCAGCGGAACTCTGGGCACGCGTACCGAAATCAAGAACCTCAACTCGTTTCGTGCTTTGTCGCGCGCGGTGGATGCGGAGATAGCCCGCCAAATCGCGATCCTGAATTCGGGAGGCCAGGTCACGCTGAAAACTCTGGGTTGGGATGCGGCCGGCGAGCAGCTCTTCGTGCAGCGTAACAAGGAGCAGGCCCATGACTATCGTTACTTCCCTGATCCGGATATCCCCCCGCTGGCGGTAACCCCGGAGTGGGTTGCGAGTATCGCTGCGAGCCTGCCGGAACTGCCGCGCGCCAGGAAAGCTCGCTGGGTGGCCCACTACGGTCTCCGGGAGGAAGATGCAGCACTTCTGGTTCCCGATCGCGCCCTTGCCGGATACTTCGAAGCCGCCGTGAAGCACGGTCTCGGCTGTGGGGTTGCGCCGCAGGATGTGGCCAACTGGATGACCGGAGAGGTTTTTCGTTTGTTGAAAGCGCGCACTTCGGGCATCACCGGCGCGCGGGTTTCTCCGGAGCGCCTGGCGGCGCTGCTGCGCTTGCTTTATGTCGAAGATGCTATCAACGTGGCGTCGGCTAAGAAGATTCTCGAAGTCATGTTCGAGACCGGGGAATCTCCCGAGCGGGTGGTGGAGCGCCTGGGTCTGTCTCAGATCTCTGACCCAGCGCTCCTCGAAGCGGTTGCGACGCGGGTGATCAGGGATAGTCCAACGCAAGTTGCGCAATATCTGGATGGAAAGGAGCCCCTTATTGGTTGGTTTGTTGGTCAGATCATGCGTGAGACGCGAGGTAAAGCCGAGCCAGGTCAGGCTCAAGAAATCGCACGGGTTTTCTTGGAGCGTGAACGCTCCAACAGGTTCTAGTCTGTGGTTACCCCAAAATTGTATTTCAAGGAGAGTATAGGCGATGAGTGAAGAACTGAATCCCTTCAAGATGGCCCAGCAGCAATTCGATCGGGCTGCCGAACAGCTCGAGCTGGAAGAGGCCGTGCGTGATATGTTGCGTTGGCCCCAACGCGAATTCCGCTTCCAGATTCCGGTGCGGATGGACGATGGTTCGATTAAGGTGTTCTTTGGCTTCCGTGTCCAGCACAATGATGCTCGCGGGCCGGCCAAGGGCGGCATTCGCTTTGCTGCCAATGAAACCCTCGACACCGTGCGAGCTTTGGCAACCTGGATGACGTGGAAGACGGCTGTCGCCGACATTCCCCTGGGGGGCGGCAAAGGCGGCGTCATTGTCGATCCCTCCTCCCTGTCCACTTCTGAGAAAGAGCGGCTTTGCCGTGAATGGGTGGATGCGATTTGGAAGAACATCGGCCCGCGCACCGATGTACCGGCGCCTGACGTCGGCACCACCCCTCAGATGATGGGCTGGATGATGGATGAGTATTCCAAACTTGCGGGGCAGTATACGCCGGGCGTGATCACCGGAAAGCCCCTGAATGGCGGTGGATCGCAGGGCCGGACCGAAGCCACCGGATTTGGCGTCGTGGTCACCATTCGCGAGGCCATGAAGTATCTCGATATCGATCCCAAGGGCACCATTGCCTCTATCCAGGGATTTGGCAATGTGGCCCAGTATGCTGCCATCACCTTCATCGAGATGTTGGGCGGGAAGGTGCAGAGCGTTTCTTGTTGGGATCGTGAGGATCGCTGCGCGTATACTTTCTCCAAGGCCGAGGGGATCGACCCCTTCTTCTTGCAGAAAATTACCGATCAATATGGCACGATCAACAAAGATGAGGCTGCTGGCGCCGGTTACGTCATTGAGGATGGAGACGCCTGGTTGCGCAAGGACGTCGATGTGTTGATCCCCGCCGCCGTCGAAGGCGTGATCACGGAAGATGCCGCGGGTCAGATCAGCGACAAGGTGCGCATCATCGCCGAAGGGGCGAACGGGCCCACGACGCCGTTGGCCGATGCTGTCATTGCAGAGCGTGGCATCTTCATGATTCCCGACTTCCTGTGCAATGCGGGCGGCGTGACCTGCTCCTATTTCGAGCAGGTGCAGAACGATATGAACTATTACTGGTCCCGGGAAGAAGTGCTTTCCAAACTAGATCAGAAGATGACGGTTGCCTTCAATGGTGTGCTGCGCAAAGCCCTCCAGCACGAACAATACATGCGCGATGCTGCCTACCGGGTGGCGATCAAGCGTGTGGAATGGGCCATGCGTCTGCGAGGCTGGGTCTAGTCTTCAAGTACGCAACGACCGCCCTGATGAATCAGGGCGGTCGTTTTACGTACGGCGGGTTGGGTCAAGAGTCACCCGTGATTCTCAATCACGCGTGATTCTTAATCACGCGTGATTCGGTCGATGCTCGAAAGCAGCAGCCACAGCACGAGGATTGCGCCGGCTCCCGGAACCAGGCACAGCAGCGCCGGCAGCACCTTATCCCACCCGTAAACCAGTCCAATGAGCACCCCGCCGACCACGACCAGGAAGACCGCCACGCTGATGAGCAACGTGCGTTCGGCGCGTTTGCGCGCCCCTCTCAAGTCGGTCGGTTTTCGGTTCATGCGTGATTCTCATAGCGCCGGTTGGGATGTGGGAGGCGAAGCCACTTCGGTCCGGTTCGCGCTCAATATCGCAAGAGCGCGCCGATTCTGGCATCTCCCATCTGCCCATCGTCAACGACCTCAACAGCGCCGCCCTTTTCGACGACCTGGGCGACGACGGCTTCTGCAGCGTCGGGGATTTCGGAGAATTCCGCGCTGCAAAAGGGGCAACTCTCCAATTTCTGGGTGGTAAGGTAACTGCACCCTGTACAGCGGTAACCTTTCTGGTAGTAGCCGCGCTCCAGGATGAGAACCTGAATGCGCCCTTCATGCGCGGCGCTGAGGGTCTCATCCAGACGAATGACGCCGTTGGACCCTTTGGCAGCTGCGGTGATCACGGTCTCTACAAGATCTTTCTTGCGTTTCTCTCCGAGGGCTTGCAAGATGGCGAAGGACTGCTCTTTGATCTCGGCCTCATTCGCCTCCATGTCCAGGGTGAAGGCGCCAGCGACGGCTGACTGCAAGGTGGAGGGCAAAGTTTCCTGAAATTGTGCCAGGGTTTGCTCGGACCCTGCGAGGATCACGCGGCGAGCATGGCGGTTCTGGCAGAAGGTATTGAGGGCGGCTGCTGTGTCCCGAAAGTTGCGGAGCACGACCTCGGCATCTTTGCGCCCCGAGGCTGGCGCGCCGCCGCGCATACCGACGACGGACGATCCGCGGCCCTTGCGCTTGCTGCGAACTTCTTCGCCCAAGAAACCGTCTCGTTCGACAATGCTGCCCATCTGCAGGAGGAAGAAGCGCCCTCCTTGCCGGTCGATAAGCCCGACAACGTACCGGCCGTAGAGGCTATTTAGCTCGACCAGCGGGGAGATGTAAGGCTTCTGAGCAACGGTGATTCCGGAGCGCACCGGTATAGCAAGGGCAAAAGCAAACCAGAGGTCATCTTGCTGTCGCGAGAACATCACCAGGCCGCGACCCGACCAGTCGTATTCCAAATCCACGTACTGCTTGATGGCTTCGATGTCTTTCTGGTCTGCCTCGTTTTCGACACGTTTCAGCATTTCCCTTAGGGTGAGCTTGTACTCTTCCGCAGTGTGTTGGGTTGGGTCCACGTTAAGGTAAATGCTGAGGATAGGGCCTGTAGACTCGATCGCGGCTAACTCTCGCAGGTGTGTTTCGTCAAACATCACTGTAAACCCCCTTGAAGGATATGGTAAGCTCCTAGGTTCCGGCGGAACCATGCTAGATACGATTTTGGTCAAGTCTTGTTGTGGTGCACCTCCTTGGAATGGGAGTATCGCGTGTGCTGCCATCTAAACGCACGACTGCGGGTTCCCTTTCAGGTCACCCGCAGTCTTATCCTTGTTGATGGTGGTCATCGTTACGCGCTTTTTGCATAACCCCACATTTCCCTTCACTTGAAGTTACTCTCATTGTAGTCGTTTCTTGGGGGCTTGTCAAGCGTGGTTTGCCGCA
>JAFGNR010000351.1 GCA_016926915.1 Anaerolineae bacterium
CAGCGAAGTGCGCGACAGCCACGACCGGTACGCCAACATCGAGATCAGCTATCTACTGCAACGGATGGAGAACTACCGGGGATTGGCGATTCTGACGACCAACATGCAGAACGCGCTCGACCAGGCGTTCCTGCGGCGCCTGCGCTTCATCGTGCCGTTTCCCTTCCCGGATGCGGCGCAGCGCGCCGAGATTTGGCGACACATCTTCCCGGGCGCGCTCCCCCTGGGGGAACTGGAGTTCGCGAAACTGGCGCGCCTCAACATCACGGGAGGCAACATCCGCAACATCGCCCTCTACGCCGCCTTTCTGGCCGCCGAGGAAGGCGCCGCCCTGAACATGGCGCATCTGCAGCACGCCGCCAGGATCGAATTCGCCAAGATGGAAAAACCGCTCAACGAGTCGAATCTCAAGGATTGGGTATGATGCCAACGCCGGATCGGGAACCCACACGCCGCCGGGCCGACGCGCCGGCCGCCCCCGATGTGCGGGTGCACATCGAGACGCTGGTGCTCGAGGGCTTCCCGCCGCAGGAGCAGGGCCGGATTGCACGCGCCGTAGAACAAGAATTGGCCCGGCTCTACGCGACGCAGGAGACCGGGCGCGTGATTCCGGAGACCGGCGTCATCGACCACGTGGACGCGGGCAGCTTCGAGGTAGCGCCGGGCGCGTCGCCCGATGCCATCGGCGCGCAGGTAGCGCGCGCGATTTACCGGGGGTTGAGATGATGAAACAACAGGCGCCGCAGATACAAGAAGCGATGGCGTCGCCGGTGCATGCAGCTTCCCATAAACCCACGCGGCTGCGCCAATATCACCTGGCGCCGGAGACAGCACGCACCCTCGCCGGTCAACCGCCTCTGCTTCAGGCCAGACTGGTATTGGGCAAGCCCCATGACCGCTACGAGCAGGAAGCGGACCAGGTCGCCGATCTGGTCATGCAGTTGAACGAACTGCCCTCCCCTCGCCGCCCGGGGAGACCCGTGGAGCCGGCGCCCCTCCTTGAGCGCATCACCCCGCTGGTGCAGCGCCAGGTCGAACCGGAGGAAGAGGAGGAAGAAGAACCCATCCAGGCCTTTGGCCGTATTCAACGCCAGGCCGCTGCTGCGCCCGAGGAAGAGAAAGAGGAAGAAGCACCCCTCCAGACTGCCGGACACATTCAACGCCAATCCACGCCTTCACAAGAAGAAGAGAAGGAAGAAGAGGAAACGCCGGTCGTGGGATTCCCGGGAAGCGCCATCGCGCGTAAACCGGTCTCCAGGGCATGGCTCCAACGGCAGAGCGCAACGGAGAAAGAGGAAGAAGAGGAAAAAACGGCAAGCCGCCTTCCCAGGGAGAAGCGCAGCCGCGCAATCGAGATTCCAGAGGGCTTCCAGGCCCGGCTGACTGCGGAACAAGGACATGGCGCCTCCCTGCCGGCCAACACACGACGGGTCATGGAAGCGCGGTTTGGCGTGAACTTCGACCAGATCCGAATCCACACCGGCAGCGCGGCCGGCCGGATGGCGACCGACATCCAGGCGCAGGCCTTCACCGTGGGACAAGATATCTACTTCGGCGCCGGTTATTACGATCCGGACTCGCTCCAGGGACAACGGCTGATCGCGCATGAATTGGCGCATACCCTGCAACAAACCCCGGCCCTGCGCGACCGCCGCGCCCGGGATCGCGATATCGCCGGCGGCGTCATCCGGCGGCAACAAACCCTGACGCCGGCAGCCAGACCCTCCGGAACCAAGATCCACAGCGAAATACTGCCGGCCTTCGGCGAATCCAACAGCGACCTCTTCACCGAAGTACGGATTCCCGGCGCCAAGAAACATGTGGTCGAGGAAGGCAAAGCTGGCATTGCCGACTTCTTCTGGGCCGATACCACAATCGCACTGAATTTCGAGGGCGGTCAACCGGTCTATTTGGGACCCGATACCAAACTCCGCAAGGGTAAACAGAAATGGAGCAAAAAGAAACACCAGCAAGAAGGCGCCCCAATTGGCCCGGAAGAGGGCAGCGAGAGCTGCCACGGAGGACCGGCGGGAAAGAAGATTTGCCGGTTGGACAAAGCCCCCGGCCAGGTTCTGATGGGCGACCTGAAACCGGCCGCCAGCGTGGAATCTGCCCTCGGCGAAGGGCAACTCCGCGACTATAGCCAGGGTCTTACCAACACCGCCGCCAGCGTGGATAGCTTTGCAAAGGCGCATCCCGACCAGATCGACCCGGCGGGGAAGTCCTGGACCGTATCCCCAGGGCGCATTTCCAGCTTGACCATACCCCCAGGCTATGCATTCGACACGGCGAAGACCCCCATTATCCCCCTCGGGCTCTACACCGGCGGCAAACGCGCGACGCCCATCCCGGGGCTGAAAGGCAGGCTCGTCGTCTACAAAGACCCCACGGTCGCAGGGATCTGGGTATACGAATGGGCGCCGACGAGCATCCCCTCATCGTTGCGCGCCTCAGCTTCTAAGGAATTCACCCAAACCTTGGACCGCCTTGACCGGCTGATCCAGGACTTGCGCGCGCCGCCCAAGGGCGCCACGCCGCGAAAAGCGCGCGAACCGGCTTCAGCGCCGGTCACGCGGCGCCGCACGCATCAAGCAAAAGAAGAATCCCGCGAAACCCGTTCGTGGTTCATTCAGCGCGCCCCCAAGAAATTCAATCTCAACAGCTGGCGAAAGGCCTACACCAAAGAATGGAAGAAACCTGCGAAGAAGTTTGTCAAAAGCCAGCAGGGAGTTTCACTACAGACCGTTGCTGCGATTATGGACATCAAGGAACGCAGCAAATTGCCCATCAAGACGCCTTCAGAATTCCGCCCCCTGGCAAAGAAAGTCAACAAAGTGCAGCACTGGATCGAGTGGGGAGGCACGTACGGGATACTGCGCAAGGCTTTCGGCGGCCTCTTTGAGAAAATCAGCACGCTATATGAGAAAGCCAAGAAGCGCTTCCGGAAGCTGGCCCGAGAGAAACCGCTGAAGTCCGGCGGGTCGGGATTGGTCAAGGCCATTATCAAGTCAGCCTTCCGCATCGCCGGCGAGTTCTTCAGGATTATCATCGGCCGGGTCGCCAACAACCTCAAGACCGCCCTGGGCAAAGGCATCACGGCGCTGCTGGAACATTTCTTCGGAGAGGACCATCTCGCCAAAATCATCGAGGCCAAGACGAATCTGGAAGAATTGGAGAAGAATTTGAAAGATGCCTTGAGCATCAAACCGGAAGAGCTCCTCAAGAAGATGATCGAGCCTTACGAGAAGAAACTGGCGTATCTCGCCGATGTGGGCCGGTGGCTCGGAAACATCAGCAAGATTGTCAGCGCCGTCCGGTGGGCTGCCCGGGTCATCAATTGCCTGACGCCGCCCGGCATCGGTTGCCTCAAGCTCCTGCTCCAGGAAGCGACGGAACAGATGTTGGCCGCCGCCGTGGAAACCTGCTGGTTCCAGAAGACGTTCGTGCTGCCGGTTTTCGGGAAGTTGGAGTTCTTCAAAACGCTGCCCAACCAGATCAGCCAGTACATTCTCGAAACCGTGAAGTCCTGGATTCCCCTTAACGACGATCTGAAGAACCGGCTCTTCGCCGATATCCCCCCCGTGAAAGGGGAAATCAGTGAAGGCGAGATTCGATGCGACGCCAGCAAGCTGACGCCCGAACAGCTCGCCATGGCGCAGCTTCGCGAAAAGCATGGAAGAGCAAAGGTGGAACAACTCATCGCCTTGCTCGAAAAAGGCGGCATCGGTGCTAGGGTCCCGCTCACACTCGCGCACATCGCGACCATGGACAAAGTATTGAGTGGGGTAACGGACGCCGAGATGCGCGACGCCCTGGCCAACTACGACCGCGCTAAGGCGTCCGGCATCGTCAAGCTCGACGAGATGGTAGGCGCTATCAAGCAGACAGCCACGGGTGGGGAAACCGGCGGTAAAGGCGCCGGCGTCAAAGAAAGCGGCATTGTGGTCAAGGGCGCGTCCGAAGCCAAGTTCGACGGAACAGTAGAGGTCAGATTGCCTCGCACGCATATCTACGTGCACAACCCGGACTTCGTAAAACACACCAAGTATAGCCAGCCCAAGATCACCCTGATCGGCGCCATCGACGGGATCGAGGTCGCCAGAGTGAAAGACGTACCCTCCATCGTAACAAAACGGCTGTGGGCCGACCGGACCACGCAGACCCAATTGAAGATCTTCTACCGGATTCTGCAAGGCGTATCCTTCGAACACAACGTACAAGAGACGCCGACCTTTGTCATTGAGGCCAACACCGTGATCGGGGCGCGCGCCACAAATCCCTGGCCGCCCAAGCAATAGAAAGTTGGTAATTCACAGATGATTAGAAAACAGAGCCGCGCCGGGCTTTCGATGAGACGACGATCATGATGAAAGGATTACAACGATGACCTCCTTCCCCAGATCCCCACGGCTGCTCAAGGGCGCCCTGGTGGCCTACGACCTGCCGGATACGACGCCCAAGGTGATTGTCTTCCAATACAATCCGGAGACGCTCTCGCGCTCCTTGCAGGCCCAGACATCGGGCGGCGAACAAGGACGCGCCGGGCCGGTGCGCTTCAAGGGCGCTCCCGTGGAGACGATCAGCCTGGAGATTGCCATCGACGCCGCGGACGACCTGGAAATAGCGCAGGCAGAAGCCATCGAGTCCGGCATCCATTCCCGGCTCGCGGCGTTGGAGACGCTGCTCTACCCGCCCAGCAGCGCGGTGCTAGCGAACTTGGAAAGTATGTCGCTGGGCGTCCTGGAGGTGATCCCCCCCATGGCGCCGTTCGTGCTCTTCGTCTATGGGCGCAAACGGATCCTGCCGGTGCAGATCACCTCGTTCCAGATCACGGAAGAGGCCCACGATGTCAACCTGAATCCGATCCGGGCCCGGGTGAGCCTGGGCCTGCGCGTGCTCAGCTACAGCGACCTGCTGCCGGACCATCCGGGGCACGCCGTCTTCCTGGCCCACCAGATCGCCAAAGAAGCCCTGGCAGCCAAAGGCATTGTCGGCAGCCTGGATGCCGTTACCGGAAACGCGACATCGCTATTGTAAGGAGGCGCCCGTGTTTTCACATACCAGTCGTTACGCCAGCCTCGAAGTCACCCGCCATACCCTGCCGGACGGGCGTGAGGTCGCCTACATCAAGCGGCGCTTCATCCCGCAGCCCAACGCCATGCCGCTGCTCGTGGAGATCACCGTCAGCCAGGGCGACCGGTTGGATTTGCTCG
>JAFGNR010000074.1 GCA_016926915.1 Anaerolineae bacterium
ATCGGGCCCACGCCGAAGTAGGCGGCGCCCGATCCTTCACCAGAGCCCACGTAAAGGCGGTCTGTCTCCGGCGTAGCGCCCGGCGCCAGGGCAATAGCGCCGCAGGCCAGCGAGTCAGAGGCGGCGTGGGTGGGGTTCAGATCGAACGCATCCATCAACGAAGTCCAGGTCCGTCCGGCATCCAGGGAACGCCATACGCCGCCGTTGGCGGCAGCGATGTAGACGCGGTCGCCGCCTGGGGCCACGGCAATGCCGGTAGTGCGCCCGCTGGTTGCCGGTTTCACGCCACCCTGACCTTGCCGCAACACCGAAGGGCCGATGGGCGCCCAGTTGTTGTGTGGGGCAGGTTGCGGCGGTTGGGGCGGCGGCGCGAGGTGCGCCTCGATGTCGCTGTCGACGTCCTCGCCGCCGGCAACCGGCGTTTCCGTCTCCCCTTCGGAGGGAATACCCTTGGGCGCGGAAGCCGGATGCTCGTGTTCAAGCTGGGCTCGCTGACGGCGGCGGTAAGCTTTCACCAGATTCAAGCGGTAGTCGTCGGGCAGACGCTGCGGCGTCAGGCGCTCCGGCCCAGCAGCAGTTGCCGTCGCGCGAATGACCCTTTCATCGCCGGCGCCCTTGGCGCCCGCCGTTTCGGCGCCCGCCGTCCCGGCGCCCGACTCAGGCGCTTCATCTGGCGTGCGCTCGCGCAGCTGCGCCATCCGCTCCCCCATGAAGGCTTCGGCTCGTTTGGCGGGCCCGCCTTCCGGTTCGGCCCCCGGCACAGAAGGCTCCGGCTCCGGCGGCAATGCCGGAACAGCATGGTTGTGTTTCTCTTCAGGCATGATTCCCCCCTCCTCTCAGTTAGTTAACATTGGTCGTATCATCGCTTCGTCAGTTCTGCCCTGTCCAGGTATGATGCAATGGAAAGACATGTAGAGAGGTTGCCGTTGGCATCCGGTCGCCCATTCCGGCGGAGCCGCTGACCACCAGCGTTCCGCACAGACGGCATGCAAGCTGACAGCGCGTGTGCATTGCGGCTTTCTTCAAGTATAGCATACAACCGAATGTCGCGTCAATCCGCTCACGCGCCCACTGCTAAACCGGGCGTGATGGCGCAAAACCCGTAGAGCAGACTTCCGAGTTTCCCAAGCGCCCCTTGCAAAAAGCAATAGTTTATGGTAGAATAGTGGTGCAGGTGTGGCGTAACAGGTCGTATCGTCGCCCGCCCTCGTCGAGACAACCTGTTCCAATTTTCGCTGCCCATCGTACCCTACTCTGATGCACTCCGAAACGCCCACCACGATCAAGTATTGGGTGATGCGCATGAAAACGATGATCAAGCGACTCAGAAAAGAAGAGGGCGGTAGTCTGCTAGAAGCGGCCTTCATGATTCCCCTGCTGGTGCTATTCCTGATCGGCGTGGTCGACCTGGGACGCGCCTACCACACCTACGTCACAATCATCAACGCGGCCCGCGAGGGCGCCCGTTATGGCGTCAGCCACGCAGATATCGATGACATCAAGGCACACGTCCGGGCCGAGGCAGAGCTCAGCCAGGTCGATATTCCACTCTCCGGCATTACGGTTGATCATGGAGGCCCCGGCAATCCGGTTCGGGTTACCGTGGTCGTGGAGTTCTCGACCCTCATAGGAAACATAGTCGGGATTCCCAACTTCCCCATCAAAGCATACGCGGCGTTCATGGTGCGGTAAAAGGGGCAGCTATGAAACGACGGGGGTCTCTGAAAGCACAAAAAGGGCAAGAGCTGGTGGAATTCGCGCTTGTGGCGCCGGTCCTCATTCTGCTCATCGTGGCCATCGTGGAGTTCATGCTGGTGGTATTGTCATACAACACGATCGCCAACGCAGCACGGGAAGGCGCCCGGTATGGATCCATCCATCCGAGCGACGTGGCGGGCATTGAGGCCGCCGCCAGGGATATGGCCCCATCCCTGGACCATGACCGGTTGATTATCGTGATTAGCTTCCCGAGCGGGGCCGTAAGGGTCGAAGCGACCTATGCGCTCGATATGTTCACAACCGCAATCGTCGAAGCCTTGGGAGGCAATCCCACGATGCAGATTCGGGCTGTGGCGACGATGCAACTCGAAGGATGACGCCCGGAACCGCCACATAATGATCGGAGAAGAAAGGAAAAGGTTCCATGTTCAAGCCAAGAAAGGAAAATGGTGGGTCGCTCCTGTTAGTGGCCCTGAGTCTGATCCTTCTCGTGGGAGTCCTGGCGCTGGCCATCGATATTGGCATTGCTTATGCCGAGCGACGCAAAGTGCAGAATGCGGTGGACGCCGGGTCGCTTGCGGGAGCAACGCTGCTCATCGACGGCGCCACGGACGCAGAAATTCTCGCCATCATCGATCACTACACGGTTGTCGAAAACCACGTCCAGGCGTTCGAAGCGCACTATATTGCCGTACCCAACGGGCCTTCGATCGGTGAAGTGGGTGGTGGAGCGGTGCCCAACGACGCCACGGGCATCCGGGTAATCGCGGCGAACGAGTCCCCCACGTTCTTCGCGCTGATGATGGGATTCGACCATGTCACCGTCGAGGCCATAGGCAGCGGCGGATTCGGCACGCTGGACATCGTGCTGGTCATGGATGAATCGGGCACGATGGACGATGACTCCTGCAGCTGGAAGCCCTATCCTCCCTCGGGTGGCAACAACTGCCGCTCGCCACTCAATCCAACCAACTGCCAGAATTGCTACGTGTGGTCGGGAGGCATGAGACACTACGGCGTCTGGTCCTCGCCCGACCAGCCGATGACCGACGCCAAGGCCGCGGCCTCTGCCTTCGTGGATATGAACAACCCGCAAATTGCCCAACTGAGCCTGGTCTCGTATGAGGCCAGCGTGCGCCTACGGCAAGTACTCACCGAAAATTACCCCGCAGTCAAGACTGCCATCGCCGCGTTGGACGCCGACGGCTGCACCAATGCCTCGGGGGGCATCCAGAAAGCTATCCAGGAACTCGGAAGCAGTCGCAGCCGGGATGACGCGCTGCACGTGATCGTCTTCCTGACCGATGGCCTGCCCAACTATCCACAGTGCTCTGACTGTCGCGACCACTGCCCAGCCGCCAAACAGGCCGCCCTGAATCAGGCGCAGATCGCAGCCAATAACGGCATCATCATCTTCACGATCTCGCTGGGCAGCAAGGCCGACCAGGCCCTGATGCAACAAATCGCCGACCTCACGGGAGGCCAGCACTACTACGCCCCCTCATCCGATGATCTACTGACTATCTACGGCACCATCTTCGAGCAAATCCGGCTGCGACTCATCGAATAACCATCACCGACCGGCGCCAATAACAGCGGCATACAACGGCGACGTCACACGATGCACACGACCGAATCGAGGAGGTACGCATGGGACGGTTACGCGGATTCCTTTGGCTTCTGGCGGGTCTGGTCATTGCGGCTGCCGCAGCGCTGGTTGCATTCCTGACCCTTTCCAGGGCCACGGTCCAACAGGCGCCCCTGGCCCAACAAGAGCCGGTGATCACGGTACCGGTGGCAAGTCGCACGATCACGGTGCGAACGTTGCTCACGCGCGACGATCTGGAATTACAAGAGTTCCCGGTAAGTGCGGTTCCCGAAAGCGCAGTACGCGACCTGGAACGCGCCGTCGGGAAAATCACGGCCGTCGACCTTTACCCAGGAGAAATGCTTTTTACCCAGCGGCTCATTGACCCTACCGTGATAGCGGGAGATGGCCGCACCGCGCTGCTCCTGGCCGAGGACCAGATTCTCATGGCCTTCCCGGCGGCTGATCTGATGAGCCGCATCGGCATTCTCAAACCCGGCGACCAGGTCGATTTGCTCTTCTCGTTCGAGTTCCCGCTGGAGGACGGCGTCGCCAGCCTGGCATCTGGAGACCAGATCGTGGGAGAAGAGGGAGGGGCAACGGGTCCCCGGCAACAGGTGACGTTCAACCTGCTACAGAACGTGACCATTGCAGCCGTGGTAGGAGGAACCAGAGACGAAGAAGGAGAGCTGACGGATCGTCCGGAAGCAATCCTGTTCAACATCGATCCCCAAGACGCCCTGGTGCTCAAATTCGTCCAGGACGCCGGGGGAACCGTAGACGTTGTGCTCCGCGCGCCCAACGCCGAAGGTCTTTTCGCAGCTGATCCGGTCGACATCGAATACGTCATGAACTACTACTTGATTCCCACCGACTGACGGCGCGGGTTTGAAAAAGAATATAAACGAGCACGTATGCCGGTTTCAGCACCTTAACCCAAGTGCAAAATCAAGGTAGGGGTATCGCCAGACCAAAGCCCAGTTGGTCATTCCGGACGCGCATCACCGGCACAGCGAGGAGAAACCATTGGCAAGCCTGATTCGAGGAGAAACGCTACGCATCCTACTGATTTCCGCGGATGAACAGCTACGGAACCAGGTGGGAGAAGCCCTCGCGAACAGCAGATTGCGAGGGCATCGCCTGCACTGGGTCTCGCAACCCAGCCTGGCCATCGTACGCGCCAACGATCTCTTGCCTCATCTCATCCTACTGGATGACAACCTCGGCGGCGCGGATTTCATCCCTATGGTCCGGCAGCTGGCGGCTGCGATCCCCGTAGCCGTAATCGTAGCCCTCATCGAAGAGGGCGCGATGATCGAAGCGCGACAGGCAGTGCTGGTTGGCGCCCGAAGCTTCGTCATCAAGCCGGTAGACGCGGAAGACCTGGTTACAACCTTGCTCCAGGTGATGGCGTGGCGCTCCCCCACTCCCGAGAGGTCCCAGACAAAACTCCCGGCCGGTCGCATTGTCGCATTCTGCGCCCCGAAAGGGGGCACAGGCCGCACGACCCTCGCCGTCAACACCGCGCTGGAAATATGGCGACAGACGAACGAGTCGTTGGTGCTGGTCGATGCCGACTACGCGGCCCCCGCCCTGGACGTGGCGCTCAACCTCCACTCGCAACACAACATCGCCGACCTCCTGCCCAAACTATCACGCATCGATGACGTCCTCATTTCCAGCGTTCTGGTGGACCATTCCTCTGGAATCAAAGTCTTACTGGCGCCGCCGCCCGCGGACCTATCCAAGCCCTTGAGTCTGCTTCAGGTCCAGAACATCCTCGTGCGACTCAAAAGCATGTTCAAGTGGGTGATGGTCGATCTGGGTCTGCCGCTGGACGAGACCACGTTTGCATTCCTGGACGGCGCAGATCGCATCATCATGTCGGTGCTGCCGGAAATGGTGGGCTTGCGGAACACGCGACTGATGCTGGATCAGATGTCGAGCCGAGGCTATCCCGAAGGGAAAGTCTGGCTGGTGTTGAATCGCGCAACGATGCGGGGCGGCGTAAGCCCAACAGACATCGAGGAACGGCTGCGGGTCAAGGTCGATTTCACCGTTCCCGATGACCAACCGCTGGCTACACACAGCATCAACCGGGGGGTGCCCATTGTCATCAGTCATCGCCGCAGCGCGGTGGCGCGCGCGATCAACAAAGTGGTCGAACGCATCGCGGAGGAAGCTGCGGAAGAAGGCCTACTGAACGAGTCGAACAATGACTTCAACCTGAATTTGGACGACCGGCTGATCAGGCGTTGATCCCGGATAGTTAAGAAGGACTTGTACACGACGTAGCGAATCTGGAGTGAAGATACGGTGAACACAAACGGCCCATTGCTGTTTGGATTACTTATTGCGCTCGATGTGCTGGTGGTCTTCATCGCCTTGTGGCGCATCACCCGGCCCAAAGATCCCGTGGAACAACGGTTGGAATCCTACCGGGCCAACGGGGACATATACGCCCCGCAAGGGGGCAAATTTCAGCCTATAGGCCGGCAGGCGCGAAGGCAACGGCGTGGTGCAGGAATAGGCGCGCGCCTGGCGGAGGCGCTTTCCCTGGCAGATTTACCGTTCACTGTTCCCGAGTACATGCTCCTGATCCTCGCGCTGGCAACTGCCGGCATCATCCTTGGTATATTGCGACTCAATCTCGGATTCGGCGCAGTCCTGGCGGCGGCGCTGGCGACTCTTCCCCTGATCTACCTCAATGTGCGGCGCAAACGCCGGCAACGCGCGTTCTCCTACCAGATTCCCGACATGCTGACCCTGCTCGTGGGTGCCATGCGAGCCGGGTATGGCCTGTCGCAGGCGCTAGAGATGCTCGAAGAACGGATACCCCCGCCGGCTTCCAAAGAAATCGGCCGTGTCATACGCGCCACCAGTCTGGGAATCCCCGTCCACCAGGCGCTTCGGGACATGGCAGCCCGGCTGGACATCGACGACCTCGATCTGGTGGTCACCGCCATCAATGTGCAACATCAGATGGGGGGCAACCTGGCACAGACCCTCGAAACGATCGCCGATACCATCCGGGAGCGCATCCGCATCCAACGGGAGATTCGCGTGCTGACCTCAGAGCAGCGTTTCACGGGCTACGTCCTGGGCCTGTTGCCCATTGGCGTGGCGTTTCTGATTTTCACGTTAAACCCCGGATACATGAGCCGGTTGTTCGAACCGGGCTTGACACGGCTCGTACCTATCGCGGCCGTGTTGTTACAGATCTTGGGGTTCTTCGTAATCAGTCGCATCGTGGATATCGAGGTGTAATTGTGGCGCTTATCGAGTGGGTTTGGAACGCTTATTATCTCCACACGCCGGTCACCTTTGCCCTACTGTGCGGGTTAGGCGCACTCTGCCTGTGGCTGGCCTTCCGGCCCCGAGGACCGATTGCAGATGCTGAAGGCCGGCTTGAGGCCTACGCGGCAGAAAGCGACGTGATCGAAGAAGTAGAAATGCGCCGCTCGATCATCGGACGCGTTTTCGTCCCAATGGCGAAGAGAATTCTCCAAATCTTCGGCAAATTGGGACCCAAGCGTAACATCGAAGCCCTGGGAAGACTGCTGGCAGCGGCAGGCAGGCCTGGAGGACTCGACGCTCTCGATTTCATCGGTCTGCAAATGCTCATCGCTTTGGCGCTGGCGGGCGCCGTGCTCCTGTGGACTACCAGGACAGAAGGACTTCTGGACGGACTCTGGAAAGCAGCCATTGCCGCGCTATTGGGTTTCGTCATCCCCTATCTCTGGCTGCGCTCCCGCGTCGACCGGCGCCGCCAAGAAATCCTGAGGGCGTTACCCGATGCCCTCGATATGCTGACGATTGGGGTCGAGGCTGGCTTGGCATTTGAGTCAGCCATGGTGCGAGTCGGCGAGCAATGGGACAATGCCTTGACCCGGGAGTTCCGCCGGATGGTCACGGAGGCCCGTCTGGGTACGCCCCGGAATACGGCTTTGCAACGGATGGCAGATCGGGTAGGCGTGCATGAGCTCACGACCTTCGTGGCGGTGCTGATCCAATCGACGCAGCTAGGCGTGAGCATCGCCCACGTGCTGCACACACAGGCCGACCAGATGCGGATCAAACGCCGGCAACGGGCAGAAGAATTGGCGCGCCAGGCAGGCGTCAAGATGGTCTTCCCGCTGGCCTTGATGATCTTCCCGGCCCTGCTGGTCGTGCTGCTCGGGCCGGGCCTGCCGGCATTGTTCGAAGCAGTCGCAGGACTGATTGGAGCCCCCAGTATTCTGCCCTGAACGAGGCTTGCATAATGGAAAATGATGTGAATCCGGAAACAGCTTCGCAAGACGAAGAAGAGATTCGAGAACACCCGCTCTACCGTGAGGGCATGAGCTACTTGCAAGTTGGCGCGTGGGATGAAGCAATCCGTTGCTTCACAGAACTGCACAACGACTACCCGGACAGTTCCCTGGTACAGGAATCCCTGGATGAGACCCGGTTCAAAGCCGGGTTTGACGAAGGGCCGCGTATCAAGGCCAAACGGTGGACGCCGCCCCGGTGGCGGGCTGCCGTCTTTCGCGTCTTAATTGTGATCGTCATCGCGGTCCTGGCAGTCTTCGGCATCCGCGCGGTCATCCGGGGCATCCAGCCCTACTTACAGCGGGCGCAACACGAGCAAGACGAGCAGACGCTCCTGGCAGAAGCCCAGGCTTACCTGGAAGCCGGCGATTTGGATGCGGCCGAAGCGCACTTCCTGGCGCTGCTCGAGCTGGATTCCGGCAACCAGGCCGCCCTCGATGGGCTTGAACAGATTTCGGAGGTCCGATCGCTTCAAGCAATGTACGAACGCGCGGTGGAAAAACAGGAAGCCGGGGACGCCCTGGGAGCATTGGCGCTATTCAATGTCTTGCAGGAACAGGCGCCCCGCTACCGCGATGTAGAAGTGCGCATCGAGCAAATCGAGCGAAACCTGGCGCTGGATGATCTATTCGCTGCGGCCGAGCAGGACTATCGCCTCAATCACAGGGAAGAAGCAATCGAGAAATTCGAGGAAATCCGGAGCCGAAATCTCAACTACCAACAAGACATCGTTATGGAACGGCTGTTCGATCTGTACATGCAATCAGGATTCACGTTGGTCAGACAGAACCCGCCGGTGCTGGAAGACCTGCCGGAAGCGTTGGAGTATTTCACCCAGGCGCTATCGATCCGCCCTCGTGACACAGATGCAAAATTGGAACAGAAACTGGTTCGCAGCTTCCTGCAAGGGCAATCGGAGTATTATGCAGGCCAGTGGGATGCAGCAATCGTGCGGTTACAGGAGATCTACGATCTGCGACCCGGCTATCTTGACGACATGGTGCTCTATATGCTCTACGATGCCTACATGCAGAGCGGCGAGGCCTATCGCGAGGCGGGCGACTTCGCCCTGGCTTACGAACGCTATCGCCGGGCTGCCGACCTGCCCGTCGACGATGCCGCGTGGGCCAAAGGACGCCTGGCCTTTGTAGAACCGAAACTCACGCCCACCCCCACTCCGCGCCCGACGCCCACCCCCAAACCCGACACCGGGGGAGGCGGCGGAACGCCGCGGCCTCCTTTGAATACCTATCACAACAAGATCGTGTTCTATTCGACCTACAATGGATACCCGGAGCTGTGGGTGATGAACCCTGACGGCAAGAACCGTCAGGCCCTGGGGTCGAATTTCTCGTTGCTCCAGCAATACAACGATCTGGTAGAGCAAGCCCAGTATTCCCCCGATGGCAGTCAATTCCTGTTCGTACAAGACGTCTACGTGGCGCACCTCGACGAATTTCGCGCGCAAATCTTCGTGACCCAACCGGGCCAGGGACAATTCGGCAGTGTACCGCCCACACAGCTCACCGACATCAACGGCATCGCCTACAGCCCGGCATGGTCGCCCGACGGTGTGAAAATTGTCTACGTAGGGCAAGAAGTACAACGCAGCGACGACATCTTCATCATGAACGCCGATGGCAGTGACGCGCGACGTCTGGTAGAAAACGATTGGGAATGGGATAAGCATCCCTTTTGGTCGCCAGATGGGCGCCAGATCGTGTTCTGGTCGAACCGGACCGGCGTCATGCAGATTTTCGTCATGAGTCCCGATGGGAGCAACGTGAAAAACATCAGCAATACCGAATGGGATGAATATGACCCTATCTGGATCAAGTAGGAGCAACCCATGCGATCACGTAACAACCTGAAAGATTCCCCACTCGCGCCGCATTTCTCGGATCAGGAGCATGAGACCACGCCGGATGTGTATGCAGGATTTCGAGACCGCGTACAGCGCCGGTTGCTGGCAGAACTGAGCCCGGTCATCGATACCGACAACGTCATAGAGGTGCGCCGGGCGCTGGAACGCATCTTCAACGAAACGCTGAGCGAGGAACGACTCCCCATGAGCCGTCTGGAACGGGAAGACCTGTTCGAGCAAATTGTGGCTGACGTCCTGGGCTATGGTCCAATCGAGCCCTTTCTACAAGACGATACCATCACCGAGATTCTGGTCAACGGCCCGAGCCAGGTCTACATCGAACGCAACGGCATCCTGGAGGAAACCGACATCTGGTTCCGAGATGCGGCTGACGTGATGCACGTCGTCGATCGCATTGTGGCGCCGCTGGGGCGCCGGGTCGATGAAAGCAGCCCCATGGTCGACGCACGCCTCCCCGACGGCTCCCGCGTCAACGTCATCATCCCCCCCCTGTGTCTCAATGGGCCGACCCTCAGCATCCGTAAATTCGCCAAAGCCGTCTACAGCCCGGAAGATCTGACCCGTTTGGGCACCCTGACAGAAGAAATGCTCGTGTTCTTTCAAGCCTGCGTACAGGCCCGTTTGAACATCGTGGTCTCCGGGGGAACCTCGACCGGCAAAACGACCCTGCTGAACATTTTGTCCAGTTTCCTTCCCGATACCGAGCGGATCATCACCATCGAGGATTCGGCCGAACTCCAGCTGCACCAGCGGCACGTGGTGCGCCTGGAGTCCCGCCCCCCCAACGTGGAAGGGAAGGGAGAAGTTACGATCCGTCGTCTGGTAATCAACGCGTTGCGCATGCGCCCGGACCGCATCGTTGTGGGTGAGGTGCGCGGCGGCGAGGCGCTGGACATGTTACAGGCAATGAACACAGGACACGATGGTTCGCTCACGACGGCGCACTCCAACAGCCCGCGCGACACCCTCCACCGTATCGAGACCATGACGTTGATGGCCGGCATGGAACTCCCCTTGAGAGCTGTGCGTGAGCAAATCGCTTCGGCATTCGACCTGATCATTCACCTAGATCGTTTGGCAGATGGCGCCCGCAAGATCGTCCGGGTCTCAGAAGTCCAGGATATGGAAGGTGAGATCATCGTAATGCAAGATATCTTCGCATTCGAACAGACCGGTATCAAGAACGGAAAGGTGGAGGGCCAGTTCATGTCAACCGGCGTGCGTCCCCGCTTCATGGACAAGGTCGCGGCATCCGGTGTTTTCGTGTCGCCAAAAATCTTCGCCCCAGGCCCTATTGGCGGCAAGCAACGCAGACGAAGATAGTGAGGTCTCCTATGGAAGAACAGCATAGCCAGACATTACCACGGGACAGCGATCTTGCCGGAACGCCGGACTTCGTCGAGTCTCCCTGGCAAGCCGAGAGGCCTGGCCCGGCATCCCTGAGAGAGGTGATGGGGGAGGTAGAATCGCAGGTCGCCAACGGCAACATCGCGCGATACATACCCCTGCCCACCGGCTTCTGCCCACTCGATGACGTCCTGAACGGCGGCCTCAGGCCCGGAGAGTTGTTGATGCTGGGAGGCCCCTTCGGCGTCGGGAAAACGATCTTCGGACTACAGACCGCGCGCAATGCAGTGTATCATGACCCCACAACTCAAGCGATCTACGTCTGCTTCGAACACGATCGCGCTCATCTCATGGCGCGATTGATGTGTCTTGAGAGCGTCGAACAGGGACTCGGCGAGAAAGCCCTCACGTTGCGTAAAATGGCCGAAATGGCCGGAAAGCCCCTGGATGGCGCGGGGGTGATCACGCTGTTACAAGCGAACGCGGCCTATTTACCGTTGCTGCAAGCCCTCGATCGTTACTCGGATCGCCTGGTCCTGATCCGGGCCAGCAGCTCTACATCGACGTTGGCGCAAATCGAGTCGTGGGTTAGAGAGGTCGCCAGCCCTCAGACAGAACGAATCTTACTCATCATCGACTACCTTCAGAAAATTCCAATCGGGAGACCTTTCCTGCGTCCCAGCGAGGAAGTCACCACCTATCTGGCCCACGGCCTCAAAGAGCTGGCCATGTCGTTGGGAATTCGCGTGATCGCTATCGCAGCCTCGGATCGCCCAGGTCTTCAGGCTATGCGCATGCGCCTGGCCCATCTGCGAGGCAGCTCCGCGCTCCAGTACGAGGCAGATGTCGGCATCGTGCTCAATAACAAATACGATATCGTAAGCCGGGAGCACCTGGTCTACAATCTCGCCCATGCAGAAGCCATGCGCAGCTGGATTGTGTTTACGGTGGAGAAGAACCGGGCCGGTGTACACGCCGTCGACATGGAACACCGCATCGACGCAGCCCACTTCCGCATGGACCTTAACGGGCGTTTCGTCCGCGAGCGCCTGGTCGACGAGAAAGTCATCCGGGAATAGCCGCCGTCTCCGGCATCCCTGGTATTCAGTGAGCCGCGCGGAAGGGCTGCCGGTTAGCGGTAGACATCCAACCGTAATACTAGAGAGTCCGGCGCCGTCCCGGTTACAACCACGTTGGGATAGGTCGGATCCAGCTCCGGATGGCCCCCTCCAGCCTGGTATTGCTCCAGAAACTCCGGGACGGTAAAGACCACGTCATGCATGTAGGCGCGCTGCGCGTTCTCGGCCCATAGCGCCGCCTCCTGCACGGAGACCATCCCGTCGGCATCGGTATCCGCTTCCGAACCGGAAAAGGCTTCCACAAAGTAGTAGGTGAACACGCCGCCGATGATGGGCAGCCCTTCTTCCTCCAAACCGCACCAACCATACTCGTCGGCATCCACGGCTGCCAGCGCCAGGTAAGGCCGTGGATCCCCGGAGAGCATGGCGGTGAAGGCCGCCGCCCGGCAGGAATCCAGCACTAACACCCGCTGCGCTGCAGGGATGGCTGCCCAGGCCTCGGGGAAAAAGGTCTCCCATTGGACGACCTTGTCCAGGTACATGGCGTGCCCCGCCACGAAAACGACGACGATGTCATCCGCATCCGCTTGATCTGCCAGCCATTCCAGACCAACCTGCAATGCCGGCCCGTCGAAGTCGGGCAGGTCGCGAATATGATCCGGCGACCATCCGGCGTAATCCTCGAGCAGCGCGCGCATCCGGTCCATGCCGATGTAATCGACCAACATATCCGTCATCGCGACGTCACTGTAATCGTCCTTTTCGGCCAACACGGCCCAGCCCTCGACCAGGGCAAGCTGCCCGCCATCGCCGGCAGGATCGGGGAGCGCCTGCGCCGGGGTTGACGCTTCTGCGATGTAGTCCTCCACAATGCGTTCCAGAATCGGCAGCGGGACGCTTCCGGCGCCCAAGATGACGCTGTGGAACGCCTTGAGATCGAAGGCCTCGCCCAACGCCTCCATGGCGCGCTGGCGCAGGTCAAGCAGCGTGAGCATCCCTACCTTGTAGGCCGTGGCCTGACCGGGCCACACGATGTAGCGGCTGATCTCGAATTCGACGTCGTCGCGAGACATGCCGGTGTTCTCCACCATGTAGTCGATAGCCTCCTCGCGGGTCCAGCGCCGAGCGTGAATCCCCGTATCGACCACCAGGCGGACCGCGCGGAAGAGTTCGGCCTGCAAGCGCCCCAGGTTACCATAAGGATCATCCTCATAAAAGCCCAATTCCCAGGCCAGTTGCTCGGCGTACAAGGCCCAGCCTTCGGCATAAGCCGTGAACACCGTATCCCTGCGAAAATCAGGTAGATCCAGTTCTTGCGCGATGGCAATCTGCCAGTGGTGTCCGGGGATCGTCTCGTGATAGGTCAACGTCGGGATGCCGTAGGCCGGTTCGTTGGCGGTAACGTTGGCATAGAACGCCCCGGGCCGTGAACCGTCGCGCGAGGCGTGCACGTAAAATGCCCCCATCGTCCCCCCCACGACGATGACGTCGGCCCTGGGGCGTAGATCGAACACTGCATCCAGGCGTGGATTTGCGTCCTCGATGGTCGACTCGTAGGCCTCGACCAACGCCTCACCGGTCAGATAGCCGCTGTCGCTCGCCAACCGGCGGAAGAGGTCGGGCAATCCAGCAGTTTCGGAATAGCCCAAGGCGCCCAAGCCCGCGCGAATCTCTTCCTGAATCCGCGCCACTTCTGCGAGACCCAGTGCATGGATCTCGTCGGCCGTCATATCGGTCGTGGTGTGATGGCGCAAGATATAGGCGTAATAGTCGTCGCCCTCCGGCAGCTTCCATACTCCATCGTCATCGCTGGCCTGGCGTTCCAGCTTCTCCAAATAGCTCACCGCCCGCTCATAGCCGGGCAATACCGACCTGCGGACAGCCTTCTCAGCGGCAGCTAACAGCTCGGCCTTCTCGTCCTCGCTCGCCGTCTCCAGACCGGCAAGCTTCTGGGCAAATGCCGTATAGTAAGGTACCGAGGTCGCGCTGCCCCCGGCGATACCCCGCATCCCATACACCATCCACTGCAAGGCGAAGCGGGGTGGTATGATACCCAGGTCCTCGCGCACCTTGAGCCCTTCTAACCACTGATCGAACTTCGTCTCGACCTGTTCCAGGCGCGCCACGTAGTTCTCGGCATCCTGCAGCGTCTCCATAGGGTGAAGATCGGTGAAGAACTGCAACGTCTGGCTGTCGATGCTGTCTAACATAAAAGAAGCCGAATAACCGTGATAGGCGAACGCCTGCCGCCGCACGGCGTCATCGAGGTACCACTCGAAAACATCATAAGAACGCTGCTGTTCCGGCGTCAAGGCGGCCCGGTCATACGCGCGCAGTTGATCCAACACGGAACGTTCCAGCGCTTGCGTTTCCTCCTGGAACGTTACGGAAATGTCGGTCAGCTGGTCGCCGGGTAATCCCAATTCCTCGTCAAGGCCCAGGGCCGTGACGTATTCAGGATCGCGGCGTAGCAACCGGAAGTAAGCCGCATCGATAAAGGTAGCGAAAGCTGCTGTGTTCGACTCCTCCGCGCCAGATTCGTTCACCGGCGTCGCTAGCGCCAACGAGGGTGGCGGCGCCAACGAGGGTGGCGGCGCCTCGATTACGACCGGCGCGTCTGAAGCAGGACCAACCGGCGCAGCGCCGGGGCTGCACGCTCCAAAAATGAATACAAGCAAAACGACAACCGTGATGCCGTGCATTTGCAGTTTCATGGTTCCCCTCCCCCGACCACGTAAGGTCGTTCACAAAATATACCCGCCGGGTACCCGGCGGGTTCAAAGCAAACCTGGACGCTCGCGGGGTGAGCAGACTATTCGAAAACAACCTCGGGATACGCAAGAGAAGGGCCGTCGATGAGAGGATTTGTCTGTCCTTTGAGGTAGACGTCGAAGAAAGCCAACAGATAGACCTGGTTGATCTCCATGACCCGGGAAGCAGGAATCGTGCCGCGAACCCCCAAGATGGGTCCCAACGGCGAAAGAGCGGGCGCCATCACGAAATCATAATGCTGGGCCTTCATGATGGTCAGGCGGCGCACGGACCCGGTCGAAGCCGCCAGCAGGCGCGCCTGGCATTCGGCGTTCTCGCCATGGCGCCACCCGGCGCTGTTCATCAACAACACCGGCTGCGCCAGGCCCTGCGCGATGATGGTTTCAGCCACCGGTTCGACCCAGGCATCCATGCCCAAGACCGCTTTGCAGGGCACGGTTGCCTGCTCGCCGCCGCAGAGCTGCACGACAGCGCCGCCGCCGGTGGAATGTCCGAAGATGCCCAACCGGTCCAAATCCAGGCGTCCGGTGAATCGTTGTTCGGGATCCTGCGCATCCAGAAGCGCCAACTGATCCAATACAAACGCGGCATCGGCGGCGTAGGTCTTCACCAACCGGGCGGAAGCCTGATCGAACACCTCGTCAGCGACGCCATAAGGCAAGACATCGGGGTTGTTGTAGACAACCCGCCCATCGGGGTAGACCGAAACCAAAGCGCCATAGACGTGATCAGCGCTCACGACGACGTACCCATGCGAAGCCAAAGTCTCCAGTTGATCTTGGTTGATGTCGCGAAACCCGCCCCACCCGTGCACGTAGACCACGACGGGAAATCGCGCTTCCGCCTTCGAGAGGGGCAGGTCCGGATAGGCATGTGTGCGCGTGAGCCGGGTCTGGTCCAACAAAAAGCCCGGCATGTGGCTCCACGTCGCCATAGTCCGGCTGAGCGCCGGGTGTTCGAGCCACCGTTCCGGGATTCCCCCGGACGAGGCAGCTGCGGGGTACCAGACCTGGACCGCCAGTTCCCGGTAGCCGGAAGGACTGTCGCCATAGGTCTCAGGGCGCGCCGCATCGATCCAGTGATACGTGACGGTTCCGATGGCATAAGGCCCTGCGAGAAATGGAATCCTGGGAACCGGCAGCAAGACAGCAAGCGCGACGCCGGCAACAAGAGCTGCGACGCCCGCGCCCCACCACCCTTTCGAAAGACCGGAGTCCATCTGGCGGATTACACAGACGGAGAGTCCGGCCACCAGGAGATACAGCGGCGCCATCTGCCAGCGATAACCCTCTATCCAGAGATGCGCCGCCGCCAGGATCAGGCTCGCCCACGTCAATCCCAGACGCCAGCGTCGCGAGGCCGGACCCGGCGTACGCAGCGCCCAGATCAGGGTGATGCCGCTCAGAACTGCAATCAAGATTTCGAACAAACGCATATCATCGCTCCATGCCCCAGGATCATAGGCCGTATTAAACTCCGAAACGGGATTTCGTGCAATCAGGCTAGGAAATGGCTGTCTCATACACCGGTAGATGCTGGCGCCAAGCCAAAACGGGTAAACTCGAAAGCCACCCACGACAAATGTCATTTGACACTTCAAATAGGGTAGTTATATAATAAATGCGTGTCCAACAACGCGCTGCTCGTTTTGCGTAAGTCACTTCTCGCTCGCTCGTGGGACAAGGTGGGTATTGCCCCAGCGCTCTCTTGCGCTGCATTGTTCCCTATTAAACCCCCGACCTTTTCCAAACCTTGCCATCCGTTATCGAACGGGGAGGCCATCATACTATGAAGATATTTGCACGAACCCCTCTGGATCTGCACAAGGTCAACATACCCGTAGGCCAGGTCTATATCATTCCGGAGCGCTGCAAGGGCTGCCAGCTCTGCATCGAATTCTGTCCCCAACACGTCCTCCAGGAATCTGCCAACATCAACGCCAAGGGGTACCACTATCCTGAAATTGCTCCCGGTAAGGAGCTTGCCTGCGTTCACTGCGAATTCTGCACCATGGTCTGTCCCGAGTTCGCCATCTACACGCTGGAGCTGGCGGAATCCCCATAGCACAAGGAGCATACTATGAGTGGTCGTGAAGTCTTGACCGGTCGCCACTTCATGAACGGCGATGACGCCTGCGCAGAAGGCGCCATTGCTGCCGGGTGCCGGTTCTTCGGCGGATACCCCATCACGCCCTCGACGGAAGTGGCGGAGCGCTTCTCTCGCCGCATGCCCGAGATCGGCGGCGTCTACATGCAAATGGAAGATGAGCTGGGCAGCATCGCGGCGGTGCTGGGCGCCTCGGCAGCCGGCGCGCGCGCCATGACAGCCACCTCTGGCCCGGGACTCAGTCTGATGATGGAGAACCTCGGTCTGGGCGTGATGCTGGAGCTGCCTTGCGTGATCATCGATATTCAGCGCGGTTCCCCCTCCACGGGCCTGCCGACGATGGCCGGGCAAAGCGACCTCATGCAAGCGCGCTGGGGATCTCATGGCGACTATGCCATCGTAGCATATGCGCCCTCCTCGCCGCAGGAGATTTTCGATCTCACGATCCACGCTTTCAACGTCGCGGACCGCTATCGCGTGCCGGTACTGATACTATCCGACGAGGTGATCGGTCACATGGTCGAGCGGGTGGTCATTCCCGAAAGCCAGGCCATTCCACGTTGGGAACGGAAGCGCCCGCCTTATCCACCGGAGCACTACGGGCAAGAGGGATTCAAAGCCTTCGAGCCAGATGCCAGCGACCTGGTGCCGCCTATTGCGCATGCAGGAGACGGGTACCGGGTCCATTTCACGGGACTCACCCACGATCCGCGCGGCTACCCTGACATGTCGGCCGAGACACACCACGAACTCGTGACCCGGTTGATGGAGAAAATCCGGCGTAACGCCGAGGACTTGATCCTTCTGGAGACCGAGTATCTCGACGACGCCGATGTCGTGGTCATCTCGTTTGGCTGCACGGCGCGGTCGGCGCGCCGCGCGGTCCGAGATGCGCGCGCGGAAGGGATACGGGCGGGATTGCTGCGCCTGATTTCGATCTGGCCCTTTCCGGAGCAGCGGATACGAGACCTCGCCCATGAAGTCAAAACATTCGTCGTGGCGGAGATGAACCTGGGGCAGATACGGCTGGAAGTCGAACGGTGCGTGGGCCACCCCGTGCGCGGCGTGCACCACGCCGGCGGCGCCATGATCCACCCCGAACCGATCCTCGAGGCCCTCCGTGCATCCGCAGCCCAGACGGCAGGACGCCAGAAATGAATCTACTTCAGACGCATTCGCCATTCGCCATTTCCGCAGGAGGCCCCCTGTGGAATACCACACCCACGATCACAAAACTGGGACCGTGCGACTTTAGGCGTCGTGGGATTTGGGGATTGAGGAACGCGCGCGTTTCACCTGGTCAAGGCACGACCTGCGCCACGCACAAGAACGGCATGGCGCTAAGACCTGCAACGCCAAACTTGCTGACGGCTGAGGGCTGAAAGCGAATGGCTATTTTCGAAGGAGGCTTCTCGTGACCGAGGCAATCGTGGTCGAGACCCATCCGCTGGACCGAATCATGCGGTCAGACCGCATGCCGCACATCTTCTGCCCAGGTTGTGGCATCGGCATCGCTATGCGGTGCTATGGGCAAGCCATTCTGGAGTCTGGCATTCCCCAGGATCGTCACGTCGTCGTATCGGGGATCGGGTGCACAGGCCGGGTCGCCGGGTACGTCCACTTGGACTCGTACCACACGACGCACGGGCGCGCAATCCCATTCGCCACGGGGATCAAACTGGCCAACCCGGACCTGATGGTCACGGTCTTCAGCGGCGATGGAGATTTGGCAGCCATCGGCGGCAACCATTTGATTCACGCAGCACGGCGCAACATCGACCTCAAAGTCATCTGCGTCAACAACTTCAACTACGGGATGACAGGCGGGCAATGCGGTCCCACCACCCCCACAGGGGCGCGAGCAACGACGTCGCCATACGGGAATCCGGAACAACCCTTCAACCTTCCGTACCTGCTGGCAGCTTCCGGCGCCAATTACGTCTCCCGCTGGACCACGCTGCACGTTCGCCAGATCAAGGATGAAATCCTGAAAATCTTCGCCAAGCCGGGATTCTGCTTCATCGAGGTGCTGTCGTCGTGTCCCGTAGGCTTCGGCAAATCGAATCACATTCCTGATGGGCTGGAAGAGATGCGCCTGTACCGGGAACGCAGCGTCCTGGCCCGCGACATTCCCCTGGATCGCCTCAATATCGACCTGCGGGAAGACAAGCCCATCTACGTGGGCAATTTCGTCAACCGCGATATTCCGGCCTACGCACCGCCCCAACTCGCTGGAAGCGCAGAGGCGTGAGACGCCGTGGAAAAGGAGTGACATGTATCACGAAATCCGTCTTTCCGGCTTTGGCGGTCAGGGCATCGGCCTGGCGGGGTATCTACTGGGGAAAGCCCTCTCCCTCTACGAGAACCTGGAAGCGGTTATGACACAAGCCTACGGACCCGAGGCGCGCGGCGGCGCTTCCAGCGCCAACGTCGTCGTCTCAGAAAACCCCATCGACTATCCTTTCGTGCAACATCCAGACATCCTGGTGGCCATGTCACAGGAGGCCTACACCAAATTCCGGCCCCTGGCTGGGCCGGAAGCTCTGGTGCTCACCGACGCCGACCTGGTCACACCGTTCGACGATGACCTTGTTCAGGCCATTCCCGCCACCCGGTTGGCAGAGGGACTGGGACGCCGCATCGTCGCCAACGTCATCATGCTGGGATTCTTCACCCAGGCGACGGGGGTCGTAAGTCGCGAGGCAATGGAAAAGGCGCTTACCGACACACTGCGGCCCAAGCTCGTACCGTTGAACCTCAAAGCGTTCGCGACGGGGTACGCGTATCAACCGGATATCGCGAGCGCCCCGTAGCTCGCAACCGAACGGAGCAACACAACATGAGCAATTCAGTCATGGTCATCGGCGGCGGCATCGCCGGCATTCAAGCCTCCCTCGATCTGGCAGAGGCCGGGGCGAAGGTGGTGCTCGTGGAGCGAGAAGCCACCATCGGCGGGGTAATGGCGGTGCTCGATAAGAACTTCCCTACCCTGGACTGCTCCATCTGCATCGAGGCGCCCAAGATGTCCGAGGTCGATCTACACCCTAACATCGAGATACTTTCACTGGCGGAAGTCGATCGTGTCGAGGGCGCGCCCGGCGATTTCCGCGTGACCGTGCGGCAACAAGCCCGTTATGTGACCGATGCCTGCACCCGCTGCGGGGAGTGCACCGAGGTATGCCCCGTCGCGCTGCCCAACGAATACGATTCGGGGATGGCCTCCCGCAAGGCGATTTTCACGCCCATCCCGCAGTCGGCGCCCGGCGCCTACTGCATCGACATGGCCCACTGCCTCAACGATCCACCCAACTACCTGCCGTGCAACCGCTGTTACGAGGCCTGTCCTCCCAAAGCAGTCGATTACCTGATGCCCAAAGAGCAACTGCTCACACGCAACGTCGGCGCGATCATCGTGGCCGTTGGCTACGACATGCTGGACCCGCGCGAACTCAAAGAATACAGCTACGGCGCCCATCCCGACATCATGACCGCCCTGGAATTCGAGCGGCTGATCAACTCGGCAGGGCCCACGGGCGGCGAAATCGTGCGCCCCTCCAACGGCGCCCACCCGCACAAGATTCTCTTCGTCCTGTGCGTCGGATCCCGGGATCGCCGTCATTACCGTTACTGTTCTCGTTTCTGCTGCATGTATTCCATCAAACACGCCTACCAGGCCATCGATCACGGCGTCGCGGACGTCACCGTGATGTACATGGATATTCGGGCCTACGGCAAGGGCTTCGACGGCTTCTGGGAGCGCACCGACGCAGCGGGCGCGAAGTTTGTGAGAGGCCGGCCCGCCCGGATTGTGACGAAGCGGGGGGAAGATCCCACGGCCTCCCATCACGAGGTGCTCGAAGTTACCTACGAAAATACCGAAACCGCCCAACGCATCACCGAGGAGTACGATATGGTGGTGCTGGCCAATGCAGTGACGCCGCCGGAGGGGTTGGCAACGTTGGCAGAACGGCTAGGGATCGAATTGGACGACGACGGTTTTTTGAAAGCGCGTGAGATGCAGGGCGGGTTGATCACCACGACGCGAGCCGGCATCTACGCCGCCGGCTGTGACACCGGTCCCAAAGATATTCCCGACAGCGTCGCCGAGGGCAGCGGGGCCGCAGCCATGGCCCTGGGACATCTCACAGAACGGTATTGGCCCAAACCGCCGGTCGCAGAGCCGATTCCCGACATCGACACACCCCGCGTGGGCGTCTTCGTCTGCCACTGCGGCAGCAACATCGCCGGCGTCGTCGACGTCGAACGGGTGATGGCATATGCCAAGACGCTGCCCGACGTCGTCTTTGCCGATCACCAGATGTTTTCGTGCGCCGGGAACACCCAGTTCGACATCGAGGCAGCCATCAAAGAAAACCAGATCACGCGCGTCGTGATCGCGGCCTGTTCGCCCAAGACGCACGAGTCCACCTTCCGAGGCGTCCTCATCCGCGCCGGTCTGAATCCCTATCTGCTAGAAATGGCCAACATCCGCAACATGGACTCGTGGGTGCACAAATTCGACAAAGAGGGCGCCACCCTCAAGGCCATGGACATGGTCGCGATGGCGGTGCAGAAAGCGCGGCAATTGATCCCACTGGAGGCCAGCCACCTGCCCCTGAAACAAAGCGGGCTGGTTATCGGCGGCGGCATCGCCGGGATGACGGCCGCGGCGGCGCTGGCCCGCCAGGGATATGAAACACACCTAGTCGAGAAGGCGAACTATTTAGGCGGGCTGTTAACTCAATTGAACGAGATCGCGCCGGCCGACCTGGACGCGTTGGAAATTGTGAACGCCAAGAAACGCGAACTGGTGCAAACGGGTGTACAGGTGCACCTGCACAGCGAGGTAGAGACCATCGGCGGCGTCGTGGGTAGTTTCAACTCCCATCTCACCACCGGCGAAGACCTGGAAACCGGCACGGTCATTGTTGCCACGGGCGGGACCCCCTACCGGCCCACCGAGTTCGGATATGGAGACAATGCCCATGTGGTGACGAACCTGGAATTGGAGAAACTGCTACGCACCGGGGCGCAAGCTGCAGGTTTGGCATCCGCGGAGCGGATCACCTTCATTTCCTGCATCGGCTCCCGTCAGGGCGCCATAGGCTGCGCGCGCTACTGCTGTACATCGATGATCCACCAGGCCCTGCAACTGCGGCGGATGGGTAAAAAAGTACGCATCGTGAGCAAAGACATCCGCACCTACAGCCGCCAGGCCGAGGAGTTGTACGAAGACGCCATGCGCGCCGGGGTCCAGTTCTTCCGGTACGATGACGACAAACCGCCGCAGGACGTCATCCGGCTCGAAGATCACGACGTCGTCTTCTACGATCATCTACTGGGCGCCGATCTGCGTATCCCCACCGATCTGGTGGTGCTCGTCGTAGGCGTGCGCTCGCCGGAAGACAACCTTTCCGATCAACTGAAACTGGCCCGCAGCGAGGATGGTTTCTACATGGAGCTGCACCCCAAACTGGGACCGGTCCAGACCGCCGTCCAGGGCATTTTCCTGGCAGGTGTGAGTCAAGGCGCCAAGGACATCCGCGAAGCGATGGCCCAGGCCATGGCAGCCGCGGGAAAGGCCGGCGCCCTGCTGGCCCGGGGCGCTATCGAGAAAGAGCCGTTGACGGCCCAGCACGACCCTGATAAATGCATCGGCTGCATGCGGTGCGTGAAGGTCTGTCCTTTCAATGCCATCGAACAGATTGGAAAACCGGGCAAAGGCGGCACGGTGCGCATCATCGAAGCAGCCTGCATGGGCTGCGGGAACTGCGCCGCCGAGTGCCCTGTCGACGCCATCGATATGCCCTACTTCACCAAAGCACAGATCCTGGCCCAGGTCGACGCAGCCCTGGCGAAGAACCCGCAGGAAAAGTGCGTCGTCTTCACGTGCAACTGGTGTTCCTACGCGGGCGCCGACCTGGCGGGTATCGAGAAGCGGCAGTATCCGACCTCGTCGCGCATCGTGCGAACGATGTGCTCGGCCCGTTTCGAAGAAGCCTTCATCGAGCGGGCATTCGAGCGAGGCGCCGGCGCCGTCCTGGTCACCGGATGTCGTCTTACCGACAACGGTTCGGACTGTCACTACAACTACGCCAACGTCCACACGGCGCGGCGCTTCCAACGGTGGCAGAAGAAGTTCGAGCGCAAAGGCATTGCCCCGGAACGCCTGCAATTACGGTGGATCTCGGCCGCCGAAGGCAAGGAGTTCGCCGAAAAACTGCACGAGATGGACGAGATCGTGAAGCGTCACGCAGACACTTTGACGGGCGACACGTCACA
>JAFGNR010000075.1 GCA_016926915.1 Anaerolineae bacterium
GGTTCCCATCGCCATCTGGGTTGGGAACGGTTGACGCGGGAGGTAGTGCTGCAGTTGAATCTGGGGCGGGAGCATCTGGTCTTCTTGCTGTGGGGGGCGCACGCCCAGACGTTGGGGGCGTCCGTTGACCGGCAGCGGCATCTGGCGCTTGAGGCGCCGCATCCCTCGCCCCTCTCCGCTTATCGCGGCTTTGTGGGCTGCGGTCACTTCTCGCAGGCGAATGCCTATTTACTGGCTCACGGCAGCGCGCCCATTCGTTGGTAGCTGTGAGGGCCGTTCTGACCGCTGGCGCTGATGGCGGGCTGCTCTTCTAAAGGAGGTCACAGTGTCTGATCCGATTCGTATTCTCCATTTTGCCGACCTGCACATCGGCACGGAGACGTACGGGCGTTTGGATTCCGAGACGGGCCTCAACCTGCGGGTCGTCGATTTCCTGGCGCGCCTGGACGAAGTGGTGGCTTATGCCATTGCCCACGAGGCTGACCTGGTGCTTTTCGCCGGGGATACATTCCGCACGCGCCGCCCGACGCCCACTTATCAACGTGAATTCGCCCGCCGCATCCATGTCTTGTCGCAGGCAGCCATTCCCACCGTGTTGCTGGCCGGCAACCACGATGTCCCCGCCATGGAGCAGCGCGCTTCCAGCGTCGAGATATTCTCCACCTTGAGTGTGCCGCATGTCCGGGTGGCGGAACAGCCCGCACTCTTCACGGTGGATACGCGGCGGGGGTGTGTGGAGGTCGGCGTCATCCCCTATCCCGTGCGCCAGCGCTTGTTGACCCGCGACCAATTTCGCGCGTTGCGTCCGGAGGAACTGGATCGCGCCGTGTCGGAGGCGGTAGTGGCGCTGATCCGAGATCAGGAGCGCCGCCGCAACCCCGACCTGCCCGGCGTGTTGGCCGGTCATTTCTCCGTCGAGAGCGCCCACTGGGGCTCCGAGCGCGCGATCATGGTGGGGCGAGATGTCACGGCGCCGCTTTCGGCGCTGCTGAGCGCGGCCTGGGATTACGTCGCGCTGGGCCATATTCACCAACATCAGAATCTCAATCCTGAAAACCGCCCGCCCGTCGTCTATCCCGGCAGCCTGGAACGGGTAGATTTCGGCGAGGAGCAGCAGCCCAAGGGGTTCTGCTGGGTGGAACTGGAACGGGGGTACACCACCTGGGAGTTTATTCCCGTGGCGGCCCGTCCTTTCCGGACCCTGCGCGTCGATGTGCGCGCCGAGGCCGATCCTGTCGCGGCGATTCGCCAGACAGTGGCGCTGCACGACGTCGCCGGGGCGGTCGTCCGGTTGATCGTGCAAATGACGCCTGAACAGGAGCCGTTGCTGCGGGATGGGGAGCTCTCGCCCCTCCTGGGCAACGCCTTTTTCGCGCAGATCAATCGCGAGGTCGATCGCACGGTGAGGGATCGGCTCGCCGGGTTGGAACCGGATAACATGACGCCCGTGACCTTGCTGACCCGTTATCTGGCAGCTCACGGGAAGCCCGAGGCGGATATTCCCGCCTACCTGGAGGAGGCGCGTGAGATCTTCAGCGTGGCTGATGAGAACGCGTGATCGCACGTTGGATTGAATTTGGTTAGAATTGCTGCGTTTACATCTTCTTGACAAAAGTGCAGACCCAGGTATAAGTAGCACTCATTCTGGGCAGGAGGGAGGGCGCATGAAGCCGTTGCGCACTGCATTTGTCGCTGTGTTGGTTTGTTGCGCTTTGCTGCATGGCGTGGCTGGCGTGGCTGCGATGTCGCCCCCGGCCGGCGAAGAAGGCGAGGAGGATGTGGCGGCAGCTGCGGCAGCCGGTCTTTCCCCCTACTGGCATTCCCGTGTTCGTCAATGGGAATCACTGATCGTGCTCGAAGCCGAGCGCCGCAACCTCGACCCAGATTTTGTGGCCTCGTTGGTGTGGATGGAATCGCGCGGCAATTCCCAGGCGATTGGCCCGGTCGGCGCTGTCGGGCTGACGCAGGTGATGCCCAGTGAAGCGGGGTTCACCTGGCGCCCTGCGCGGGCGCAACTGCTCGATCCGGGGACGAATCTCTTCTGGGGCACGCGCACCCTGGCAACGGTGGTCGGCCAGGGGCAGGGCGACATTTTCAACGCGCTGGCGGCCTACAATGGGGGCTGGGAGCAGATCCAGTACCGGGGTCCCCGGATTTTTGCTACCACGATTTTGCGGGATTATGCCCAGGCCGTGGCCGTGCGTGAGGGATTGCGCGGCCAACCGTGGCGGGCGATCTTTGCCGTGACCTCGCCGGATATTGGCGGGCCGATCTATGTGGCGGATTCGGCGCGGGATGACGTCTATCTCTTCGGCAACGACAACTGGGTGCCGGAAGGGTACCCGCTCATTCCGGCTGCGGCGGCGCCCACGGCGATTGTGGCCCATGGCCAGACAGAAGAGGGGGCAACCTTTGACGTGGCCGTGTGGTTTTTCCTGACCCGCCAGGAGAGCTGGTATTCTTTCTGATTGGAGATGGGTTTCGTTTGACACGTGATCGCCTGGGGGGTGCGCGCGCATCCCCCAGGCGTTTTTGTATCGCCGGGGCGGATTGCCAATCCGCCCTACATGCCCTTTGTGTTTTGTACGATCCAGGTGTAGACTAAGCATTCAATAGAAACGCCATTTCGCGTATTGATTCGCCATTCGCGCATTCGCCATTCGTAGATTCTCCATTCCATTCAAGGAGGGAGCGTGGACGTTGATCTATGGGTCCATTCTGCGGCGCAGCTGTGCATCGTGCCCCCATCCCCGGAGGGACCGCAGCGCGGGCGCCGGTTGGGTGAACTGGGCTTGATTTCCGATGGGGCCGTCGCTATCAAGGATGGCATCGTTGTCGCGTCGGGACCGACGGATGAGGTCGGTGGGCAGCTGGACGCTATCGCCGTGGAGATCGACGCGCGCGGTAAGGTGGTCGCGCCCGGCTTCGTCGATCCGCATACCCACCTGGTGTGGATGGGCGACCGCGCCGCCGAGTTCGAGCAGCGGGTAGCCGGCGCGACCTATCTGGAGATTATGGCTGCCGGCGGCGGGATTATGGCCACCGTCCGCGCGACGCGGGCGGCGCCGGTCGCGGAGCTGGTCGACGCCATGCGCCCGCGCCTGGACCGGATGTTGGCGCACGGCGCCACCACGGTCGAGGTCAAGACTGGATACGGTCTCGACACGGAAGCCGAGCTGCGCCAATTGGAGGCCATCGTGACGCTGGACCGGCAACATCCGGTTGCGCTGGTCCCGACCTTCCTGGGGGCGCACGCCATCCCAGTGGAATTCCGCGAATGCCCGGAAGCCTACGTCATGCTTGTGATCGAGGAGATGCTCCCGGCAGTTGCCGACAAAGCCCGCGCGTTGGGACTGGCGCGGCTGCCCTTTTGCGATGTTTTCTGCGAGGCCAGCGCCTTCGATCTCGACCAGAGCCGCCGTATCCTGGAAGCGGCGCGGGCGCTGGGATTCCCGCTCAAGATTCACGTCGATGAGTTCGAACCGCTGGGAGGCGCGCGTCTGGCGACGGAGTTGGGCGCCGTCTCCGCCGATCACCTGGTATGCACTCCGCCGGAGGAGATTGCGCGCTTTGGGGAGGTGGATACGGTGGCCGTGTCTTTGCCCTGCACGCCGTTTGGATTGGGCCATCACGCCTACACGCCGGCGCAGGCCTTCCTCGACGCGGGGGCGGCGCTGGCTCTGGCGACCGATTGCAATCCCGGGACCGCCTGGAACGAGTCGCTGCCTTTCGTCATGGCGCTGGCAAGCCGCTACTTGAGGCTAACCCCGGCGCAGGCTCTCGCGGCCTCTACCCTGAATGCTGCGTATGCTCTGGAATTGGGCGACCGGGCCGGGAGTCTTGCCGTGGGGTATGCAGGCGACCTGGTGATCCTCGATCTACCCGACTATCGCCAGCTGGCCTATCGCTTCGGGACCAATCCGGTGGAGAAGGTGATCAAGGCCGGGAAGGTCGTAGTAGACCGGAGCGTCGCCCATGACTGAAGCCGCGCGCGAACGCGCGCGCGAATGCACGCGTGAATTCGCGCTATCCGCCGGCGCCGGGGGGGAGCGGATCGACAAGTTCCTGGCCCAGGCGCTGCCGGAGTTCTCGCGGGCGGCGCTCCAACGTCTCATTGAAGAGGGAGAGGTCACGGTCGGCGGCGAGACGGTGCGGGTTGCCTACAAAGTCCGCAAGGGGGATGCGATTGTGGTGCGCGTCCCGGCGCCGAAGCCCTCCTATCTGGAACCGGAGGCTCTGCCGTTGGATGTGCTGTACGAGGATGGCGACATTCTGGTGGTGAACAAGGCTCCTGGCGTCGTCGTCCATCCGGGAGCGGGCAATCCATCCGGTACATTGGTCAACGCGGTGCTGGCGCATTGCCCGGACCTGCGCGGCGTCGGCGGCGAACTGCGTCCCGGCATCGTCCACCGGCTCGATAAGGACACCTCCGGCGTGTTGGTGATTGCCAAACACGATCAGGCGATCCGCGCGTTGCAGCGGCAGTTCAAGCGCCGCGAGGTGAGCAAGGTCTACGCGGCGCTGGCGCTGGGGGCCTTGCCGCAGGACGAGGGCTTGATCGACGCGCCCCTGGGACGTCACTCTGTGCACCGCAGGAAAATGGCCGTCGTGGGAACCGGCGGCAAACCGGCGCGCACCCGCTGGCGGGTGACTGCGCGGTTGGAAGACGCCGGCGGGCGGGCCTATACGCTGGCGGACGTCGATTTGTTGACGGGACGCACACATCAGATCCGCGTCCATTTTGCCTGGCTGGGCTATCCGCTGGCGGGCGATACGGTGTACGGCCCGGCGCGCCAGCCGCTCGATTTGCCGCGCCAGTTCTTGCACGCGCGCGATCTGACCCTGGTGCATCCCGCGACCGGCGAGACGTTGACCTTCTCCGCGCCGCTGCCCGATGATCTGGCGCGCGTCCTGGAGCGCTTGCATCCGGCGGTGTTGACTTCGTAAGTAGTTTTGGTATGCTTGCGTTGTGAAAAAACAACGTTTGGATTTGTTGGTGGTGGCGCGGGGTCTGGTGGAAAGCCGTAACCTGGCCCAGCGCTTGATCCACGCCGGCGAGGTGATCGTCGACGGAGACCTGGTCGACAAGCCCGGCGTCCAGGTGCCGGTCGCGGCCGATATTACCCTGGTGGAGAAGCCGCCCTTCGTGAGCCGGGGCGGGGAGAAGCTGGCGGCAGCCCTGACCCGTTTCGACGTCGCCGTGGCGGGCAAGATCGCCGCCGATGTCGGGGCCTCGACAGGAGGCTTCACGGATTGTCTGCTGCAAAACGGCGTGGCCAGGGTCTACGCTATCGACGTGGGTTACGGGCAGCTGGCCTGGTCCCTGCGGCAGGATCCCCGGGTCGTGGTCATGGAGCGCACCAACGCCCGCTACCTAGAGTCGCTGCCGGAACAGGTCGCGCTGATTGTTTCGGATGTCTCGTTCATTTCGCTGCGCCTGATTTACGCTGCGGCTGCGCGCTGGTTGCAACCGGGCGGCGAGGCGGTCTCGCTGATCAAGCCGCAATTCGAGGCGGGGCGCGAGCAGGTGGGCAAGGGCGGCGTCGTCCGCGATCCCGCCGTCCATCGCCGGGTGTTGGAAGCGGTGGTGGAGGCCTTCGCGGCCTTGGAATTGAGCCTGCAAGGGCTGATGGTCTCTCCGCTGCTGGGCCCGGCCGGCAATACGGAATTCCTGGGGTGGTGGCGCCTGCGAGCCGGGCCGGTCGCTGCGGAGACCTGGATTGCGCGGGCGTTGGATGAGGCCGAGGCGCTCCGGTCGTAACCCTGGCGCTTTTCTAGGAGGTCTGAAAAGGTTTCAACCTTACCTTGGCGCGCTTTGCGGTCAAGGCCCTTTTTCAGCGGAGTTAATTTGGACTTGGGGAGGATCGGGTCGATTAACTATGGACCCCAAACATATTCGGAATTTTAGTATTATCGCACACATCGATCACGGGAAATCGACGCTGGCAGACCGGCTCCTGGAAGTCACCGGAACGGTCGAGCACCGGAAATTCACGTCGGCATCCCAGGTGCTCGATAGTATGGACCTGGAGCAGGAAAAAGGGGTCACCATCAAGGCGTCGGCCGTGCAGATGCACTGGCAGGCCGCCGATGGCGAGACCTACCAACTCAACCTGATCGATACTCCCGGTCACGTCGACTTCGGCTACGAGGTCAGCCGCGCCCTGGCGGCGTGCGAGGGCGCCGTGCTGGTGGTGGATGCCACCCAGGGCATCGAAGCCCAGACGCTGGCCAATCTCTACCTGGCGCTGGAAAATGATCTCGAGATCGTGCCGGTGCTCAACAAGATCGACCTGGCGACTGCGCAGGTGGAACAGGTCTCGGCCGACGTCGCGGAGCTGCTGGGTATTCCCGTGGAGGACATCGTGGCGGTCTCTGCCAAGGAGGGGACCAACGTCGCGGCGGTGTTGCAGGCCATCGTCGATCACGTTCCGCCGCCTGAGGCAGACGCCCCGGACGCGCCTCTCCAGGCGCTCATCTTCGATTCGCATTACGATTCTTACAAGGGCGTCATCGCTTACGTGCGGCTGGCTGCCGGACAGGTCGATGACGACAGCCAACTCCTGATGATGGCGACAGGCACCAAGAACGAACCCATCGAAGTGGGAGTTTTCAGACCCGGTATGACGCCGGCGCCGGCGCTTTCTGCCGGCGAGGTGGGGTACGTGGCCACAGGATTGAAATCGGTGCGGGATGCCCGCGTCGGCGACACTATCACCGACGCCCGCCGCCCCGCAGCGACGGCCCTGCCGGGCTACCGGCGCCCGAAGCCGATGGTCTTTGCCAGTCTCTACCCCTCCGAGGCGGATGATTACGCGGCCCTGCGGGACGCTCTGGAGAAGCTCCAACTCAACGACGCTTCGCTCACCTTCGAGCCGGAGACCTCGCAGGCTCTGCAGTTCGGCTTTCGCTGCGGCTTTCTGGGGCTGTTCCACATGGAAATCGTCCAGGAGCGCCTGGAGCGCGAATACGATCAGGATTTGGTGGTAACCGCGCCCAGCGTGGCCTACCAGGTGCAGCTGACCAGCGGGGACGAGATCGAAATCCACCGGCCCGCCGACCTGCCCGACCCCGCCGTCATCGCGGAGGTCCGCGAACCGTGGATGCGCGTGCAGGTCATCACACCCAACGACTACATCGGCGCGCTGATGGAGATCTTCCGGCGCAAGCGGGCCAACTTCCTGCTGACCGAGACGCTGGACACGCGCCGCGTGCTGTTGACCTTCGAAGTGCCGCTTTCCGAGATGGTCATCGATCTGCACGATCGCATCAAATCCGCCACTCGCGGGTACGCCTCCATGGACTACACCTTCGACGGCTATCGCGTCGATGACTTGGTGAAGGTCGATGTGCTGGTGAACAAGGAGGCGGTGGACGCGCTGGCAATCATCGTGCACCGGGATAAGGCCTACGAGCGGGGCTCGCTGCTCATCCGCAAGATGAAAGAGGTGATCCCGCGCCAGCTCTTCGAAGTGCCTATCCAGGCGGCGGTCGGGGGCAAAATCCTGGCCCGCGTCAATGTGCAGGCGCTGCGCAAGGATGTCCTGGCGAAGTGCTACGGCGGCGACATCACCCGCAAGCGGAAGCTTCTGGAGAAACAGAAGGCCGGGAAGAAACGTATGAAGATGCTGGGGAACGTCATCATTCCGCAGGAAGCCTTCCTCGCGATGCTGCGGCTCGACGA
>JAFGNR010000076.1 GCA_016926915.1 Anaerolineae bacterium
AAACCGTAAGGTGAGGATTTGGAGGAAGATCGCAAGTACCAGGGGGCCTTGCGTTTGCTGGTAACGAGTATGGGGGGGAAATAGAGATGGGAGAGCAAGCTGAAAAATGGTGGCAAGTCTTCTGGAAGGAAAACTGGTCGGTGATTGTGGTGGTGGCGGCGCTGGCAGCGGCGTATCTTTTCCTGCGCACGCCCGGGGATGCGGTTGCCTCTCTGTCCGATCTGGAATCTCAACTACAATCCGGCGCCCCGACGGTCGTCGAATTCTATTCCAACTCTTGCAGCATTTGTCTGATTTCCAAGCCCAAGGTGGACCGTCTCGAAGCGAACCTGGCTGGAGAAGCGACCGTGCTGCGGCTTAACGTCAAGGACGCGGTCGGCGGGACCTTGGCTGCCCGTTGGGGGGTGCGCGGTGTTCCCACGTTCTTTGTGGTGGACGGGACTGGACAAATTGTCTATGCGCAAGCGGGAGCGCCCGACGTCGCGGCGCTAGAGGCGGCAGTATCGGCGGCGCGCTAGAACTCCCTGTGCAAGTCAAACAAGAAACCGGCAGTGAAGTTACACCGCCGGTTCGGTGTTATTCATGGGCGCTAAAGCTGGAATCCACCTTTTAGGGGGACCACCTTTTGCCGGTAGTTCTTGACGAAAGACATCAACTTGGCCTTCAATCCGGCCCAAGTCTCCGAAACCAGGAAATCTTGTATCGCCCGGACGTTTTCTGCCATGAATCCCATGGTTACCTCCGGCCATTCGCCGTAGATCGTGTACCAGGCCTCGGTGGGTTGCAGCTGCAGTTTCATCAGGGTCTCCGGGAACTCCTGCGTTACAAAGCGCAAGTAGGCTTCCTCGCGCCCCGGACGGATACTCCAGGTCATCAGGATTTTGACGGCATTTTGCATGTCTTCACGAACTTTCGCCGCAGTTATCGGCCGTTCACACGTAGAGCAGTAGCAACTGCCCCATCTCTCGGAGGATTTCCTGGGCTGAGATTCCTATCAGGGACACGATAATCACGGCGAGGCACACTCCTAATACGAAAAGCACGATGTATGGAAGGATCAGGGCGGCAAACCCCCTGCCCAAGGAAAAACGGTGTGCGGCAGCTACCGCCATCGACGATAAAACCAGAGCAAAAATCGTCAACCCCAGGGAGATGACGGCCAGCAATAGCGTCAGTATGATGCCCAATACCGGGACCAAGCCTAGCAACTGGCCTACGACTTGCAGGGCGGCGCCGGCCAGTGTTAGCGGAGCACTGGCAGCTGCCAGGAGGAAAAAGGTTCCGGTAAAGGTCCCTTGTCCTTTGAGTAATTTGGCTGCAAGGTGAATCAGGCCCGCCATGACGAAAGCGCCCAGAAGGAGGCTTGCAATCCAAACCGGAATGCCGCACAGCAATGTGCTGAGAACAGAGAGTCCCCCCATCTCGAACGGCATCACATCCTGGAACTCGGGGGGGAGGTTCCGGGTCATATACCTGCCCGCGGTGAGTGCGTAGACCAGCATACTGGCGAGAAAACTGACGGCGCCGCTCGTGAGCCACCACAGGAGACCCCGGCCGATGCTGGCCTCCGGTAGATACTGGTTCAGCGTCTCGACCGATGGTGAGAAAAGCACGTTGCGCCAGATGACCAGCGCGGGCGTCTTTCCCGTAGCAGGTTGATTGTAGTAGCCATACTCAGGCGGCGATTCATAGGTCATGCGCGTGCTCCTTTCGATTGCTGAATCAAGGGCTGGTGTTGGACCGCGTTTTGATACTCGTCAGGGCAGACTGGCAATCATATCCTGTGCTTGCTGCGCCCAGACTGCCGGCGGGTCGGTTTCGAGGAAGCGCTCCAGCACAGTGCGCGCTGCATCCTGGTCTCCGGCAAGGAAATGCGCCCGCCCCAGGGCAAACAACGCTTCTGGCATTTCTGGAGCAGCATCGACAGCCTGTTGCAGAACCTCAGCGGCTTCCTTGAATTGGTTTTTCAGCAGGTAAATGTTGCCGATACCCACCAGAACCTCCGGCTTGCCCGGCTCAATCTCCAGCGCGCGTTCGAATTCTGCCTGCGCCTGCGCCAGCATGGTTTCATCTGGGATGGGGGTATTTGCCGGCAGCGCCAACATGAGGTAAACGGCGCCGAGCTGGTAATGGGTATCCGGGTCGTCGGGTTCGACATCCAGTGCGGCCTGAAACTCTTGGATTGCTGTATTCAGGTCATCCATCTGGATCGCCAATGCTCCCAGATTGTGGTGCACCGCGCCGGCGCGGGTTGGATCGAGTTCCAGGGTGTTCTCGAAGGCCTGACGGGCCTTTTCATAAGCGCCGGTATTGAAGTAAGCCAATCCCAACAAGAATTGGGCTTCAGCGTTGTTGCTGTCCCCCTGCACGAAATCCTCGAGCATGTCGAGGGCTTCAGAATAGGCGCCCGCTTCGAGCCGGGCTTTGATCATCTCCAGATCGTTTGAAGTTGTCGCTGGCGTCGTTTTGCCGCAGCTGGCTGCCAGGATCAAGATGAAGAACGCTGCTGCTACCCATCCCCACCGCGTCTTGGTCATGGTGCTTCTCCTATGTTTGCTATCCTTGTTGAAATTCCAAGAGGACGATTTGTGTTTCTTCCGGAATATCGCTTGCCGAGAGTTTCAGAACCGGCAAGGTCTCGGGTTTGGCAATCCCCATTTCCTTGAGGAACCGGTCAACCGATTTGCGCTCTGTTTTGAGACCTGGGGTGTTATACTGCATGGGGATGACGAAATTGGGCTCGATCAGGCTCATCACCTCCGTGGCCATCGATGGCGTGAGGCCCCCCGGAAGCCCTACGGGAAGTAGGAGAACATGCACGGTTCCCAGGGCCTCGATTTGGGTCTGACTGGGAACGTGTCCCAGCTCACCGAGGTGACAGATTGAGATCCGACTGACGTCGAAGGTGTAAATGATGTTCTCACCTCGTTCCATGCCTTTTTTACGATCACGGTAGGACTCAACGCCGGTGATGAACAACCCGCCGATTTCATATTCACCAGGACTGGCCAGGGTGCGGGTGGGGCCGCGAAAACGCGGCCACTTCATCTGGACCGGATCGGCGAGGGGGGTGCTCAACGTGACGATTTCAGCGCGGCTGCGCGGCAATGTGCAGCCGGTGGCTTCTTCATCGAATGGGTCTGTGATGACGGCCGGATATCCGCGTTCGGTAATGCGAAAGCAGCCCAGACCGAACCAAGTGATTTCCATGTAAGACTCCTAACTATAGTCAAGATGTGCGCCCGCACGACGCCTCTTGTGAAACGACATTCACGGCGGTGCGTTATGAATTGTGATTGTTTGTACAAAGGCGATTATACTCAATCGATTTGAAATGCCAAACGCCAGTACGTGCAGGGTATTGCGAATTCAGGAATTTGTCTCGTTGCTCCGGTGGAGCTTGCGCCACAGCCGTTCGCGCCGGTGGAGGAGCTCGGCCTGCGTGCTTTCTTGTAGGAAACCGGTGGATAATTGCGGGATTCGCCGCAGTGCTGATTCCGTTTCTAGCAGCGCGGCAGCAAAATCGCGGGCCACCCATTCGAAGTACTTGGCGCGCTCGATCAACGGCTCGATCGCATCCGGAATGCACCTGGCCCAGGTCTCCCAGAGGTCCAGGGCTTTGTCCCAGGCTTCGCTACGCTTCTTTTGAAGCGCCAGCTCCCGCCAGAGCCGAGCAGCCACTTCCACCGGTAAAGCATTGAGGTCGAGGGCGCGCCGCCAGGCTGCCTGAGCTTGCGCTTCCAGATCTGCGCGTGCATAAAGGCGTCCGATCCCCACCCATTCTGTCGCTGCAACGCCGAGCGTCTCGGGGCTATCCACGCAACGGGCGGCATGGATGAGCAGTGTTGCCAGGCTCAGGATATCGATTTCGTTGTGGTAGAAGATGCGCGCCATTTCTGATGGGTCGCCGGTACTCAGATAGGCCCGGTACGCTTCGGGGATCATCCACGAAGGCAAGTCCTCTTCTGTTCGCGTGATCGCCAGGAGTTCTGTCTCCAGGACCCCCAACCTCCGCGAGGATAGATGATCCCGCCACAGCAGCCGGGCGACAGGAAGTAGGTCCAGATGCGGGAGGCGTTGCCAGCGGGGGAGTAGTCGCTGAAGAATGAAGCGGTTTTCGAGAAGTGGGAGATCGAAGCCGTTGCCGTTGAAGGTGACCAAACCGGTAGCGGGCGCCAGCACTCTTTCGATATAGTGCAATGCGGCTCGTTCATCTGCCGGGTCGCGGAGGAAGACCATGTGGAGGGTAAGACCCTCCACAGTCCAGACGCCAACGCCAATGAGGAAGGCCAGGGTTCCGGCTCCGCCGGCCAGACCGGTGGTTTCTGTATCAAGAAAGGCCGGATAGTCGCCCAGGTCCGGCGTACCCAGCAGGGTCAATGCGTGTTGCGATACCGTCTGCAACTCATGCAGGCGGTAGCGGCCATGTTCTATGTCTGCCGGATAGTGACGTCGTGCCACCCAAACCGGGCCAGCATCCGTAGCGACTTCTTCCCCCGGCAGCGCCGCCGGGCACCTGGGGGGCTTTGGCGTGCTGCCTGCCGGCGTGGTGAGGGGGGGCGGGTTCAGGTTACGTGTACCCCTGACCACCCCCAGACGCTTTAGTCTACGGTGCAGTTTGGCATCCATGTGCTTATCATACCATATGGGTGTGTTTCAAAGAAGTAACCCCCAGGTGGAACGCGCTTGGCTGGACTTGAAAACACAGTTTTTGACGTTGTGAGCGCGCTTCTATGAGATGCAGAAGTGCGTCCCGCCTTTCGACCCAACTGAGATGAAACCTACCTGTCAGAAATCCAATGATCCTCTAACCTAAAAGACGGTTTCTATAATTATTATCATAACTATTGACATTTTTAGGTAGTTAGGCTATAATAAAGACGTTTCACTAGCAAATTGAGTAACCAGGGAGGTAAAACATGGATTACGGTATGCCTTTGATTGGCGACAAGTTTCCGGAGATGACGGTTCAGACGACGCACGGGAAGCTCACACTTCCCCAGGCTTTTGAGGGACAATGGTTCATTTTGTTCAGTCACCCGGCCGATTTCACTCCGGTTTGCACCACAGAATTCTATGCATTCCAGCAACGATACCCCGAGTTTCGCAAGCTGAATACCGAGCTGATCGGCCTGAGCATCGATCAAGTTTTCTCTCACATCAAGTGGACGGAATGGATCAGCGACAACCTGGATGTAGAGATCGAGTTCCCCATCATTGCGGATCACGGTCAGGTTGCTGAGAAACTTGGGTTGGTTCATCCTGGAGCCGGTTCCAGCACAGTGCGAGCGGTCTTCTTCATCGATCCCAAGGGTACGATCCGCGCGATCCTTTATTACCCGGCGGAATTAGGACGCAACTTTGATGAGATTTTGCGCATGATCAAGGGATTCCAGGTCGCAGATTCCCAGAAGGTCGCGATTCCGGCCAACTGGCCTAACAATGAGCTGATTGGAGATCGGGTGATTGTCCCGCCGGCAAGCGACGTCGTGAGCGCCAAGACGCGTATGGATGAGTACGAGTGCTACGACTGGTGGCTCTGTCACAAACCTCTTGAGAAGTAGCCTGCTTTTCCATTCAAAACCAACGCAAAGCCCCACATTTGTGGGGCTTTGCAGTTGTAAAACTGCTGGCCTGTGGTATAATCATAAACGTTAGTTGGCGGGTGTAGTTCAGTGGTAGAACGTCAGCTTCCCAAGCTGAATGTCAGGGGTTCGAATCCCCTCACCCGCTCAGTGAACGCCCGGAACTTCCGAGCGTTTTGTTTTCCTGGCGACCTATACCAGTTCGACGCTGGCGCGCCGGTTGTGTTTGGCTGCCAGCACATGCGCCAGCGCGCGCATGGCTTTGATGTTGCGACCCCGGCGCCCGATGATACGCCCCTTGTCTTTCTGGGCCACGGAAATCTCCACCGTAATTTTCTGGTTGTGAATGGATTCCGCAACGCGCACGGTATCCGGTTCTGTGGCTAGATTCTTTCCCACGTACTCTACCATTTCTCTGATAGCTGTCATGTATCCTCGCTATTGCACGGTTATGGGCTGGCGTCGCTTGTACCGGTATACAATGCGTCCTCTGTCCAGGTCGTAAGGGGATAATTCGATCTTCACGCGATCCCCAAGTAAGATTCGGATGTAATAGCGACGCATTTTTCCGCTCAGGTAACCGATGACTTCGTGCCCGTTTTCCAGTTCCACCCGGAACTTGAGTCCTTTCAGGGCCTCGACAACGGTCCCCATCATCTCGATCTTCTCTTTTTTCAGGTTTTGAGCTGTTTGGCTCATAGATTCTCCTTTCGATGTGTGCTTATTGTGCCGTGATATGGCTGGGTTGTGTTATGGGATTTCCGGATCTTGGTCTAGCATCTCCTGAATCCGCGATCTGGCCGTGGTCAGGTCGACGCCCAGAACGGTTCCCACTTCACCTGTGAGCAGTCGCATGCCGCGTTTGAGGGCCTTTTCCTCTGCAGCGTACAGCCGCTCTGTCTGCTTCCGGCGCCAGACCAGGTCGCGTACAACTTTGGCGATTTGCACCGTTTCACCGGTTGTCAGCCGTTCATCGACCCATTTCTGCCGGTGTTTCTTCTTTTCCGGAAGATCGTCAGGTGGGCCGGATAGGACTTCCCAGACCCGGCTAAGATGGCCGGGCGGGATCGCCGGTCGCAACCCGATTTCGTCCGCATCCTTCACCGGAATCAACAACGTGGTCTTGGTTTTACTCAACACCTTGATGCGATAGTATCTGCGATCGTTTCCCATCACCGGGATTTTCTTGATCCCGGTGATCACTCCGGCGCCGCTTTCAGGATGAAAAACCATATCGCCGACTTCATACATACGTTTCCCCTTTACTGGTTCTGTTTCAGCGGGATCATTCCCCGGCCGCTTTTTGAGCACAGCGGATACATAATCTGGTATCCGGTAGAATGGCCAATCTTTCTGGGTTGATTGCCGCCCCACAGCGTTGGCAGGTTCCATAAATGCCGTGTTCCATGCGTTGTAGCGCTTTGCGGGTGCTGGAGGCGCGTTCCTGGAGTTGGTTGAGCAAAGTTTGGTTCAGTTCCCATTGGGTGACTCCGGGGTCGCCCTTGCCCATGCCATATTCCGGTTTCTCCTCTAAAGCTTTCTGTAGGGCTGCGATTTGATTCTCCAGCGACTGCAACGCGTCGCTTAATGTTTTCTGTTCCTGTTTCATCGGTTCTCGTTGGACCTTTCATCAGTCTCATATGCCTATGGCGCTGCATCTTCCGGCCAAAGCTGCCTGATGGTCGACTCCAGCCAGGCCGGTTCGGCTTTCCCCAGTGCTAACCCATATTTGAGTGTGAGGCGGTATTTGGGCGTGACATCTTGTCTGGTCCCTGACGACATCTATGTGCGGATGTCTGTTGGGTCGCCACTTGCAAACGCCGGTTCTATGGGGGTGTTTTCTCAGCAGTCCCAAGATGAGTGGTGATTGCTAATTGTTCTATTCGTTATATTACTTGTTGATATATATCGTCTTGATATATTATACCATAGTTCAAAGACGTTGTCAAAGGTTTGAGGACAGGGCGTACGCATCTCAACTTAGTAGAAGTAGCCGATCGGGGTAGAATGGAGCCCAAACACAGGCATGCGAGGAGAAGAAGCAATG
>JAFGNR010000352.1 GCA_016926915.1 Anaerolineae bacterium
CTGCCCCTGGAAACGTTAGAACGCGTCGTGATCTCCATGGCCGGGACGGCGCGGGAGGCTCACATCCAGATCGTCGCCGGGGACACCAAAGTCGTGGAACATGGCGCCGCCGATGGCCTGTTCATCAACACCGCCGGCCTGGGCGTGCTGCCGCCCACGCTCTCCCTCAGCCCGCGCTACCTGCAGCCGGGCGACGTTGTGCTCGTCAACGGAACCGTGGGCGATCATGGCATTGCGGTCATGTTACAGCGCGAGGGGATGGCGTTCGGTTCGGCGTTGCAGAGCGACTGCGCGCCGCTCAACGGGCTGATCGCCGCCCTCCTGGCGGCAGTTCCGCAAGGCATCCGCTGCATGCGAGACGCCACCCGGGGTGGGCTGGTCACGGTGCTTAATGAATGGGCAAACGGCGTAGGCATCGATCTGCAAGAATCCGCGATTCCGGTGCGCGAGGACGTGCGGGCCGCCTGTGAATTCCTGGGACTCGACCCACTCTATGCGGCGAACGAGGGGAAAGTCGTCATTGCTGTGGCCCCGGACAAAGCAGCCGCAGCGTTGCGGGCGCTGCACGCGCACCCGCTAGGAACAAACGCCGCCGTCATCGGGCGGATTACCGGCGAGCATCCGGGGCGCGTCGCCCTCGAAACGCCCTACGGCGCCCGCCGCGTTCTCCAGATGCTCGCGGGCGCCCAGTTACCCCGCATCTGCTAACGTCCCCCCTGTTTGAGGATGATACTGCGCACGGCGACGCCGAGATCGCGGGCGATCGTCGCGCACTTGGCCTGCAGCAGGAAGAAGATGCGGGGATCCTCCAACCCGCTGAGCGTTTCGTAGTTGCCCTGGCCTTTGGCAATGATGACCTCGGCGGCAGCAAAGGTCTCCCGGAATTCCGCTGAACAGAGAGGCAAGAGGGAGCCCGCGGCGGCGGCGCCGTTATCGATCAGAGTTGCGACGCGGTCCAGGCCTGCTGCGATGGCATCTTCGCGGGTTGCATCGTTGAGAACCGGGCCGCCTTTTACCACATACCGCACCGGCGCGTCCAGTTCCTCGATCAGAATGCGGTCGAAGACCGTTTCGCCGGCATTGTCGCCCAGGAAGAGCAGCTCCGGCGCCTGCGCCAACGCCTGGCGAAAGGCTGCGCTGTGGTCAATGGCAAACGGCTGGGTGAGTACGCGCTCAACCGTTCCCCAGAGGTCATAGTCGTGGGCGGCAGCGAGATCGATGATGTTGCCGGCAATACTCAGACGAATCGCCACATCGAGAGGATCGGCCGCCGCGCGGACGCGCCGTTTGAGATCGGCATAGAGCGCCAGGGCCTCCTCCGTGCTGGCCTGCTTGGCCTCTCGATAGGGATCGGCAACGTGCAGGGTATCCCGGATGATACGCTGGATATGCTCGCCCAACTCGGCCGGCGAGCGGGTAGCATCGAACGCCAGCATCGCGCGCAAGGTCTGCCGGACGATCTCTTCCTGCTGGTGTGGGGCGGCGCCGGCGAAGCGCGCGCCGGAGATCGCTTGTGTGATGAAACAAGGATAGCAATCGAGGTTAGTTTTCACGCGTTGGTCCTCCACTGGTTTGCAGAACGGCCTTCATTGTAACACGATGAGCTAGAGCAGCAACGCCGCAACAGCGCACATCATTCGCCGTCATTGACCCCGCTACACCTGCACCTCTCGGGGCAGGCTAAGCAGCTACGTCTCCCCTGGAGGCCATTATCACGCGTGATTCCGGCGCCACGCTATGGAAAGCGCGGCTACCGGCTGGCAATTTGCCATTATCGTCGAATATGCTACCATATAACCGGTTTCGTACCTTCAAATAGTGTGAGTAACATGATCATCTCCGAGTTTCAACGCCTAAGGGGGCGCCTCCAGGGTGCGCGCCTATGGGTTGAAACCGATAGGGTGTAACCGGAAACGGGTATGCCTCCCGTCATTTGGAAAGGAGATAAGCGTCGACGCGTCGCTTTGCGTCACGTCGACGTAGCCAGTGTTCAACATCGGCATCCCTTTCCAGGATGCCGTTTTTTATTGCCTGCGTTATCTGGAGATCCAATGCACGAAAGACGCTATTACTTCACCACCCGCGATTGGCTCATGATGGCGGCCCTGGCAGCCCTGGGAGGCGTCGCCAGCACGTATATCAATGCAATCGGCGACTTCTTCCAATCGATCCTGGGGTTTGCCGGAACGACCCAATGGGCCGCAGGGCTGCACGTCCTGTGGTTGACGCTGGCGGTCGGGCTGACCGGACGGGCAGGAGCCGGCACGATCACGGGCATTCTCAAAGGCTGTGTGGAATTGCTCACCGGGAATACCCACGGGCTTCTCGTGGTTCTGGTCGATATCGTAGCCGGGTTGTTGGTAGACCTGGGCTTCCTGCCGTTCCGGGACAAGGATCGTCTCCCGGCCTTTGCGTTGGCGGGCGGGTTGGCCTCGGCTTCGAATGTCTTCGTCTTCCAACTGTTTGCTGCCCTGCCCTCCGACATTCTGGCCTACGGCGTGCTGCTGCTCGTGGGCGGCATGGCCTTTGTATCCGGCGTCGTCTTTGCCGGCGTGTTGGCCCGCAGCCTGCTGGGCGCCCTGCGACGCGCCGGCGTCGTCAAAGATCGCGAACCTGAACCGGTGAACCGCAGGCGCTACAGCCTCCTCCTGGCCGGTGCGGCGGTTCTGACGCTGTTATTTGGCCTCTATTTGCGCGGGGCGCTGCGCGGCCCTGCGACCCTCCAGGTAGGAGGCGCCGTTGCTGCGCCCTATGCCTATCCCGAAGAACATGGCGACCTGCCCCTCGTCACGGCAGAAAGCACGCTGCGCGACGTTACAGCGCGATATACCGGCGTGCGGCTGCGCGACCTGCTGGAACGCGCCCAACCCCACGAGAAACAAGGACTGTTGCTCATCCGCGCGTCCGATGGCTACGCCTTTTTCGTCAGTCTGGACGAGGTATGGGCAAGCGACAGCCTGTTGCTTGCCCCCCAGGGACAGGGCGAAGAGGCAACGTACAATATCGTCGGCGCCGCAAACAGCAAAGCCTGGGTGCGGGGCGTGAGCGAGCTCGTGGTCATGGGGGGGACAACGCTTGAGGTGACCGGCGCCCTGGCAGACCCCGCGCCTTTCGATCCCAATGACTGGCAATTCGAAATGGACAGCATCAACCTGGATGTCGGGGATGGCCCGCGCAAGGTGCAGGGGGCGCTCCTGGGGCCGGTATTGGCCTCGCTGTCGCCTGCCGGAGAAGCAACCACCGTGATCCTGCATACAGAGGATGAAGAAGTCGCGCTCCCCCTGGACGAGATCCTGGCAGACGACGAAATGCGTATCTTCACCCTGGTCGAGGAAACCGGCATCCGTTTCGTCGTGGCGCAAATGGATGGGACCGTCCTGGCGGTGGACGTACAACAGATCGAAGTGCGGTAGATCGGAACAGCGACCTATGATCGAGCTGCGCGATTTCTCGTTCCGTTTCGCGGGCAGCGATCGCGACGCCTTGCGAAACATCACCCTGGACATTGCGCCCGGGGAGTTCGTGGTGATCGTCGGGCC
>JAFGNR010000077.1 GCA_016926915.1 Anaerolineae bacterium
AATATCCAGGATCTCCCGGCCGGATTTGGAGTCCAGGTTTCCCGTGGGTTCATCTGCCATCAAGATTTTCGGGTTGTTGACCAGTGCGCGCGCAATCGCCACACGCTGGCGCTGCCCGCCGGAAAGTTCGGAGGGCTTGTGGTTCATACGATCCCCCAAGCCGACGGCCTCCAGGGCCTCTTGCGCGCGTATCTTCCGTTCCGAGGGTGCAACGCGGGCGCCATTGCGGCTATATTGCAATGGCAGCATCACCTGCTTGAGCGCCGTCGTCCGGGCCAGCAGATTGAAGGTCTGAAAGACAAACCCGATCTCCCGCCCGCGAATGGCTGCCAGCGCATTGTCATTCATGCCGCTGACGTCGATGCCGTTGAGGCGATAGGCGCCCGACGTTGGCGTATCCAGACAGCTGATCATGTGCATCAGCGTGGACTTCCCGGAGCCGGAAGGCCCCATGATGGCAACCCACTCACCTTCTGCGATATCGAGGGACACCCCGCGCAGCGCGTGCACCTGCACCTCGCCCATTTGATAGACTTTCGTCATGTCCCGCACTTCGATCAAACTCATCTTATGGCCTCCCGCCGCCCATCATGCCCATACCTGGGAATGGCAACCCTCCGGAGTCTTCTTCACTATCGGTTGTCACTTCGGTGAGAACGCCCACGACGCTGTTTTCGCTCAGCCCCTCGAGAATCTCTACGTTGCCGCCCAGGCTTCTGCCCAACGTCACGGGAGTCCGTTGGTAGGCGTCGTCTCCGGTCTGTAACATCACATAAGCCGCATCACCCTCCAATTTGATGGCCCGTTGGGGTAGATAGAGCACGTCGTTCCACTGCTCGGTGATGATCTCGACGTCTACCGTCATACCGGCACGCACGCCGGGCGCGTTCCCACCCTCCCTGCTCAGATCCAGCTGCACCGTCACCGGATACAGCACGACGCCCGATTGCACGTTCGCCGTGGGATGGACGAGGGTCACAGTCCCCAGAAGGCTCGTCTCATCCAGCGCTTCTACGGCAACCACTGCAACCTGGCCCACGTTGATCTCGGTCACATCATTCTCGTCGAAAGAAATCTCGACCTCTAACGTGTCCAAGTCGGCAAGCATAATCACGGCCGAGTTGGGCGCCACTTCCCCCACGGCGATATTCAGTTCCGTGATTGTGCCGTCGAACGGCGCAACCAGCGTCGCTTCTTCCAGGGTGCGCTGCGCCTGGGCCAGCGAGAGTTCAGCTTGCGTTACCTTGAGCTCGCTCAATCTGACATCTTCCTTTGCCGGCCCGGCCAGCAGCTCACCCAGACTGGCCTGCGCCTGTTCGACCTTGCTCCACGCGGAGATCAGGGTCGCGCTATCGGCTCCCTCGGCCGCGGTCTCATAAGCAATTTGGGCCTCCTCGTACGCCAGGGTTGCATCCTGCAAGGGAGCCGCCATGCGCTCGCCGTAGCGATCGTAGTTTCCCTGGGCCTGCTGTACTTTCCGCTTGGCCAGCTCGAGATTGGCCGCTAATCTGACCAGTTGTTCTTCGGCTGCGCCTTCCTTGATCTGGGCATACGAGGCCTGGCTGCTACTCAGGGAAGCTTCCGCGGCCGCGATTTCGACGTCGCTGGCGCCGTCGAGCGTCGCCTGCAGCTGAATCTGCACCTGCTCCAGACTCAGTTGCGCTTTCGCTACACTCAATTCCAATCGGGTCGTGTCCAACCGCGCCAGCGGCTGCCCGGCGGCGACTTTGTCGCCTTCGGCTACGTAGATTTCCGCGACCACCCCGGCCCCCGCGAATGAAAGAGCCCGCTCTTTTACCGGCGCCAGATTACCGCTGGATTCGATGGAATCCTGGAGCGTGCCCACGACGGCAACGACCAGTTCCGTGACTTGTTCCGTTGTCGTTTCCTGCGCGCGCGCGGGCTTGAGCCAGGCGTTATACCCGAAGTACCCGCCCAGGGCAACCAAGATGACGATAAGCGCGATCCACCATGTCTTTCGCATCAGTGTTCTCCTCATACCTGTTATGGATCAGGGCCGCGCGCCGCCGAACGCACCGCCAAAGGGACGCGCGCCGCCAAACGGCCCCATGCCGCCCATCTGTTCTGTTATCTCGGCGAGATCCGTCAAGACTACCACATCGCCTTCTTCAAGCCCACTGATAACCTCGACGTGCGTTTCGGAACGCGCGCCGAGTTCCACTGGAACCGGGGCAAAACCGCTCGCAAGTTGCGCGAGCCTGCCGGCGCCAGCGCCGGCCATTCGCTCCGTAAGCGTCATACCTTCCCCAGCCTGTAGCGTTTCGCGATTCTCCATTGCTGGCAGCGGCGCTGCCTCGCCCTCTGCCAGCTCGCGCAGCACAATCGTCCGTTGTCCTAGCGTCTGGACGGCGCCGGCGGGAATCAAGAGGACATCTTCCACATCGACCGAAATGATCTCCACATCCGCCGTCATGCCCACGCGGACGGCGACGCCGGCCGGGTCGATGACAACGGTCACGTCGTATAACACCACGCCGGATTGGATATTCGCTGTGGGGGCGACGTAGACAACAGCGCCGCTGAGTTCCACATCGTCGAAGGCTTCCAAGGTGATCACGGCGGACTGACCTTCCAGCACCTGCGCGACATCGGATTCATCCAGACTGAGCTCGACGGCTAGCGCGTTCAGATCGCTGATCACAATGGCTATGCCGCCGGCCGTGCTGCCTTCCTCAACATTGACCTGGGTCACGACGCCTCCGATGGGGGCGATCAATGTGGCCAGTTCCAGATTGTGCCGGGCCTGCGCCAGGGAGAGCTCCGCCTGCTCGACGCTAATTTCGGCCAGGCGCACATCCTCTTCTGCCGGCGACGCCAGCAGTTTATCCAGGCTGGCCTGACTTTGTTCCACCTTAGCCCACGCAGCCCACCGCTCAGTGCTGGCGGCGCCTTCCATGGTCGCTGCGTATGAAGCCAGCGCCGCCTCGTAATTGGCCTGCGCTTGCCAGAGGTTGGTAGCCGTATTGGTGTAATCAACTTCGACCCGCCACCCGCCCCCGGCGCGATCGTAGGCAGCCTGCGCCGACTCCAGCGCGATTTCGGCCTGCCGCAGGTCGATCTCGGCCTGGGCGATTTCATCCTCCGTAGGGCCGGCGGC
>JAFGNR010000353.1 GCA_016926915.1 Anaerolineae bacterium
ACGCGCCTTCACGAGCGATTTGTACCCCCGCTCAGACTCGAACTGAGATAACAGACTTAGGAGATCTGCGTTCTATCCGCTTGAACTACGGGGGCGGACAGTAGACTGCATTATAACATTGAGCGGGGGCATGACAAGTGCTCGGAATTCCGGGTAATTGCATGGATGTCGTTTTCGCCGTAGAATCGCGGCATCTGATCTGGAAAGGAGATTCTATGAGCACCTATCATGCTATCGCCTGGACCGGCGATACACTCCGCCTGATCGACCAACGGAAGCTGCCCTGGGAGACGGTCTATCTGGATTTCGTGGATTACCGGGATGTGGCAGCTGCCATTCGTGATATGGTGGTGCGCGGCGCCCCGGCGATTGGGATTACCGCAGGATATGCGATGGCGCTGGCGGCCCGCGAGCGTAGCGCACAGACAGTCGCGGCGCTGCGCATCGATCTCGAAACGGCCGCTGCCGTGTTGCGTAAAGCGCGTCCTACTGCTGTCAATCTCTTCTACGCGATCGATCGGGTGTTGGCGCGGGTTGCCGACCCGCGTCTGGATACTATCGGCGCAGTGCGCGATGCGGTACTGGACGAGGCCCATGCTATCTTCGAGGCCGAGCGCCGGGCAAATCTGGCCATTGGCCAGCACGCGTTGTCGTTGGTGCCGGAGGGGGCCAGAATTATCCATCACTGCAACACCGGCCCGCTGGCGACAGGGGAATACGGCACGGCGCTGCGCGTGATTACGGCGGCGCACGAGGCCGGCAAGGGCGTCCATGCTTACGTCGATGAGACGCGCCCGCGATTGCAGGGGGCGCGCTTGACCGCGTGGGAACTCCAGCGCTGGGGCGTTCCGTTCACCGTGATCGTCGATGGAGCAGCCGCGCACATCATGCGGACGGTGGGCATTGATTTGTGCGTGGTCGGCTGTGATCGCATCGCCGCGAACGGCGATACGGCTAACAAGATCGGTACGTACGGGTTGGCCCTGGCGGCCCGCGCACATGGGATTCCCTTTTATGTGGTGGGACCTACCAGCACCATCGATTTCGCTATCGGTTCCGGCGATGAGATCGAGATCGAACAGCGTCCTCCGTACGAGGTGACCCACGTGCGCGGCCAAATCATCACGCCGGAGGGGGCGCCGGCAGCAAACCCGGCCTTTGATGTGACGCCGGCGCGGTATATCACCGCCATCATCACCGAACGCGGCGTCGCCTACCCGCCCTTCGTCGAGAGCCTGGCGGCCCTGATGCGCGCGCCGCAGTCATGATGCACCTGTTACGGGGGAAGGGGCCTCCGCGCATCGTCGGACATCGCGGCGCGCTGGCAGTGGCGCCCGAGAATACGCTGCCCTCATTCGAGCGGGCGTGGCGTGACGGCGCAGACTTGGTCGAGCTGGACGTGCGATTGTGCGCTGGCGGCGATGTGGTCGTGATGCATGATAGCACCGTCGATCGCACGACTAGCGGTGTGGGGCGGGTTGCCGAGATGACGCTGTCTGAGCTCAAGGCGCTGGATGCCGGCGCGTGGTTTGGACCGGCGTATAGGGGGGCCCGTGTTCCCGCATTGGAAGAAGTGCTGGTGTTTGCGCGTGGCAAGCTGGGGTTGCTCTTGGAGCTCAAGTACGAGTTTGGCATGGGATGCGAGCCGGCCCTGGCGCCCCGGGTTGTCGATCTCGTGCGCCGCTATGACATGGTCGATCAAGTCGCCGTTATCTCCTATCGCGGGTGGGGACTCGACCAGATGCAGGCGCTGCTCCCCGGTCTGCCGGTAGGCCCTTTGCCGCCGCGAGATCCCTTTCTTCTCTGGTTGGCCCGGTGGGCTAATCGTTGGCCCTGGCTGGCGCGGGTGCGGGCGGTGCGCTTACGTCTCTTGCGTCCCTTGCACTTCACGCGCACCTTGAAGTGTAATCTGGCGGCGCCCTCCATTGAAACGGTGACGCCGGCGTTGGTGCAGGCGGCGCACGCTCTGGGTATGCCGGTAAGCGCCGGGGGCTTGAATTGGAACTATCCCATGGCCATTGGCATGGGCGTGGATACCGTGGCGGCCAACGACCCCGGCGAGGTGCGCCGGTTGCTCGATGTGCTAGGCTGAATCTTGCGCGCCGGTCAGGGGGGGGGCGGGCTGTTGAGTGCACCCAGAGTCCAGAACGAGAGCTGCCGGGCCGGTCGCCTGCCATCCAGCAGGACGAAGGGGGCCGCGCGTTTCGTGGAAATGCCCAATTTGTGCAGCTGGCTCAGATCATGTAGACGGGCGGTACGGCGCGCTTCCAGAATTCGTTCCACGCCTTTGATCCCGATGCCGGGAATCCGCAGCAGCATTTCGCGGTCGGCTTGATTGATCTCCACGGGCCGTTCGGAGAGGTGGTGTTCGGCCCATACTCATTTCGGATCGGTCTCCAGCGGTAAATTGCCATCCTGGGCGAAGGGCAATTCCTCCGCCGCGAAGCCATAATCGCGCAGCAGGAAGGAGGCCTGGTAAAGCCGGCGCTGGCGCGTCAACGACGCCGGGGGCAACATCTCGAGCGGCGTATCCGGCACAGGACTGAAGATGCTAAAGTAGGCCCGGGCCAGACCTAGCCGGCGCGTCAACTGTTCCGTGGTCAGGAGTAACTCGACGTCGCTTTCCCCTGCGGCGCCCACCACGAATTGCGTGGTCATGCTGGGGGAGGTATGCGGGCGCATGGACTGGCGCAGTTCGTGCACCCACGTCAGGCGGGTGAGCAATTCGTCGTCGAACCCCTTTTTGGGCGCCAGGGTGGTCAACCGCCGGGCATTGGGCGCCTCAAGGTTGAGCGAGACCCGGTCGGCCAACGCCATGCCGGCGGCAATCTGGTCGCGTTCGGCGCCCGGCATGATTTTCAGGTGCAGGTAGCCGGTGAACCGGTGGTGCTGTCGCAGGATGGCCGCAGTCTCAAGGATACGATCCTGGGTCTTCGGCCCACCGCCGATCATGCCCGAGCTGAGGAAAATACCTTTGACAAGACCGGCCTCATAAATCTGCAGGAAGAGGTATGCCAGTTCCTCTGGCGTGAAGCTGGCGCGCTGGAAGTTGCGCCCGGAGCGGAAGGCGCAGTAATTGCAGTTACGTTCGCACGCCGAGGATACGAGGGTTTTCAACAGGGGAACCCGCCCCTTGGGTGTGGCCGCGTGGCTGATGCACCCGATGAGTTCCTCGGGCGCGTGCGCTTTAGGGAGAGGATCTCCCGTCAGGCTGACGTCCTCGGCGGGCTCATATTGCGTCGCTTCACTCAGCATTCGCAGTTTTTCCAATGGCCCCATCATGCGCCTCCTAACTCCATTATAGAACAAATATTCTAATTGTCAAC
>JAFGNR010000078.1 GCA_016926915.1 Anaerolineae bacterium
ATAAAGTAGCGCAGCTGGCGTTCGAAGGCCGCAAACAACGCGTCGAAGCGCTCGAAATCGCCCGGCGTTCCTGTTTGCGGCCCTAATTGCCGCCCGGTGCGGGGATCGACGCCGTTGTGAAGTGTGAGTTCCAGGACCTTGGGCAGGTTGAAATAGCCGGTGAGGATGTAGGCTTCCTTCCCAAAAGCCCCGGTCTCGACGCAGCCGCTCGTCCCACCCTGCACGGCATCCTCGAAAGACTTGCCCTGCCGGAGCAGTTCCGCAACGATGAGATCGCTGTTGAACAGATCGGGCTTGCCCATACCCTCGCGAATTACTTCGGCGGCATGCCGGACGAAGGCTTCCGGGCTTTGGGCGCTGATCTGCACCGAGGGGTTCGGCTGCACCTGGCGCATGGTCCGGATCACGTCGAGCAGCAAGTGCGAGAGTTCGTTGGCCCCGTCGCCGCCCTGCTTGTCCAGACCGCCGATGTTGATCTGCACGAAGTCGGTATAGGTGCTGCTCTCCTGCGCCGTGACCCCCACCTTCGGCGGCGCCGGCTGGTTGTCGAATTTCACCCACAGGCAGTGCAGCAGTTCCACGGCGCCTTCACGCGTGAGGGCGCCCGAGGCCAGGTCCCGCTCGTAGAAAGGCCAGAGATGCTGGTCGAGGTGACCGGGGCAAAAAGCGTCCCAGGGATTCAACTCCGTCGTGACGCCCAGGTGGACGAACCAGTAGCTTTGCAGGGCTTCCCAGAAGTTGCGGGGCGCGTGGGCGGGCACGTGACGGCAGATGCCGGCAATGCGCGCCAGTTCGGCCCGGCATTCGGGGTCGGTCTCGATGGCGGCCAGCGCTTCGGCCAGGCCGGCATGACGCTCGGCGAAACGGATCACGGCTCGCGCTGCAATCGCCATGGCCTTGAACTGCTCCCGTTTGGCGTCCGCGTCCGCGCCGTCCGCGTTCTCGAGGGTCGCCAGGCGACGCTCGATATCGGCAATGAAATCCAGCAAGCCGCGCCGGTAGAGTTTGTCATCCAGCACCGTGTGACCGGGCGAGCGTTGCTCCATGAACTCAGTGAAGATGCCCGCCTCATATGCCGCGCGCCATTCGGGCGTCATCGCGGAAAGAAGGCGCTCGCGCATCGTCCGCCCGCGCCAGAAGGGAATGATCGTCTCGGCATAGACCTGGCGGACGCGCTCCGGGACGCGAAACGGAATCTTCTCGCGGCGGTCGAGAATCTCCAAATCCTGCAGAGTGTGGCAGCAAAGCTCCGGGAAGGTGGGCGCAGCCTTGGGCGCCGGTCCCTTTTCTCCCACGATCAGCTCGCCCTTGTTGATACACACCGTCCGGTGCTCCATCAGGTAGGCAAACGCCAGGGCGCGCTGCACGGGAATCGACGCCGCAGCGGGAAGCTGGTCGCGGTAGAACGCGGTGAGCAGCTCGGCCCGTTCCGACGAAAGCGAGGGGATTGCCGCCCGGCTCTGTTGTTGCAACGCGCGCACACGTTCGGTCATCTCCATGTACATCCCCCTCCTACGATAGCCTGTATACGGGCAGTCCAAATCCCCGCAGAAGACTCGCCAGGGTTTCCATCCGTTCAGCCGCAGGTTCGGCAAGGTCGGCGAGCCGGTAGGGCAAGCCTAGCCGCCGGTATTTATCACGCGCCATCCCGTGGTAAGGCAGCAGTTCCAGCCGCTCCACGCCGGGCAGGGCCGCCGCGAACGCCGCCAACTGCTGCATTTCGGCGTCGCTGTCGTTGCAACCGGGAACGATGGGCGCCCGTATCCAGATGCGATGCCCCAGGCCGGCCAACCGGCGCAGATTCTCCAGGATCAGTGCGTTGCTCACCCCGGTCCACGCTCGATGTTGCCGGTCATCCAGCGTCTTGAGATCGTACAGAAATAGATCGACGAAGGGACGAATCCGGTCGATAACCTCCCAATCCGCGTACCCGCACGTATCGAGGGCCGTATGGACACCCGCCGCCCGGCACGCCTGCAACAGCGCCAGCAGAAACGCCGGTTGTCCGAGCGGTTCGCCGCCGGAAAACGTCACACCGCCGCCCGATGTCTCGTAAAAAGGCCGGTCGCGCAACACATCAGCGAGCACTGTGGCCACGGCCATCTCGCGGCCCACCCATTCCCGCGCCCCGGCATAACAGACCGCCACGCAGGCCCCGCAGGCCGCACACCGCGTCGCGTCGAAAAACACGTCCTGCGTGACAACGTCACGCGTGACGCTGTCACGCGTGACAGCGCCATGGGGGCAAACCTCCACACAAGCCCCGCAGCCCACACAGCGGGATGTCCGAACCATTACCTGCGGATCTCGCAGCTGGCTCTCCGGATTGTGACACCAGACGCAGCGCAGGGGACAGCCCTTGAGAAACACCGTGGTGCGAATGCCCGGCCCATCGTGGAGGGAGAACTTCTTGATATCGAAAACGAGCCCGTTCACCAATGCCAAAACCTCGCCTTATCACATCCCCATCTCCCACACAGCATAACACAAGCAGTGACAAATTCAACCCGTCCCCCACCCTGATACCCCACACGGCGCACTTGATTTCACCGGAAAACCACAGATAATTGCAAATTGTATGGTGATGTGTAACTGCGCTCCCTCAACACAGTCGAAACGAGGATGACAATGGTAAGAGATTTTTGGACCCGGTTGACCGCACCTTCTCCTGCCCTTACACAAGCCGATGAACGCCGGCAGGCGCGCCTATTGGCCCAGCTCTCTTTGCTGTCCATCCTGTCAAGTCTCCCGCTGCAATGGACCTATCAACTGAGTCTGGAATCTCGACCAGATACCAGCATCCCCCTCAAGATTGCCGCCGTCATCGCTCTCGGCCTGGTCTACTGGATCAGCCGTACACGCTACTACCGCGCCGGCATCACGCTATTTATTGCAATCAGCGCTTTTGCAATCTACGGCATGTCTTTTTCTAGCCCTGTACAACCCGACGTAGAGTCGCTGGC
>JAFGNR010000354.1 GCA_016926915.1 Anaerolineae bacterium
CTTCTTCCCAGGTTGAGTTCCCCGATGACTTCTTCACAGACATCGACATACAACACGTTTCCGTAAAGGACTTTGGCCTCGCCATTTTTCCGAATGTAGTCGCGAAATGCTGCGAAAGCCCCAGGAAGCAGCCAATCGTCGTCATCCAGGAAATTCAAGTACCGACCCCGGGCCACGGCAGCGCCTGTATTGCGCGCGAAACACTTTTCCCGTTGGCGGGTGTCGATGATGCGAACCTGATCATGGCTGTGCCATGGCGCCGGGATGAGTGGGGCGCCTGAATCGTTCACGACAATGACCTCGAAAGCATCTCCCTCAAGCTCCTGGGCCAACACGCTCTCCACAGCCCGGTCCAGGCTAGGACGTGCAATCGTAGGGATAATCGTCGAGCAGAACATGCATACTCCGTTTACAGACTTAGGACTGGTATCCTATCATCCGCTGCACGCGATGTAACCCAATCTGGGTCGCGTGCTGAAGGGCGCATTTGAACCAGCCCAGGTACCACCGGCGGTATTCCTCCGGCGTGAACCAGCCGCTGGCTTTCAAATACCGGAACCAACTAGAGCGGTAAGGATTGATAAGCCCGGCTTTCCAGGGTTTAGCAGGGCCGGTGAAATGTAGAATGTCCGGCCCACTCCGTAATTCTCGGCGCTGCTGGTACATCTCAGTTTTGAAATCTGATGCCGGCCAGTCGCCCATGCAGCGCAGCGCCTGTATCTGGACGTTCCAGGAAAGATCGAATTCGCCCCAATTCCCGGCAATCACGGCATTCAAGGCGTCCTGCTTCCCCACGCGCAATCGCTTCTGGTAGGCGCGGGAGAAAGCGAAAAACTTCCGAGAAAGGTCCTCTGCACGCCACGCCGCCAAGTTCATCAGCATCACCCCGCTGTTGAAATAAGGGGTCATAGCCGGTAATCCCAACTCGGCATGGAGCGCCGCGAGGCCGCTGCCGGGAGAGGAAACATAGGGCATGTAGTAATCGCGCACCGCCCAGATCGCCAGGTCCCCGGCATCCTGTTGCCATGCTTCGCAGAGATTGCCGACGACAACCAAATCGCCATCCAGATAGAGTACTTTTCCAATATCCGGTGGAAGGCGCTCCGGCAAGGTCATGCGCAAAAACACCGTGTAGCCCAGGGCCGTGTTCGTCCCCAAATCCAGGAAGGCATCGACCGGCGTCTCGATGCGATGTAACGTGACAGAACGCCGCGAACGCTGCAGCAACGCTTCCAACCGCTCACGGTTAGCAATCTGAATACCGGCATCGAGCAGATAGATCGTCACCTCAACTCCACGGCCCAGATTTTCCAACGCCGAGTAGAGCATGACCGCCGTGGGGAGGGCAAAGGCATCGTCGCAGACACAGGCCAGGATTATGCTCTGATTCTCTTCCATAACGCTCACCACCGTTTGAAATACCGCCGGATGATGACGCCGGTGAGCAGCGCGGCTTCATAATATCTGAGGAAACACAAAACGAAAATTGCTTGAAGGCGCGCGCCCAACCCGGCTGGCGCGGGATGTTTCAGCAAACGTAGACTTTTGAAAAGCGGCGGAGGCAGCCGGTAGCGCAGGTGTCGCCAGAGCGCGCGGACCTCGGATTCCGCAACCGTACAGCAATCCACAGTTCCTTTCACAATGCGGCGTGATTTCTTCCGTAGCGCCCGCCACGTTCGGCGTGCAGGATGTCTCACGCAGGCGTTGCCAGCATAGCACACCTGGTATCCGGCGCCGAAGACCCGCTGCCCCCACTCCGCATCACCACCCGATTTGAAGTCATCGCAAAAGCCGCCTAGCTCCTCAAACACACACCGGAAGGTAAAGGCATTGGCAGTGACCGCAAAATGCCCATGCTCGATGAAGTGCTGCTGGGGAAAAGCAAAAACCATCTCGTAGAATTCACATGCAGTCGGGGCTTGCGCATCCTGGGGGAAAACCTGAATGCGCCCTCCGGCCAGCCCACAATCCGGTCGCGCAGTCAGATGGTTTACGCCAGCCTCCAGCCAATTAGCGCAGGGAATGCAGTCCGCGTCGGTGAACGCAATCACAGTTCCCGTTGCCCGGTCTAGACCGGCGTTGCGAGCAGTATACGAGCCCCGGCGGGGTTCGTGGATCCAACGGGCTTGGGAAAAGGCTGCAACGACAGTCGCAAGCGATGATTCCGAACCATTCTCGACGACGATGACCTCATAAAGGTCTTGAGGATACGTCTGCGCCTCCAAGGCCGTCAAACACATGCGCAACCTCGGATCGGCGCCGCCAACTGGAACGATGACCGATACCTTGGGACCGGGCGCCTGCACCGTACCGGAACCAAGTTCACCCATCACGCAACCTCCCCCGACAACGTTATTTAGCCACTGTCGCGCGGACGGCAACCCCATGATCGTCATCAGCATGTTTGGGAACACCAGGAAACCGGGCTACGAACGCAGCTTTGTCGACCCGCGCCACGTTTTCGAAACCGGTCACGCCGAGCGCCCATACCAACAGGTCGAAATCGAAAAGATTCTTGTGTTCACCCCACTGGTGAAACACATCATTGATAAAGTGAGAGGGCGGTATATGCCCCAGGAGCTCTTTAGGATAAAGCGGCATTCGGGCTTCGAGCCTCAACGGCGCTCTGCCGAGCACATATCCAGGCCACCGGCGAAGCCGGGCAGCTAACAATTCGGACACGCGTCCGTCCAAGTAAGCCCGGCAAACGGTCTCGATATCCGGGCAGCTGAGCCATAGTTCCCCACCGGGCGCCATCACGCGGTGGACTTCCCGCAACAGGGGAATGAGCTCTGGCATGAGATCCAGGTGTTCGATCAGGTGTTCGCTGAGCACCGTGTCGAACACACCGGAGCGCCAGGGGAGCCGTCCCCCCCCCAGATCGACGTCGAAGTCGCTGCCGGTCACGTCCACATTCAACCAGCCCGGCAATCGTAGCATCCCACATCCCAGATGAAGTCTGGGAGACGACGGCAGTAGGTCCCGAGCGAAGACCCGCTTCCCTCTGGCGCGTAGACGTTTCAGATCGAACCGTATAGAGGCAAGTGTGCGCGCCGAAAACACACCTCGGGCCAGCCGGTAAGCCCAGGTGCGGATCGGGAAACTGTGTTTTTCTGACATGCTCAGTGCACTTTGGTAATAAGAAAGGAGTCGGCGCCCATAAGGTGGAATGCACGTGTGAAGTGCATTCCACCTCAATGGTTTCATCGTGCTTTATCAGCCCCTACAAGGCATGCAAACGTTCCTCGATCTCCTTCTGTAGGCGCTCGATCTCCCCCTTCAGGGACTTTTCCTCGCCGTCGATCTCGCGCAAGCGTTCTTCAGTCGCCTCCAGTTGTTCCACGTACCGCACCCGCAGCGCGCCTTCCTTCCCAGTCTGTGTAAGCGCCTGCATGTTGCCCTGGATCTGCTGTTGGCTTTGATAAATCTTCTGGCGTTCGGCATTGAGGTGAGCGATGCGCGTCTCACAGTGCTCGATGGCTTCCCAGAGTTTGAGCAGCTGGGTGACTTTCTCCATGGTCCGGGCATTGACCAAACCCTGTTGCAGATACCTGCCCAGATCGGCATACGAGAGCTTGCGCAATTCCTCACGCCGCCGGATCAACCGGCGCTCCTGGACCCGCAGTGTCGTCTCGCCACGGGCCGGAATCACGACCTCGAAACGCAGATGTTCGCCGGTCTGTTCCTTGGGTGTGGGGCTCTCGAAGAGTTCGAAGTAGGCATTTCGCGGGTGCTCGACCAATACCGTGAGCTTCTTGGGCGTCGTATTGGTGATCTGGTAGGCGCGCCAGCGGATATCCCATTCTTCGAAGACCATATAACGCTCGCTGATAGAGAGGCTATGAACCGTGCGTTGTGTGCCCTGGTTTTCCTGAACCTTCGCGCCGAGCTCGACGGCATACGGAACAACCAGCTCACCCTCGAGCACGGTGAACGGCAGCACCGCCTCGCCCACATATTCTCCGCGCTCGATAACGGTGACCGGCCCGCGCTCCAACGTCAAACCGGTGGTATTCTTCAATCGCAGCGTCGCTACCGGATGCGCCGGGAGTTTGTTACCGTTATAAAGCAAATCCTTGCCATACTCCAGGGTTGCGGCGACAATAGGCACCATGGCGGACTGCCCACGGCTCACAGTGACCGGTGTGCCGATCACATATTGGAAAAGTTCACCCAAGGCGGCCCCTGAGGTCGCGACGGCAGTCGTAGCCTGCAGCGCTTCGCTGCTAATAGCGCCGCTGGAAAGTCTCGCCGGACTGGGCGCAGCTGGCGGCTTAGCCTTGTAAAAGGCGGTCGGCTCTCGATCGTCCATGGCGCCAAACGTCGCGCCCATTTGGGCAGCGTACTCTACCGGACCCGGCGCAACGCGGCTTTCTTCTTCAACCACCGGGCGTTCTGGAGTGAACGGCGTATACAGATCATAGATGAACGAGATCGGCATGCCCGCCACCAGCGACAGTGAAATCTCCCGAAGGTCTTCCTCGAGACGGTTGTCGAAGATGCCCCAAGCCTGAAGCAGCGCCTGACCCTGCCTTGGCTTTTTGTCGTCCGCATCCGCTACCAGGCGGTAGCTCACCCGCCAGGTAGGCGCCGGGGCGATGTAGCTGACCGAGATGTCGTGTTCGCCAGGAGAAAGCCGAATCGTGACGCTGCGGGTATGCTCTTGGCTCAAAGCCGTCTGGAGAAAGAATCGCAAGTCACCCGCGCCTCGCTCATCCAAGATTATCACACCCTGCACGCGATTCAGGGAAGCCACACTTACCCGCTCTTGTTCATCAAGAAGCAAAGAAACCAACGCGGTTTCCATGGGATGTCGCTCAGAGGGCTCGTCCAGACCCAGAAGCACCCCCTCAACCATCTCGCCTTGATCCAATTGGAGACGCACCCGCCGCCCGCGTAGACTGACGAGTAAATCGCGAAGGCTACGCTCGTCATCCAACCGGATAGAACATCCCTGGAGCAGCTCTTCCCGGCTTTGGGGCGTCGCATAATCGATGCCCAGAATCTTTCCGCCTCCCCAATCAATGGCCGTGAGACTCTTGAGAATATCGTTCATTTCCTCGACCCGGAACGACAAGTCTACCTTTTCACCCCGCAGCCGGGTGCGGCGTTCGAAGAAGCCCACCCCATGCTTGTACAGGGTCATGCGCGTGATCGGCAAATTGGTCATGCTCCCTCCTTTCATAAGCGAACGCAGGAACCGTGGTTGCAGGGGTTCCTCACTGCGAGGAATTCTACCATCAAAACAACAAAGGCGCCAAGCCGTAGCCGGGCGCCTTTGTTCGTGTATAGGGTTGGATTTCAGAGAGCTTCAGGATCGCCGGTCTCCAATTCCGGCAGGTCCGATTCGAATACCGCTTCGGGAACTTCTCCAGCCGGGGAAATGAACTTCTCTTCGTCATCCAGCGCCTCGAGGGCTTTGAGCTCCCGGTAAGTCAGCGTCCAGACCGTCGACTGGAAGGCTTCGTACCAGCCGCCGATCAATGTCAGAGGCGCGACCATGACGATGAAGAAGAGCGGCACGCCCACGACGCCGGCAATCACCCAGGGCCAGAAAGTCGCGCCGGCAATCATCCGGACCACGGTCCAGACCAACACGCTGGGGATGGCAGCAAGGATGCCGGATACCATCAACAAAATGATGGTCACAGGGATCATTGCGATGCCGTAGACGATACCGATCCCTACCATGTGCAGCCACATCAGGGCCACTTCCCCCAGGTGACCGCGTCCCATCCGGAATCCTTCCTTGATGGCGGCGAAAACCCCCAACCCCTCGAGGGCGCAGGCCCGCCGTGCAAAGCGCAGGAAAACGTTGACAATGATCGCCGCCAGGATGAAGCCCAGAATGACAATGATCCCCAGGATCACCGTGGTTGCAATGCCAATCACTGTCGTGACAGTAGTATCGAAGATCAACAGGAGCAGCGGCAAGGCAGCCAGGATCAACAGCACGATGAACCCTACAGCCATCACCAGACCTGTTACCAGGTTGATCAAGAAGATCTGCCACGCAGACCGGGACCATCCGATACGGAAGCCTTCCTTGAAGCTGTGCTTCACACCGGTGTCTTCATGCGCATCCACGAGTTTGATCAAAGCATTCTCGGCCACGTAGCGGGCGACAGCAACCACGATACCCAACAGGAACATCAGGATGACAAAGCCCACCGCGATGGCGATCAGGGCGCCAATGGCCGGCATGACGATGTCGAAAGGCAGGTTCTCCGGGAATCCCTGCCAGTTTTCCGCGCCTCCCGAGAAAGTCGCGCCGTTACCGCCGCCGCTTCCACCACCGGAAGAGCCCCCTGCGGTACCCAGAGCTACGAGGATGCCAAAGATCCACAGGACTTTGTAGTCCTTTACCGTATTGAATGCACGTTTCAGTATCTTGAAGTAATCCATTGTATTCACCTCCCCATCTGATTTGTTTGTGATTGATGTTGTTGATAGTATCGCCAACCTACGAGCCAGCTCCAGTAAAGCACGCCGATGGTGACAAGCAGTTCCAGGGGAATGAGCACGAGCCAGTGCAGCGTGTCCACAGCCTGCCGGAGCTCCGCAACGACGCTCCCCCCTCCCCGGGAGAAGTCGATGGTGGGCCAAAGTCCGGCCCCGGCGGTTGGGATCAGCCAGCCAAGCCCTAAACTTTCGAAGAGTCCCACTTCACCGGCCGCCAGGAGCACGCCGCTCAATCCCCAGATCCCCAGCACCACAACCCACACCCCCAACAACAACACCGGAACTGCCCACCGGCCACGCTCTACTGCGCGCTCCAACGTAGTCTTCTCCTGACGGGGCAGCCGGAGCTGCACCTGGGCCACGAAACGCCCGGCAGACAGCGTGGCCGGCGCCTGCGGATGCGCTTGCAAGAGGGCGCTCAGTACGCGCAGGTCTTCCAGTTCGGCCCGGCAGGCGGCGCAGGTCTTCAGATGCGCCTCGACTTGCCGGCGTCGCATGCCCGGCAACTCTCCATCCAGATAAGGTTCCAACCACCGCGTGATATGTTGCTCGCTCATAGGTCCTCCATCACGGGCGCCAGCGCCGTCCGCAACAACTTGCGCGCATAGTTCAGACGTGACATCACCGTGCCCACCGGAATATCCAGGGTTTCGGCAATCTCCCGGTACGAAAGGTCTTCGTACTCGCGGAGTACCAGAACTGCGCGGCTAGCGTCTGGAAGCGCCAACACGGCCCGCCGAACCTGTTCCCCCAGGTCTGTCCGTTCCGCACTGGCTTCCGGCCCCAGATTGGGGGAGGCCAGCGGCAGGTCATCGACATCGGCGCCTTCACGTTCTCGACGCAGGACATCGAGCGCCCGGTTCATAGCGATCCGGTACAACCAGTTCTGAAACGGCGCTTTGGGTTCGTAACGATGGAGTTTTCGCCACGCCTGAATGAATGCATCTTGCGCCGCATCCTCGGCCAGACAAGCATCTCCACACATCCGGTAGACCACGCCGACCACTCGCTCACGGTGCCGCCGGATCAGTTCGCCGAAAGCCTGCCGGTCGCCCGTTTTCGCCAGGGCGACCAGGTCTTCGTCCGACTCCGACACTCCTGGTTGACCGATCACGTTTGATGTCCTCTCTACATATACAACGGTACTAGGGGTGAATTTATTCGCAAGAAGCGCCTTAATCTGTGGGAAACAAACTCTGGACCGGGAAGGCGCGGTGTCAGATGGGACGCACTTTCAAGTTTACCCAAGGGCGTCCCACCTGGACAGTCGCAAAACCTGACCCAACGCGCGTCGCAGAGGCTCAGTCGACGGTCAGCGTCTTGCTGAGATTGCGCGGGAAATCGGGATCGTATCCCCGCGCGACGCTCAGACGATAAGAAAGCAATTGCAAAGGAAGCGTGGCGGCGAGAGGCACGAAAAGCGGATTGCTCTCAGGCAAACGAATCAAGGTTCGCGCATTGGCCCGCAGCCGGGCATCCTCGACGCCAATAGCGATCGTGTGCCCACCGCGCACGGCAACTTCATTGATGCCGCTGACAATGAGGTCCGTGTCGCCGCTGCCGGCTACAAAAATGACCGGATAGTCGTCATCGACGGCGGAAAGCGGGCCGTGCTTGAATTCGGTGGAAAGCATCCCTTCGCAGTGAGCGTAGGTGACTTCCTTCAACTTCAAGGCCCCTTCCAGGGCTATAGGGTAAGTCGCCCCATACCCCAGGCAGTAGAGATCGTTACGCTGCACCAGGGCAGGTTCCAGGGGCGCCAACTGGGGGCCGAGCTGCGCCAGGGACGCCTCCAACAGCGCTGGAACCTGCGCCATGATACCGGTGTCATGCCCCCCCATACGCAGAGCTAGATAGAGGAACGCAATGGCCTGATTCATGAAGGTTTTGGTCGCCGGGACGCTAATCTCATAGCCGCAGGCCAGGGGTAAGTAGAGATCAGTCTCGTTCATGAGCGTCGATCCGATGACGTTGACCAGGGAGGCGGTCCCCATGCCCCGGCGCTGCGCCGCCTGAAGCGCGTTCAACACATCCTTGGTCTCGCCGCTCTGGCTCACGAACACCCCGAAATCGTGCGAGTTGACCGCAGGTGCATACTGGGGAATAAATTGAGGTGCAATCACGGGGATCACGGGGCGGCCTGCAAGCCGCGCCAGATAGACGGCGCCCAGCAATCCCGCATGATAGCTGGTTCCACAAGCCACGACATAGACGTGGTGCGCTTCTCGCATCCGCGCCACGACGGCATCCACATCGGAAGAGGCATCCAACAGGTGCAACAGCTCCCCAGCGACCTGGGGCTGTTCGTGAATTTCCTTGAGCATGAAGTGTGCGTACCCACCTTTCTGCGCCCAGTCCATGCTCTCGGTCACGGTTTCCGGTTCGCGTTTGACGGGCTGGCCGTCTTCCACGTGATACAGCGTGACCGTCTCCGGCGTCAGGACCGCAATTTCGCCGTCACGCACCCGGAGGATGCGGCGTGTGAGCGGTAAGATCGAGGGCAGATCGGATGAGACGTAGGTGACGCCCTCCCCGATGCCGACCACTAATCCCGACCCCTTCTTGAAGGCATAGAGCGTATTCTCGCTCACACCGCCCACGATAAACGCATAGTCGCCTTCCAAATCACGAAAAGCGCGACGAATAGCGTCTAACATATCATGTCCCTGATTGACGTACCGTTCGACGGCGTGTACACAGGATTCCCCATCGTTTTCAGAACGCACTATCATCCCTTCGGCCATGAATTGCGCGCGCAGCTCCACGTTGTTGACCACGTTACCATTGTGAGCGCCCACCAGGTCGCCGTCTGAATCGAAATGGGGCTGCGCGTTCACCTGCGAGGGATGCCCAAACGTCGCCCAACGGAGCTGGACAATCCCCCGTTTTCCCTTCATCGCGGCAAAATCGAGACGCGCAGCGACCTCTTCCACCTTGCCGACGTCCTTTCGTAGATCGATATGTCCATCAGCGTGTAGCGTGGCGCAGCCCACCGAGTCATAACCACGATAGGTCAATCGCTGCGCCGCTTCAATCAACACCGGACCCAATACCCGTTCTTCACTGGAAACAACACCGAAGATTCCGCACATAGTCATTCCTTTGGATGTGATATAAACTCCCCGCAAGACCTACAAGTTTTCGATTGCGACCGGCTCTATAGAATCTGCTGGTTCGAACCCGAATATCTGTCCGTAGAAGTAGAGTTCGGCGTCCAACGTGCGTTTGATGTTCTCGGCGCGCCGGAAACCATGTTGCTCTCCCTTGTAGGCAATGTAGGCGACGGGAATCCCTTTCTCTCGCAAAGCTGCGACCATCATCTCCGCCTGACTTGGCGGCACTACCTTGTCCTCGAGCCCCTGGAAGAAGATCACAGGGCACGAGAGCCGGTCGGTGAAGTGGATAGGCGAGCGCGCAACGTAGACGTCCCGCTGTTCGGGATAAGGGCCGATGAGACTGTCGAGATACCGCGACTCGAACTTGTGCGTCTCCTGGGCCAGCGCTTCGGCATCGGCCACACCGAAAAAGCTGGCGCCAGCCTTGAACGTATCATAGAAAGTCAAGGCGCAGAGCGTCGTATAGCCGCCAGCACTCCCGCCGTGGATCACCAGACGCTCTCCATCCACTTCTCCCTGCGCCGCCAGATACCGGGCGCCGTTGACACAGTCCGCGACATCGACGATGCCCCAGTTGCCGTTGAGACGCTCGCGATAGGCCCGCCCGTACCCGACGCTGCCCCCATAGTTGACGTCCAGCACAGCAAATCCCCGGCTGGTCCAATATTGCAAGCTAAGATTGAGCGTGCTGCTCGTCGCACCGGTAGGACCGCCATGGCTGACAACCACAAGAGGCGGTTTCTCCCCGGCCGGAGCGGTGAAATCACGATTCTGCGGGCGATAGTAGAGCGCGTGGGCAGTCAGCCCGTTGCCGGTGGGAAACTCCAGAGGCTCCGGCTCCGAGAGATAACTCGGGTCGATGACAAGATCCGTGGAGCGTTTCAACACGTCCACCGATACGGCGTCCGGATCGATACGGACCACCGCCGTAGCTTCGGTTGGGGAACCTGCTGTGAGAGCCAGACCCACCGCGCCAACGCCAGGCGCCCCGAACTGTGTATAGGGTAAGTCCAAAACATCGAGCGCGCCGGTGTGAATGTCCAGGCGGGCGAGGTGCTCGACTCCATCCTGGGTAAAGACACAGTAGACCGTCTCAGGAGAGGCAAAGGCATAGGTCGCCATCCCAAACACCCACAAGGGACGACCGAATTCGGCTTCCATCTTCAAAATGATGCTGGCCTCTCCGCCGGCCCACCGGTATAGATTCCACCACCCCGTGCGATCCGACACGAAGGTGAGCTCGCCGCCGGGCGACCACGCCGGTTGGAAAATAGATTCATTCACACCACCGGCGATCTGGCGCGCATTCACGAGATTCCCTTCAGGGGTAACATCGGCCAGCCATAGCACGGCGCCATCCCAAGGCATGTTCGGGTGGTCCCAGGTCAACCAGGTCAAGCGGGAACCATCCGGACTTAGGCGTGGCGTGGCATAGAAATCGGCTCCGGAGGCAATAGGGGTACCTTCGTGAAGGCCGCCATCCAGCGGCAAGCGCACCAGGGTGTTGACCGCCTCGCCGCCACCGCGATGATCCTCCCGCACACAGAACATGAGGCCGCGCTCTGCATCCACGACGCCATCGGCATAGCGCAGGACGGCCGGGATATCGGTCTCCGGCGTGAGCGGAATGGGGGCCGCCCCAGGAGCCAACCGGTAAAGCCGCTGGTCGGCGAAATTTGAGAAATAGACGATGCCATCATGGACGGTATAGCTGCCTCCCCCATATTCGTGTACGCGAGTACGGGCATTGTACGGCGCCGGCAGCAAGTCCGTCAGGGCGCCGGTGATGGA
>JAFGNR010000010.1 GCA_016926915.1 Anaerolineae bacterium
ACGATCACAGCATTCTCCACGCCTGTTGTCTACGCTCTCCCCCAAGTAAGAAACACACAGCTCACCTCGGCCAAGGTTGACGTCACAGGGAGCAGCTATATGATGCACGGCGGGCAACAAACCTATCAACCATCTAGGAGGACCTGAAAATGATCATCATTACGGACGAGTGCATTATGTGCGGTTCATGCGCGGCGGAATGCCCCGAAGAGGCCATCGACGCCGGCGACGACAAGTACGTCATCAATCAGGATCTCTGCATCCAGTGCAAGTCCTGCATGGATGTCTGCCCCACGGAAGCGATCATCGAGAAGTAACCCCAGGGCATTCAACAAGAACAGCCTGCCGGCTTTGTGAAGCCGGCAGGCTGTTCGGTTTTCCCGCCCAACAGATGTGGGCGAGCGAAATTCCCGCTCCGGCGCATATGACATTTATCACCTGGGTTCACGATATTTATCACTTCTTCAAACCGGATAAGGAATGTAATCTGAGAGTTGTTTGTTGTTTGACAACATACGTTTGGCTCCATGCACACTTGATCACAGACTGCTCTCAAGTGAGGATCACCAGCATCCAACGTCATGAGATTTGACCCATTTCCAGAGGGTGGTGCATGAAATCGCGACTGCGATCCGACAACCGGCCCCTTTACGTCAGAGCGGTAGAAGCGCTCAAAACGATGATCGTGGAGCTGCCTTACGCTCCCGGCGATCAACTTCCTCCTGAAACCGCACTGGCTGCCCAGCTGGGCATCTCACGCACGACCCTGCGCATGGCGCTCGGACACCTGGAGATGCAGGGCAGTATTACAAGAAAACAAGGGGTCGGGACATTTGTCGCCCACCGGCCGGTGGGCGCCCTCCAGGGCGGCATGCAGACCTTGCATAGCGTCCAATCCCTGGCGAGGGCCGCAGGTCTCACACCGCACACCGTCGACAGAACCGTTTCTATCGTCCAGGCGACCCCGGAATACGCCGTCACCCTCGACGTTGCAGCAGAAGCAGATCTATGTCAAGTTGCCTGTACGATCGTCATCAACGAGAAGCCGGTAGCTTACCTTGAATCGCTGATTCCGGCAGCGCGCGTGTCTGTCGGAGTGCTGCATGAAGCCACCGGTTCGCTGCTCGACTACCTGATCCAGGCTGGCAATTCCGGACTTTCGCACACCCACTCCAGAATCTATGCCATAGGAGCGACGCCGGAACTAGCGCGCAAGCTGAACATTGTTGAGGGCCAGGCGCTGATTCATCTCATCGAGACCTACTTTTCCGCAGAGAGCGAGCCGGTAGGTCTATCTCACAACTACTTCGTCTCCGACCGCTTCGGCTTCTACATCACGCGACAGATTGCAGAGTAGAAGGCGTTGCGACAGACAGGACGCGCAGCTTGAGCACAGGGCTGCAAGCAATTCCAGGTTCTTTCAGGTTCCGGGGAACCCGGGCAAGGAGTTTAGGGTATCGTGAAACTGAGCATCAACGGACGCGAGTATGAGGTAGAAGCGCCGGAAGACCGGTCATTGGCCGACGTGCTGCGGCGCGAGCTGGGGCTTACGGGAACCAAGATCGGGTGCGGCGAGGGCCAATGTGGCAGCTGCACCGTCTTGATCGACGGACGCCCGGTGCGTTCCTGCGTCTACCCGGCGCGACGGGCGGCCGGCAAAGAGATTCTGACCATCGAGGGGCTGGCGGCCAGCTGGGGAGACCCTGAAAGGCTCCACCCACTGCAACGGGCTTTCATTGATCACGGCGCGGTGCAATGCGGATTCTGTACGCCGGGCGTGCTGATGGCAGCAGCCGGCTTTTGGAACAAGTACGTCGCAAACCAGAGCGGTCCCGTGACCGATGAGGAGATCAAGCGCGCCCTGGGCCGCAACGCGTGCCGGTGCACGGGATACGCGAGTATCCTGCGCGCCATGCAGTCGGCGATCCACGAATACCAGACAGGAGAACCGCGGCCGCCTATCGACGTCGAGACCATGGAGCCGTTGGCCGTGATCGGGCACTCTCACCCGCGCCCGGACGTCGTCGCAAAGGTGACCGGCGCCGCGCGCTTTACGGACGACTACGCCTTCGCAGGCATGCTCTACGGCGCCACGTTGCGCGCCGCACACCCCCATGCCCGTATTCTTGCCATCGACGCCTCCCAGGCCAGGGCATTGCCCGGCGTCCACGCCATCCTTACCCACCAGGACGTACCTGGTCGCAACCGTCACGGCCTGGTGTATGCGGATTGGCCTGTCCTCTGCGATGACAAGGTGCGTTACAGGGGAGACGCGGTCGCCATCGTAGCGGCAGATACACCCGAGATCGCTGCACAGGCGCTGGATTTGATCCAAGTGACCTACGAACCGCTTGAGACGGTGGCCAGCGCCGAGACAGCGCGCCGGCCGGAGGCGCCCAAAGTACACGCGGAACGCGCCGGGGGCAATCTCCTGGAACACATCAAAGTACGGCACGGCGACGTGGCCCAAGGGTTTGCAGAGGCAGACGTCATCGTGGAACGCGAATACCACACCCCTACCTATGATCATTTCTTCATGGAACCGGAGTGCAGCATTGCCGTACCCGCCGGCTACGACGAGGCCCATCCCAAACTGACCGTCTACGTGGGATCGCAGATCCCTTACGCCGACCGGGACCAAGTCGCGGCCGCGCTTGGCCTACCCCACGAAGAGGTCCGCGTAACCGGCGCGCTGATCGGCGGCGGTTTCGGGGGCAAGGAAGACGTCATGGGACAGATTCACGCTGCGCTGTTAGCCGAGGCAACACAACGCCCGGTGAAGATCCTCTATACGCGCGCCGAATCCTTGTTAGCCCATCCGAAACGCCACGCCACCGTCATCCGGATCAAGACCGGCGCGAGAAAAGACGGAACCCTCACTGCGGTGGAGGCGGAGCTAGTAGGCGACGCAGGAGCATATGCCAGCCTCTCGACCAAGGTACTGACACGGGCGACGACCCACGCCACCGGCCCCTACGACGTACCCAACGCCAAGGTCGATTGTTACGCCATGTACACCAACAACCCACCGGCGGGCGCGTTCCGGGGATTCGGGGTGACCCAATCGGCGTTTGCGGTGGAGCAGAACATGGATATCCTCGCGCACGCGTTAGGCATGGACCCCTTCGAGCTGCGACGCAAGAACGCCCTGCAGGTCGGTTCGACCACGGCTACCGGACAACTGCTCCGCGAGAGCGTCGGCCTGCTCGATTGCCTGGCCTGGGTCGAGGAGCAGGTCGCGCAGCTGCCGCCGCCCCCCGAGATACCCCACGTACGCATTGCCTGGGGCATGGCGGCAGCATACAAGAACACCGGCCTGGGCGGCGGCGCCGATGATGCGGCAGCGGCAGACGTCGAGGTATTCCCCGACGGTACGGCCGAAGTGCGCAGCAGCTCCGCCGATATGGGGCAAGGTCTCACTACGGTCGTAGCGCAATGTGTGGCCGAAGTGCTGGGCCTGCCGTTTGGGAAAGTGCGCGTCCTACTCTCTGATACCGATCTGACACCGGATGGCGGCCCGACCACGGCCAGCCGGCAGACCTTCGTGACGGGCAACGCCGCGCGGCTGGCAGCCGAGGGCATGCGACAGCGCATCGCAACCACGGCGGCAAAGCGTTGGGACATCGATCCACAAACGCTCAGCTTTGCCGGCGGTGAAATCCGGTCGGGCGACCGGGTCGCGACGCTGGCAGAAGCCGTCGCGTGGCTTCAGAATGAAGGACGTGAGACGCGGCTTACGTACCACTATCACGCACCGGAGACGCGCCCACTGGGTCAGGGCGGGGACATGCACGTAGCGTTCGGGTTTGGCGTGCAGGCAGCCCAGGTGGCCGTCGATGAAGCCACAGGCAAAGTGCAGGTATTGCGCATCGTAGCAGCCAGCGACGGCGGGCGCGCCATCAACCCGCGCGCGCTGTTGGGGCAGATCGAAGGCGGCATTGTAATGGGTATCGGGACTGCGCTCAGCGAAGAATATCGCCTGGAGGACGGCGTTCCCCAGACCCGTCGTTGGGCCGATTACCAGATCCCACTCATAGGCGATATGCCCGAGCTGATACTCCACATCGTCGAACACCCCGTCGCAGCAGGTCCCTACGGCGCCAAAGGCATCGGCGAGTTGCCGTCGATTCCAACCGCGCCGGCCATCTGCAACGCGATTTATGCAGCGACAGGAAAACGAATCCAGACGCTGCCGGTCGCTCCCGAATCACTCAAATCCCCAGGCAAGTAACAGGAGGACTCCCCATGCAAAAATGGCTCTCCAAATTGGACTTCGCACAGATCATAGACGCGCTGCTGCCGGTGCTGGCAGTGCTGGCCGCGCTGGTGATCGGCGCTTTCATGCTCCTGGTCCTGGGCGCGAACCCGATCCGCGCCTACGGCGCGCTGTTGGAAGGCGCATTCGGCAGCGGCAACGCCATCGCCGAGACGGCAGTCAAAGCCATTCCGCTGCTGTTGGTGGGCCTGGGTATCTGCATCGCCTACCGGGGGAATGTGATCAACATTGGCGGCGAGGGGCAGATGATCATCGGCGCCATTCTGGGCACCCTGGTAGGGATCAGCTTGCCGAACTCCTCCGGGTGGCTTGTCGTCCCCCTGGCATTGTTGGCCGGATTCCTGGGCGGCGCCTTGTGGGGGTTTGCGCCGGGCTTCTTGAAAGCACATTTCAGCGTCAACGAAATCCTCAGCACGGTCATGATGAACGCCATTGCCGTGCAGATCATGAACTACCTACTGCGCGGTCCGATGATCGACCCGGCGCAGGCCGAACTGGCCTCGCAGATTCCGCAGACAGCCCGCTTGCCGGAAGCCTACCACCTGCCGCGGCTGGCTCCCACCCGGCTGCACCTGGGCGCATTGATTGCCGTGATCCTGGCGGTACTGGTCTACATATTGCTGTGGCGAACGACGTTGGGATATCGCATTCGGGCCGTCGGCTACAACCCGCACGCCTCACGATACGGCGGCATTCCGGTACCCCGGCACGTTGTGATCGCGCTGGTCCTAAGCGGCGCCTTTGCCGGACTGGCCGGCGCCATTCAAGTCTATGGGCTCAATTACCGAATGATCACCGACGGATCGGCCACCGGATTTACCGGAAGCGCAGGATTCAACGGCATTGTCACAGCACTCTTTGGGCAACTCCATCCGATCGGCGCCATTCCAGCAGCGTTCCTCTTTGGCGCCCTGCTGGTGGGCGCCAACAAACTCCAGCGGGCCATGCAAGTTCCCTCCGCCTTCATTATCGCGCTCAATGGGCTGGTAGTTGTCTTCGTGGTTAGCAGTGAAATCTGGCGACGGCGAC
>JAFGNR010000355.1 GCA_016926915.1 Anaerolineae bacterium
CGTCTCTGGCATACATGGTATAACGGCGCGGCGAAAGTAGCGGGATTTCTTGAGGATTACACGCATCTTGCCTATGGTCTGCTCGCACTCTATCAGGCCACATTCGACCCTGACTACTATAGCGTTGCCGGGGAATTGGTAGCGGTGGTTCTGGAACATTTCCGCGCCGGTGCTGGCTTCTACGATACAGCTGATGATGGGCCAGCGCTCGTTGTGCGTCCTAGAGAAGTGCAGGATAACGCTGTACCTTCCGGCAATGCGGTCGCCGTGACGGTACTGCTTGAATTGGCGCGGTTAGGCGCCGGGCCTCGTGATGCTGACCTGGCGCGCAGGAATCTGCGTGACGTCCAATCTTTCTTGAGCGACTATCCCTTGGGCTTTGGGCAATGGTTGATCGCCCTTACAGCTGCGACCACTGCGACGACCGAGGTTGCCGTGGTGGGCAATCCAGGCGCCGAAGAGGTTCGCGCTTTGCTCGAGGTTGCACAGGCGGGATACAATCCGCATCGTCTGGTGGCTGCCGGCGCGCGCGAACTGCCCGCCTTGCTGGCGGGACGTGAACAGCAGGCGGGACATGCAACCGCCTACGTTTGCCGGCAACATACTTGTTACCCACCGGTTACCAGCCCCGAGGATTTGGCCGTTTTGCTGCGTTGAGTTTCCCGTTCTCAGGCTCAGGGCATCAGGGCGCACTCTGAGTCATGCCCTGTGCCATCCCTCTTCGCGGGTGCGGATAACACGCGCCGGAACGCCCACGACCGTCACATTTGCGTCCAGATCGCTGATTACAGTCGCCCCTGCGCCAATGACCGACCAATGCCCGATGTTGATCCCCTGTACAGTCGCGCTGTTGATGCCGAACTCACACCCTTCCCCAATGGCCACCGAACCGCCGATATTGACGCCTGGACTGAGGGTAGCATAGGCTTCAATCACCGTATCATGGCCTATGGTGCAGCTCTTGTTGATGAGGGCGTGCGATTCAATGGTTACATCTGGATCAATCAGGCTCCCCGGATAGATGATGCTGCCGGTTCCGATCTTCACGCGGGAACCTATCCAGGCGGTTGGATGCACCAGGGTCGCGAAGGTCTCGTGTCCCAGGGATGTCAATTCGCTCACTACCTTGCGTCGCGAGACGGAATCCCCGATCGCGACCACAACGTGGACGTCGGGTCGCTGTTGCAGCCATTGGGCGTCGCCGAGCAAGGGTAGCCGGCACAGTTCCTTTGGCTGTGGAGAATCGTGCGCTAAGAAACCGCGTAAATGCCACGTTGGAGCTGCGGCATTGATATCCGACGCGATTTGACAGACAAGACGTCCCACAGCGCCGGCTCCGAAAATGACAAGATCTTTCATTGGATGCATCCCATAAACAAGTAAACTCTGCGTTTCTCAGTCGCCCCTGACGCTGTTCGCTATATCGCGTATTCCAGATTGAGGCTTTCGCCGTTCTTATCCAGGAAATTGAGTCTTTTTGATGCGCTATCGGTGAGAGCTATGACTTCTTCTCTGGTTTCTCCCACGCCTATCAAAAAGAAAAATCGGCCTCTCGCGTTTCTTAAGGGAATGATCTCTTGAGGCGCCATCGGCGTGTTGTAGTACTCTGCAGCGACTATCCCCGGGAGCGCCAACACTTCACTGCGTCCCGTCATGCTTACCACGCGTCCAGGCCGCAGTGAGCCCGGTTCCGCCGTCAGGAATTTGACTGTTACCGCCCGGTAGCCAGGGTGGTTGCGATAGGTCTCAAGGGAGTCCATGCATTTACCAAGCGCGATATCCAGTTGGAACTTGACCAGGTCGTAGCCGGTGACCAATTCGAACAGTTCTTTCATCACCCCACCGGGTATGCGTTCGCCGGTCTCGACAATTCTGGGACCGGTCGCAGTTACGATCAATTGTGGAAACACGATGCCCGTATGGATTTCCATCGCGGAGGCGGCGCTCTCGCAGATCTCTTGTATGCGTATCAAATCTTTGGGTGTGCACTGTGCTGGATATAAGTGTCGCGCCACAATCCCAAATGCCCCAGAAGGGTGTTTGATGCGATCGGATACCGTCATGGTCCTGATCTTCCCGGAGACGACAATCGCCACGACATTCACTTCATAGCCTGCCAACCATTCTTCCAGGATCACCGTACCGTCCACGGATTCGGCTTGGGATTCGGCGAAGTGTTCGTCTATCTGATCGAAATCGGTGATTTTGAATAGTCCAAGCTGTCCCCCAACATCCGCCGGTTTCATGACCAGCGGCAGGCCAATCTTTGAGGCGAGAGTCTGGGCTTCAGGGAGCGTCGTCGCTTTGCCAAATCCAGGATTTGGCATTCGCGCTTCCTCGAAAATCTCGCGCATTCGCACCTTGCTTACCGTGGCGGCAACGCTTTTCTCACTAGGCCCCGGTAACCCCAGGGCTTCGACCACGTGGCGAATGGCATACAAGGGCGATTCCGTAATCATATAGGTGATGGCGTCGATCTTTTCCGCCTGTGCGGCGGCAAGCACGCCTTCGACGTCCCGGGTGCTGACAATGCGCGCTTTGTCTGCGTATTTCAGACCGCAGGCATTCGGGTTGCCGTCAAGCGCTACGACGAAATGTCCCTGGCGTTTCGCTTCCTGGATGATGGGAACCTGGTCCCAGCCTGCACCTACGATCATCACACGTTTGTGTTCATTCATTCCCAATCTTCTCCGCTAAGACTTGCACGATCAATTGGTATCAGGTTCGGAGCCTGTGAATTTGGGCATAATAAGTCGGTCGCGTGGAGAGATGCCTTCTCGTTTCACGAGTTTCTGGAGTGTGAGCAGGACAATTTTGAGATCGAGTCCCAGGCTTTGGTGGTCAACATACCAGACATCCAGGGCAAACTTCTCTTCCCAGCTAATCGCATTCCGTCCCTGTACTTGCGCCCACCCCGTGATGCCGGGACGCACTTCATGCCGGCGCGCCTGTTCGGGAGAATACAGAGGCAAGTAGTCCACAAGCAGCGGGCGCGGCCCTACCAGGCTCATCTCTCCACGTAGCACATTCCACAATTGAGGAAGTTCGTCCAGGCTGGCGCCGCGTAGAAAACGTCCGAACCGTGTGAGTCTCGATGCCGGGGGCAATAACTCACCGTGTGCATCTCGCTCCTCCGTCATGGTTCGGAATTTGACAATCTCGAATATGCGACCGTTTAGCCCGGCCCGGGGTTGCCGAAATAGCACCGGAGAACCCAACTTAAGGGCAACGCCGGCGGCGATGGCTGCCATTATTGGCGCCGTGATGACCAGAAATAGCACGGCGCACACAAAGTCCAGGGATCGTTTGATCGTTGGGTGGCTCACGTCAACACCAGGCCTTCGCCGGCTAAAGCGTGGGCATAGAGCTTTTCGTGCAATGCTACGATGCGCTCCTGGTCGTAGGACGCCATACGCTCGCGCCCTCGCCGTCCCATCTCGCGCGCCTGTTCGGGATGCTCCAGCATCCAGGTCATGGCCTTGGCCAATCCCTCGATATCGCCCACCGGGACCAATAACCCACACTCAGTTCCGACCAGATCTCGTGTCCCACGGATGTCGGTGCCAATCACGGGGGTCTCCAAACAGAGCGATTCCATTACACTCCTCGGCAGGCCCTCCTGGCTCGACGTCAAGAGCGTGACATCGGCGGCCCTGAGCAGGACGGGGATATCCCGCCGGTACCCCAAGAAGTGCACGCGGGTTTGGATGCCAAGGGTTTCTGCTAATTCCTTCATGGTTGCTAGATCCGGGCCTCTACCTGCCAACGCCAGGTGCGTTTCAGGCCGGTTCACCAACTGGAAAGCTCGCAAAACATCTGCATGGCGTTTGCGAGGTATGAATTCTGCGATCATTAGGAGGATATGGCCGGCAGGCGTAAGCCCGAGCTCGTCACGCAGGGCCTCTACATCATTCTGCGTGATAAGTTTCGGATCATACTTCGCTATATCCACGCCTATTCCCGGCATATAGCAAATCCGATTTTCCGGAACAAGGCGATGTTTGCCGGCTGCGAGTCTGTCCTCGCTGTTCAATACGACCAGGTAATCTGTCCAGCGCCCCGCCAGCTTTTCCAGCGCGAGGAAGACCAGGTTCCGGTGTGTGGCGCCGCCCTGGTAGAAGTGGAATCCATGGGCGGTATAGATCACCTTGATTCCCATCTTGCGTCGCAAGCGACGTAACGCGAAACGCGTTACGAAAGAAGCTACCGGCGTATGTACATGTACAATCTGGTATCCTTCTTGCCGCGCGAGGTCTTGAATTTGCCTTGCGGGCGCGAAGTTCCGCGCGCTAAATGCATCGCGTGACCATGTGACTTCCCAAACCCGGTCGAAGTTTGCCACGCAGTCGGTATTAGTTGAAACGCCTTGCGCCAACGCATCGACCTGCCAACCCTGCTCACGGAAATGCCTGGCGAAAGGCAGCAGAAAAGCCCGCAGAGTTGTAGCGACTGTGGTCGCCATGAGTAGTTTGGTCTGGTGTTCCATTACTCCCTCTCCGTACTCAGGAGGGCGCCTCAGGCGGTTTCAGCCCCACCAGGCGCAGAAAAGGCCCATTGACAAGTGCGTAGATGATGAACAGACTGAACGATAGCATGCGGAGGCGCATACCGGTGCCTAAGTTGCCATTGAACAAGGCGATTGCTCCGCTATACACGATACTGAACATCAGCAATAACTGTCCGGGCCTGGCTCGGAATCGGAAAAAGGAGACGACGCCTTTAATCCAGGCTCTCAATAGCCACCATAGCGCCACGGCTTCGGGTAGGGCGACGAAATGCGTTGCAGATCGCAACTGCCAGGGAAACGGGCCGAACATGTGCGTGCAGAAGCTATAGACATAGTTGACGGCAAACTGTACCGGATTATTGAAGTCCAGTACAATATCCAGAGCGCTGCCGCCTCGTGCGCTTCGTTGATGCCAGCCTGAAATAACGTCTGTTCTTAGTAAGGGGATCATATAACCGGTAGCAAACCACCCATACCCCAACAGGTAGGGTACAACAGCCGCTGCAAAGAGAAAAGAGCTGATATAGGCGATTTTCCGCGCAGACCCGCTATTCCAATACAACAGCACGAAAACCGCCATGCAAACGACGAAGATGATGGCGGCGTATTCACGGAAGCCATAGAGGAAGATCAGATAAACACTCAGGAAGGAAAATGCCTTTGCGTTGGGCTTTGTCAGGAATCTCAAAGCCGAATAGAAGGCTCCCAGGCCCAAGAAAACCAGCAGGGGTTCTTTTGAGAGTTGGGTGCTGTGGTACAGGGCCGTAGGATAAAAGGTAAGGATGAGTCCTATTGCGTTTAATCGCCAGCGGATCTCTCTTGCCTCCGGTGCAGTGGGTCCTGGCCGCGAAGTGAGTAGCAAGCGCCCGATCTTGACGCTCATGTACACCACGAGGGAACCAAATACAATACTCAGTAGTTTGGCGGAAACCAGTGAGAACCCGAAAACCTTGAACACCGCGACGAGAACATAGGGGAATATATTCGGAACCCAGACCGCGGGGCGGTTGTTGAACAAGAGGGTTGCTATTTGCCAATATTTTTGATCATCGGCATTGGCCTCAACAATGAACCCCTCGTATCCGGCTGACACTGAGTAGAGGTGCAAGATCACCGCCGCAGCCAGCCGCACTATGAGGGCGACACAGAACCACAGAACGGGCTGTTTGAGAACCCATAGGCGCCATGTCTGTGGGTGGGTAGGAGATCGTAGAGCCGCTGTCTCTTGCATCAACGCTATGACTCGCCTCTGGGTACCGCGAAAATCACCAGGTACAAGACGACTTGTACGATGGATGTGGCCAGCAAAGCTACTGCAGCGCCGAAAATACCTTGTGCCGGTACCAACCCATAGCAAAATGCCGCGCTCGCAAGTACCGTTAGCACCAAAACCGGGATTTGCATGACCAGTCGCCGGCTTGCGATCAACCCAGTTTCAAGAAGGGTGGCAACATAGACAAACGCCGATGACAACATGATCCATACGAAAGTGTGAGTGTATGCGGCATACTCGGGAGTGTAGAGCACCGACAAAACCAGCTCCCCAAAGAAACCCGCAAACAACGCCCCGGCGCCTCCCAAGAGCAAGCCAATCACGACCAGTTTTGCTTGTAGCATCAGGAAAGCGCGCTTCTTCCCATCACGATAGTAACTCGCCATCCGTGGACTGGCGGATTGCCCCAGGGCAAGCGCTACAACAGTGTTTCCGGCCGTTTGAATGTATGCCAGGGCCGTGTAGATTCCGAGTTCGTTCTCTCCTAGATAATGCTCGATAAAAAAGCGCGGCACGCTCACACGCAGAGAAACCAACATGGTCGTGATTCCAAGTGGGAGGGCCAACATCATCAGCCGTGCGATCCTTTTCCAGCGCTGATCGGATTGTAGGAGGCTTTGGCCCACCTTGAGAATATCATTGACAGAGAAGTGCACCATCTGGCGCAGGTTCTTCGTGTCATACAAGAGCATCACAAGTAAACAAAACACGGTCTGTGTGATAAGTCCAATCAGCAGGTCCTGGGAGAAATAAACGGCTATCCCAAAACTTGCCAGACCGCCTATGCCTTTGGCGATTTTTGAAATGGCGACCCGGTCCATCCGCTCGCTTTGTTGAAATCGACCGTAGATGATATCGCCAATGGCTTCGATGCCCTTGAACAGACCTACGAGAAGGATCACGTTGGCTTTATCCACATTGTACAAAGTCAGGCCCATGATTGCAATCACCAGCAGGCCCGCAAACGTGGAAATCAAGCGTAGTGTGAAGTAATCATTGAATCCATACTCGCGTGTAGCATCTGTCGCCTGGATGTATCGCAACTGTAGATTCGTCAACATAATCACCGGGGCTGTGACTGCCAACCCCAGTGAATAGTAGCCTATCATGGCGGATGAGCCGGCTTTTGACATTACAGCCAGCATCCCCCATTGACAGGCGGCATAGATTGTATTGCCGATGAACGTCCAGGAGAAATTCACCCGCAAGGGCAGCGGCTGTACTGGTTTTGCGGCGGCGCGCATACTCGTATCCCCGGTCAATTTTCGTCCTCAAGGCGCTCGATCCGGTGATTGACTTCATCCACCGGTGCGTCCCACAATAACGCATTTTCATAGGACTGCAACGCCCGTTCCCGGTCGTCCATTTCCAGCTGCCAATCTCCCAACAGCAGGAACCATTCCCATGGGGGTTGCGACGTCAATTCCAATGCGTGCTCAAGTGTTTCGATTGCAGCGAGCGGAGCACGATTGCGAAACTGGATTTTTGCGATGAAATAGAAGCTCCATGCGTGCCCTGAGTTTAGCGCAGTAGCCTGGGTCAGGTAGGTCATGGCTTCGGAATCCAGTTCTTGATAATACCGGATAAGCCCGATGTAGTAGTAGGGTTCAAACACAGTTGGATTCACGGAAAGGGCTTGTTGATACCATCCCAGGGCTGTGTCGAACTCGTTTTTACGTCGTTCAAGATTCCCAAGCGCCACGTATGGCCAGACAACCTCCGGTTGCGCTGCCAATGCTTGTTCGAAGGCATACTTCGCGCTTTCCCAAGCTTCTGACCGCTCCCACATTGTTCCCGAAGCATACCAGAACTGATAGGGAGAAGGGGCAATTCTCGCCCCTTGTTCATAAAGTTCCGCTGCCCGTTCCCAGTCTTGGTCCAGGGCTGCGAGGCGAGCGACTGCCCACCAATGGTCGGGGTCCACCGGGGGTGTTTCGAGCGCGAGCTGTTGCCATAGCGCGCGTTCTTCTTCGTGTTTCACGGCGCCGGCGGTATTGAGGTGGCCTTCGATTGCCTTGCGACTCACACTGAGTGAGAGGGAGCGCAAAAACCACTCCGTGGCAGATTCTGGCGCACCGTGTTCTCTGGCCAGGATGCCATTGTTGAGTGCATACACACTTAGCGGCTCTCTCAAAACTACCGGTGGAACTTCGTTTGCCCAAACAAGTCCAAACGCAGACAATATCCGTTCATCATCCAGCTGCAACGAGGTGCGCCACGCCTCATTGGCTTCGTCACACTTCCCTTCAAACCACAACACATAACCGTATTCGGCCGGTAATCTGGCGTCTTGTCGATCCAGTCTGATAGTGGTTTCAAGTACCCGCGCGAGCCAGGAAAGTCCCTCCCTTGGCTCGCATGCTGGAATCGATAATGTGTCATGCGCTGGCCGGGGGAAAAAGGGTTTTAGGACCAGCCAGGCGGTATTGTGTACCAGGCCGCGCATCATATAGGGGAAAACAAGAACTGCCAGTATCACTATCGTGATTGATTTCTGCCATCGACTAAGCATTGTCATCTGCAACTGTGTGGCGACCCGCGCAGCGATGCGTTGATAGGTATGCTAAACGCAACCTTATCGAGAGTCAGGCGCGGTATGCGAAGCACAATTCCGGCTCTCAGACTCAATGGCGGCGATCCTGGACAAGGTCTACCTACGGAATCGAAACCCAATCTAGTTCCACCGAGCCTGCATCCGTGCCAATGACCTTGAGTCGCTCTTTTGATACTGTATCCCAGATACCAAACTTGAACTGCCACTCGCCAAGAGCCAGGTTGGGTGTGACTTTGTGTATCTGAACAACCGCTCCCACCTTCCATTCGGAGGTCGGCGGCGCGGGAGACATGTCGAGGTTTTGGTAGCCAACTTCTGCAAATGCTTCTGGCAGCAGCTCGGGGTTTCTGGGATGGGCGTGGATCCATAAAACGTAATCCTTATCCAGGTCTGCCAGGCACTCGAAGTAGAATTCGATGTGGGTCTCGCCGGCATCCTGGTCATAGTAGACCGTCGCTCCCATGACCTTGACGAGGCCATCCAGATTGACCTCCATGGGTTGTTGAATCTGGGCAGCAATTTGTGCGTTGATGTCCTGTCTCCTGGCATCGTTCATGTCAGCATATATCGAGCTCAAAGGCAACAGTACATCCAGTCGCCCCGTGTTCTGTAGGGGGTCCAACGCATTCAGCGCAGCCTCGAAATTTCCCATTTCGTACATCTTGACGCCCCACACCACGTGTTGATCCTGATCAGCGGTCTCAGGAAATAGGAACTTCCAATCCAGATTGATCGTGCGATTTTCCGGATCGTCCTCTCGCATCAAGTAAGTTCGCGAATCGACGTGCCAGAACCCGAAACGGAAACGGAAGACCCCCGGCACAATCTCTTGGACTGATTTATCACGATAGATCGCACCTCGCACCCACTCTACTGATGGCGTTTCCAGGGCATGGTCGAAATTGAGGAATCCGGACTCCTGGCGATCTTCCGGCAAAAGCGCGGGTGTTGCCGGAACGCCGTGCATGAACAGGGAATACCCTGCCGGGAGGTCATCCAATGCCTCGAAATATAGCGAAACTTCGATTTGGTTCTCAGGCAGAGTCTGAAGATCATATCCGAGAAACAGGACGCGATTTTCAAGATTCACTGCCTGCTTCTCGGGGATTAAGGAACCTACCTTCTCATTGATCTCTTCTAGTTTGTTGGTCTGCCCGGTACTGGCATAATGGGCGCTCAAAAGCAATAACGCGTCTGCGTTCCCATTCTCCCCCAGACTCTCGAGCACCGGCGCAGCTTTGTTGCCATATCCATGATCAAGCATTTTTACGGCAACTGCAATCGCCTGGTCGGCTTTTCCTTCAGCCTCGTAGGTGCGCGCCAGTCCTTCCAATGCATCTTCCGCTAACGGCTCTAACCGGAGAGTCTCCGAGAACGTATCATAGGCTGCCGTGTAATTCTGTTGATAATAATAAGCCCACCCCAATTGTGTCATAACCTCGACATCATCTGGTGAGCGATCCAGAGCCTTTTCGTAGGATTCGGCAGCGTCATCATACTCTCCGGACGCCATGAAGTCTTCTGCTTTCGATACCAGCCGTTCTGGATTCTGAAGCACGAAGTATTGGATCGCAAAGTATGCAGCGACTGCGACGATCACCAGAAGAATGGGAATCAGCACGATCCCTAACCGTCGCTTCTTCTTTGGTGGTGTTGCCGTCTGCCCTATAGGCTCCCCCATTTGCGCCCAGCCGGCTTGCGGCTGTTGCGGCTGTTGCGGCTGTTGTTGCCAGGCCTGCGCCGTGGGAACAGGGTACATAGGTGGGGGTACATAGGCGGGCGGGCTCTGCTCGCCCGCAGGCATAACGGTTGTTCCTCCGCGTTGGACCGTTTGCGGAGCCCCTACTGGTACTACGGGAGCGGCGCCTGCTCCTTCGTTCTCCAGAGCTTTGACGAATTCGCGGGCGTTGGGGAATCTTTCGGAGGGGTATTTGGCAAGCATTCGTGAGAGCACCCACTCGATGTGGGCGGGCAAAGACGGATTGAGCTGGACGATGCTGGGCGGGGGATTGTTGACTTGTGCGTAGAGCAAGGCCGTCGTTGTGCCGTCAAATGGAACTTGCCCGCTCAACATCTCATAGGCTACGATGCCAAAAGAGTACAAATCGGTCCGGTAATCAACTGCCTGCCCCTGGATTTGTTCCGGAGACATATACGCCGGTGTTCCCAAAATTGCTCCTGATGTCGTCAAGCGCGCTGTGGCCCCGGAACCCTCAAGGGCTTTAGCAATCCCAAAATCGGTAATGACGACATGGTTTTCTGAGGTCAACAGGATATTGGCCGGCTTGATGTCCCGATGGACAAAACGGCGCTGGTGCGCGTAGTCCAGGGCATCCGCAACCTGTTGCAGGATGCGCACCGTGCGGTCAAGCGGGATCCCACCTTCATCAAGGACTAATTGTTCGAGCGATCGCCCGTCCACGTACTCCATGGTGATAAAAATCCTGCCCTCTTGTTGGCCGACCTCGTAGATTGTCACAATGTTCGTGTGGTTGAGGTTGGCAGCAACAATCGCCTCTTGCTGAAACCGCTGAACGAATTCGTGATCATCTATCAGATAAGGGAGCAGAACCTTGAGTGCGACGTACCGCCGCAGCGAGGGCTGCCAGGCTTTGTAGACTATCGCCATCCCTCCGCGCCCCAGTTCATCGAGAATCTGGTACTGTCCCAGGGTACTTCCAACCAAGTCAGCTTGTTGTGGGACCATCGGCTACCTCCTATAAATCGAACCGCACGAATAATGCCAGAACCTAGTCTGTAAACGCTTTCCCATGAAGATGATCTTCAAGGATGTACTCTATGGTATCTTTCAGAGGAATTTCGGGTTGCCATCCCGTCAAAGTGTTGATCTTCCTGATGTCTGGCGCCCGACGCCGCATATCCTCGAACCCTTTGCCATATGCTTCTGCATAGGAAATGAACTGTATGCGATCTTTTCCTCTATGTTGGGCGCCAGGCCCCCGGCGTTGCACTGCTTCTAGAATACATTCTGCCAGTTTCACGATCGAGACTTCATACGTGGCGCCAACATTGAAAACCTCTCCATTGATGTCCGTCCGGGCCGCCAATGTTCTCACGGCTCGAACCGTATCCCGGACATCACAGAAACAGCGTGTTTGCAACCCGTCTCCATACACCGTGATAGGCTCCTCGCGCAGAGCCTGTTTCACAAATCTAGGAACGACCATGCCGTACTGCCCTGTCTGTCGGGGACCTACAGTATTGAAGAATCGACAAATGACAACGGGTAGTCCTATTTGCTGATGATATGCCAGCGCCAGGAATTCATCGACTGCCTTCGAGGTGGAGTAGCACCACCGGCTTTTGGTCGTTGGCCCCAACACACGATCCGCTTCTTCGGAGAAGGGGATGGCCTCGCTCTTGCCATAGATTTCCGATGTCGAAGCGAGCAGCACTCTCCGCCGGTAGCGAGCTGCAGCTTTCAAGACGGCGCGGGTTCCTAACACGTTGGTCTCTATAACCCGCACCGGATCCTGGACGATAAGCTCGACGCCAACCGCGGCCGCCAGATGAAACACGACGTCAGACTCGGCGACCAAGCGGTCCATCACAATCTCATTCGTGACCGTCTCGACCACCATCCGGAACCGGGGATGGTCCAATAAGTGCTGCACGTTCTTCAGATACCCTGTAGAGAGGTTATCGACGACGGTGACGCCGGCTCCATCTGCCAATAAGGATTCTGCCAGATGTGATCCGATGAATCCGGCTCCGCCTGTTATCAATGCTTGCATGAAAACTCCTCGCCTGGCTCTTATCGCTGGGCGAAGTGAACTCCGTTGCACTGTCAACGCCAGCAAGGTTTCCGGGTTCCAGGAAAATGTCCACAACGCCACGAAAAGTATACGCTAAGGCTTTCAACTGTCAAACAGCTCGTGAGCTGCACACCAGAACGACCCAAGGGCCGCCCTCGGTTTCCACGCTTACAGCGGGTTGAATTTCAGGCGGCTTCCGATTCCAGGGCTTGCAGTAACCGTTGAATCTGCAAGCTGTTCGTAAGATCTCCCCGGGTTCGCTCCAGTACCGCCCGCAGTTGGTCCACGCGACGTCGCAATCCACCGGTAATGGCGTCCGGGAAACTGAAGGACATCAAAACCTCGTAGGCGGCATCCATTGCGGCCAGCAGGCGTTCGGCTTCATCCATTTCCCCATGGCGCATGCAATCGAGGCACCGGCGGCGTAATTCGCTGGCAGCCTCACATAATCCATTCAGGTAGGTAGCGTAGGGAATCTCCGGGTCGATAGCGGGCATAGGCTCGTTGCCCACCAGGGCGAGAGTCAACCGGGCCTCGATCCACTCTTTGAGGGCATCCTGGGTATATCCGGCGTGGAACAGGTCGGGATAGGGCGTCAGTAACGTTCGCATCGCGACAACGACCTGGTCCGCTTCTGCCAAGGTAGCATAGGCTTCGGTACGATTCTTCCGGTGTCCGGCGCGGATGGCGTGCGAACAGAGCCGGATCAGCTCGCGACTCATGTTCAAGACCTCGTCGCGTGCAGCGTTTCGGACCTCGAAATCGGCCTGCGCCTCTTCCGTCAACCTCTCCAACCAATCCTGCAATGCGGTACTCAACTCATTCCTCCGGTGTTGTAGGGCGGATGCCGCCAAAGAATGCCCGCGCCAGATCTTCGCCCTGACCCGGGAGCGGGATTTCTCCATTTGTAGCCTCATATTTCGCCAGATTCTCCTGCAAGGCGCGGAGCAAGAGTTTGGCATTCAGCGGCGTCATCACCACACGCGCCTTGACGCGCACTTTCGGTTGGTTGGGCATAGCCTGTGCGAAGTCGAGGAAGATTTCAGATCTGGAATGGGCAATCAGCGCGAAGTTGGCATAGACCGGTTCCAATTCGCCGGGTAGTTCAACGTTTAGCGGTTTGGGTTTCGGCTCGTTCATTGACGAACTCCTTTCTGTGTCTATACAGAGCCAGCAATCGTGGCCCACATGCTTCTGCAACAACAGAGGGGCAACCAGCCCCTCTGTTGTCATGTCAATAGGGTTCCGGCGCTAGAAGGGAATCTCCTCCTCAGGGTAGTAGGCCTGCCCGGAGTCGCTCGCGCTTTCGGCCGCTCCCCCTCCGGAGTCGCGACCTCCCAGGAAGATCACCCGGTCTGCCGTCATCTCGAAGCTGGCCCGGGGCGAGCCGTCTTGCGCAGTCCAGATTCGCGGGCCGCCGCTGTTGCGGTCCGGGGTTAGGCGACCTTCAACCAGCACCAATCGCCCTTTGGAGAGGTACTGGGCCGCGATCTCGGCCTGGCGTCGCCAAACGGTGACCCGCACCCAGATCGTTTCCTCGCCTTGCGACCCGTCCGGGTTGTTCCATTTTCGGGTTGTTGCTACTGAGAAATTGGTTACCGGTGTGCCGTCCGGCGTGTAACGCATTTCTGGGTCCCGGCCCAGATGGCCTGCAATGATCAGCTTATGGTACATAGCGTGGCTCCTTTCATAGATGGGTTGGATACATTAGGAACTAACTATCAGTTTAGCGAAAACTTTCAGAAAGGCAAGCGCTCCCCACACTTATGATACATCGATTCCCCTGAGAACTGCCCGCAGGTCTTCAACTGTTGCTGCAATCACGGGACTGAAGACTACGCCGGGGTAATATTCCTTGAAAAAGGCTTCTAAATCCTCTCCCCAGGCATCCGGGTTGATGGCAATCACACGTTTTGACTCCAGGTCCCCAATCCCGGCATCATCGGCGCTGCCTCCGACCGTGAGACGGTAACGATCCCAGGTCATTTCCACGGCTGCCTTTGCCCACTGCGCATCCAGCGATGGCGGAAGCAACAGGTAGGTTCGCGCATAGGTTGCCCGCGGCAGGCCGCGCGGTGACGGGGGATGCTGGGGGGGGCGATCCGGCAGCGCCGGAATCTCGTGCAACTGGTCTGTCAGTTCTGACGGCGAGGCCGCTTCGATGGGGACGTACCTGACGCCGGGATAGTGGGTGTTGAAGAACTTCCCCAGATCATCTCCCCATTCCTCCGGATTTACAGCAATAATCCTGCGGAAATCCAACTCGCCGATACCAGCGTCATCGGCGCTGCCTCCAATGGTGAACCGTTGTGTGTCCCACGCAGCTGCAACGACCGCCACAGCCCAGGAGGCGTCAGCGGTGGGGGGCAACAGAACGTAAGTTCGCGCGTATTGTGTTCGCGGGAGTCCCGGCGCGGGTGGATCGAGGTAGGGCCGGGGATTGAGCCAATCGTTGATTGCCGGGATGCGGATACCCTGGACCCGAATGCCGAAGTGAAGATGGGCCCCGGTGCTGAAACCGGTGGACCCTGCCATTCCCAAGACGTCCCCGCGATGCACCAGCGTCCCCACAGAGACGTCGATGCGGGATAAATGGGCATAAATGGCCGTAATCTCTTCGTTGTCAGGCCCATAGCTGCGGATTCGCAAGTGATGACCGTAGCCGGTGTTATCCAGGGCGACCTGACTCACGGTGCCATCCAGGCAGGCGCGGATTGGGGAGGTCGTGGGTGCGGCGCGGTTCACTCGCATATCTACGCCATTGTGACCGCCGACCATGCCACAACAACTCGCGTAGATCTGTTGGTTCTCGCCATAGTATTGCGTATAGTACCGCACCTCGGTGGGCCATCCCATTTGGAGCCGAAAGCGATCCGGCATTTTGGGGCGTTCTGCCACCCGCGCTACGGTCGCCCGTGGTGCGCCGTCGGGGTGCAGCCAGGCCAGCTCTGCATCTGGAGATACATCGGCCCGCCAGGGAAACCCACAGGCGCCGATGATGCGATCATACTGTGCCAGCAACGTCAACAATTCCACGTATTGATCTCCCCGCGATTCCGGAGAAGCTGCGGTGTTGACGTTCGCGTACTGGGTGACAAAAAAGACCTGTTCTGGGAAACGATCCAGATAGTGACGGACAAAGCGGAGGGGGCCATCGTAGTCTCTCAAATCGGCAATGTTCCGCCAATAGAGCTGCACCCCTGCCCAGTCGGCGGCTTTCAAACATTCGAAACAGGCTTCGAGGAACGCAAACTCTTCGATGGCCGGCGCAGGGCCATATCGTGAAGGGGTGGAGGGCGCGAGCGCCGGGAATCCCACCTGCAGTGCGGCGCCAAAGCGCAAGTGCAGGAGTTGTCGTACATCCATGAACCAGGCGCCAAATTCTTGCCCGCTATGCCAGGTCACGCCGCAGCCCCGGTCGGCGCGATTGGGGGCGTCTTGTACCTCGACGTCGCGAACTCCTTGCGTGAGAAAAGTTTCGATGGCGTTGCTCATGCTATCGACAAAGCTTTGCGGCGACGTCGGGGTCCTTCCTACCTCGGCGCTCAAAAGTTGCAGGATAAACGCGGCGGTGCCGGCATCGCGCCAGATACCTATCGTGTCGGGCGTACTCCCCTCCAGCGGCAAGCGCACCAAGCGCAACCGGGCCCCGGAGAAGGCCGAGAGCTCCTCAGCCAGGACCGGGCCCGGAGCAACTGTCATGCCGGGCAACAGGGAGAAATTCATCTGCCTTCTTCGCCTTCAACGAAACATACCAGTCCCTCGACAATTCCTTGCGCGACTAACTCCGGACGGTCTACCAACAATGCGCGATCGTCGAGCATGAAGCCTACCTCGATAATCGCTGCCGGTGTATTGCGGTCGATCTCATAATAAGCGTGGTACCGTGTCATATCGAATGTGATCGTGTTGGCATCGAATTCCAGACCTGTACGCCCCCGGTAGTACTTCACAATGCAGCCGACCAGCGCATCCTCGTCGCTGGGAATGTAGCTGGATTCAGCGCGCGCTACCTTGAAGCCGGTCTTCCCCGGATAGACGCAGGAATCGGCGTGAATGGACAACAAGGCATCAGCCTGATACCCGTTAAGACGCGGGTCGAACTCCTCCAGGAGATCTACTTCCCAGCCGCGTTCCTCAAGGAGGGCCACCACCTGTTGGGCGATGACCATGTTAACCGTAACTTCCTGGAGACCATCCGGACAAACGGCGCCGCTGTCGCTGCCCGTGTGGCCTGCAATGATACCGGCGCGATACTTGTGAGGCGTCTCCTCTGCTACGACCGGTGTCGGTGTCGCGGTTGGGCCTCCCAAAGGGATAATGGCCAGACCCGACTCTGGGGTAGGCAGCTGTTCGCTTCCTAATGCCGGGGAGATAATCCGGAGCAATCCGGTGGGCACGATCAATGCAGCCAGAAAGGTGAGTCCCACCAAAAACCGGACCATGCCCCCTACGATCCAGGGGTTGCCTGCATCCCGTTCCTGGGAGGGGAGTTTCCCGTGTTGTCCACGGGGTTTTTGTGTGGTTCCACCGGCTTGCTTTACCATTTTACCGAGCCGTCGCCGTTCCCGGGAATCTGCGTCCCGATCAGCGCATGCGCCGTCGCCAGCTATCCTTGAGCTGGATTGCGTCCCATTGATCCTTGTGAATGAGGAAGTCGAGCAGTAGCCGGTTGAATTTACTCGTTTCTTCGAGCATGGGATAGTGTTGCGCCCCATCGAACAGGAATGTGTTCACATTGTAATCCAAATCTTCGAAGAGGTTACTGTCTGGAATCTGGATGAGCGGGTCTTGCGTGCCGTACACTAACATGATGGGCAGATCCAGATCTTCCAGCTGTTCTCCCAAATCCTGGCTCATGAAGGATTGCACGCTCTGGACAACGGCATCTCCATCAGTCTTGCTGGCTTCAAGTGCAACCTCTTCGTAAGCATTCAATCGCCGTCCCAGTATCCGCGCTGCAGGATTATCGCCGCCGGTGAAGCCGGTTAGGGTTCTGCTGATCTGATTGCCTGACAGCGGTACATTGACCAACATGAGCTGCTCGACCAGATGCGGCATTCGCAAGGCGAAATCGACCGCCACAATACCGCCGAGCCCATGGCCAATCATGGGAACGGCAGGAATCCCCATTTGATCCATGAAGAGGGATACTTGATAGACGTACCCTTCAATCGAATACCGGGTCCGAACTTTGTCCGAATCTCCAAATCCCCAGAAATCCAGCGCGTACAATCTGTAGGACGAAGAAAGGTTCAGCATCGTGGGAACCCAATAGCGCCATGATCCTAGCCAATCATGGAGGAAAAGCACAGGCCTACCACGCCCTATAGCCTCGTAATGCACGAGACTGCTTTCCAGGATAACGGCACTCATAATTCGAAACGCCTCACAGGAACCTGAAATCAGGACTTTCCGTACTTCGTCAAGATCTGCTTAACCTGTTTGATCAACTCATCTGGTGCGAATGGCTTCAGGATGTATTCTTCCGCGCCGGCCTTCAAGCCCTCATTGATCTCACTTTCCTGGCCCTTGGCGGATAGAAAAACGATAGGGATTCCCTCCATCTCCGGTTTCTGGCGTAACAAGGCGCATGCTTCGTAACCGGTCATCTTGGGCATACGCACATCCATGAGCACCAGGGCCGGTGCGATTTTGGGGGCCAATGCCACAGCTTCTTCACCGTTAGTCGCCAATTCCACTTCGTACCCCGCAAACTGAAGGGTGAACGCGATCAATTCACGGATATCGCGTTCGTCTTCAGCAACCAAGATCTTTGTCATTATTCACTCCTTCTACTGCCTCGCTTTGCCGTCGACCAG
>JAFGNR010000356.1 GCA_016926915.1 Anaerolineae bacterium
GCGTGCAGCGATATGCTATCTCTTGGACAGGAGACAACGAAAGCAGTTGGGAATCGCTGCGGCTCACTGTGCCGATGATGCTGGCGCTGGGTCTTTCCGGTATCGGGTTCAGTGGGCCGGATATTGGAGGATTCGCAGGCGAGGCCAACGGCGAACTGTTCACCCGCTGGCTCCAGATGGGCGTCTTCATGCCGTTGTTCCGCGCCCACACCGTCGCCAACACACCCGATCAAGAGCCCTGGTCCTACGGCGAACCTTACCTGAGCATCAACCGGCGTTTCATCCAATTGCGTTACGAGCTGCTCCCCTATCTCTACACAACGGTCTGGCAGATGACAACCCGGGGCTGGCCCATGGTGCGCCCGCTTTGGTGGCTGGAGCAACAAGCGCCGGGCCTCTGGGATATCGACGATGCCTTTCTATGCGGCGATGCGCTCCTGGTCGCCCCCGTAGTCGATCCCCAGACTACCACGCGAGAGATCACGCTGCCTGCAGGCGCCTGGTATGACTTCTGGACTCACCGTCTCCGGCGCGGACCGGAGACCTTCGAACAATTCGCCCCCCTCGAATCCATCCCCCTGTTCATTCGCGCGGGCGCAGTACTGCCCCTGGGCGAGATTGGGCCGAGCGTCGAGCAGCGCCCTGACAAATTCCTGCGCCTGGATGCCTATCTGCTTCCGGAAGATGGCGCACATACTTCCTGGCTTTACGAGGACGCCGGCGAGGGGTTTGCTTACCGGCAAGATCAGCAACGCCGCAGCCGGTTCACGTTACGCCGTACCGGGAATCAGATCACGCTGACCTGGGAACGAGCCGGCGCTTACGCGCCGCCTTACGAGCACATCGCCCTGACGCTCAAGGGGCTGCACCGGACGCCCCAGAGCGTCCAAGCCGATGGGCAACGATTTCCCATTGTGGCGACGGATCCCGTGCAACGGACTGCCCTGCTGGGCGTCCCACCTTTCGATAGGCTAACAATCGATCTGTAAGGAAGATATCATGAAGCAATGGCTATCCAATTCCGAGAAACCCAACGCGTTGGCCACAGGCTGGCAAGTGCACCGCACGACCTACCTTTTCACCCATCCTGTGTTCACCGTGCGTGAGGACCAGCTCACCTGGCCCGGAGGCTTCGAACACCCGTACACCTATATCGAAGGCAAGGCCGCAGTGTTGATCGTGCCGGTGACGAGCGAAGGCCAACTCGTGTTGATCCGGCAGTTCCGTTACATCGTTGATTCGTGGGTGTGGGAAGTGCCAGCCGGGGGAACTCATGATTTCGACGGCGACGATCTGGCCGATCTGGCGCGCCGGGAGCTCTACGAAGAGATTGGCGGCGAAGCAGAGACGCTGGAATACATCGACTATTTCTTCCCGGCATCGGGTTTGCTCAATGCGGCATTTCACATCTATCTGGCAACAGGTGTACGACTGCACGAGAATCACCTGGAACCCGGCGAGATCATTGAAGTACACCCCATGCCTATCTCGCGCGCCCTGGAGATGGCCCACTCCGGCGAGATGCGCGGCGCTCCCAGCGCTTTCGCACTCCTACGCTGCGAACCACGCCTCATACAGTTGGCCGAGGCCTCCGACGCGCCGGAAACCGCCGCCATTCAAGTCGCCCAGGCCCATTATGACGCTATCGCGGCGGGAGACCGCGAGCGTTGGATTGCTACCTTGAACGCGCAGAACCGCGCCATGGCCGATCGCCGGGGGTCTTCACCGGACTTCTGGTGGTCATCCGGGAGACGGTATGCGGAGGAGTATGGCGTCACCTATCATTTCCACCACACCGAACCCCAGGACGGATCACGCATCAAACTTTTCTTCGAACGCCGCCACCCCGATGGAACCCGGCGAGGACAGCCCGTCCCCATTCACCTGGAACGCGAAGGAGCCGACTGGCGCGTGCGCATTGCCAGCTACTGATACAGACAGGAGAAAACGTAAATGGATGTACCACGAAACGAAACCTGCACCGATTCACCGACGTGGACATACCAGGGCTACCACCTGGGTCCCGGCAATTTCACCACTGCCATGGTGCACCTCTATCGCGCCGAGGTCACGCGAACCAACACCTGGCGAAGTCGCCTCGACGCCACCACCAACTGGGCGGTAGTGACTACGGCGGCCGCACTCACCTTCACCTTCAGCGCCGCTCAGAATCCCCACTTCGTAATGTTGCTGGTGCTCGTGCTGGTACTCGCATTTATGAGTATGGAAGCGCGTCGCTATAGCTATTACTCGTTATGGTATCACCGCGTCAGGCTCATGGAAACCGAGTTCTTCGCCAAGATGCTCGTGCCGCCCTTCACGCCCGCCCCGGATTGGGCCGACGCGCTCAATGAGACCCTGAGCACGCCCACGTTTCCGGTCTCCCGTTGGTCTGCTCTGGCGATCCGGTACCGGCGGAACTACATTTGGCTGCTGACGCTCATCGTTTGCAGCTGGAGTATCAAACTGCTCATCCACCCCACGCCCGCGCTGTCCTTCGAGCAATTCGTAAACCGCGCCTCCATCGGGTATGGGATTCCAGGAGACTGGATCCTGGGTATCGTAATCGCGGCATTGATCGGATTGGGGAGCATGATGCTAATCATCTCCCTGCGTGATCGGGGGATCAAACTTGAGATGATGGATGAACCCGCCCACCGTCGCCGTCTATTTCCGGATCGTAGACCTGAGCCGCGCCTGGCTTTCGTGATCACCAACCGGAGCCATGACGTTGCAGACCGCATTATGCGAGAGTTATCACGCGGCGTCACGGCATTACAGGGGACCGGTATGTTTACCGGGAAAGAACGTAATGTATTGCTGTGCGCCTTGACCGACGTACAGATAGACCGGTTCGAGCAAATCGTGTCAGAGGTGGATCCGGAAGCGTTCCTGGTTTTTTCCCAGGTCAGCAATGTTCGAGGTCGCGGGTTTGCCCCTTTTGGGCCGCCGCCCAGCTAGTAGATCTTCCGAAGCAGCGAATCGCCGAATGGCGACATGACATCTTCTCAGAAAGCAACGACCGGCGCCAATGAAGACGCCGGTCGCTTTTTATCTCAACGCCTCAGAAAGCACACGCCGCCGGAGCGACGTTACTCACCAAACCCGTACATCAGTCACGGAACACCAGCGGCAGGAACAGGTCGAAAGTCGCCACTTCCACGACGACATCCCGGGTGACTACGGCGCCATACACTTGCTCCGCAGTGACGGTCACCGTGTAAATGCCCTTGACCGTCCAGCTATACGTGGCAGTCGCACCCAACGCGCCGCCCGTCCATGTATAGGTCACGGGAAGGGTAGCGTCCACAGGCGTCGGGGCAACGGTAAAAACGCCTGCTTCCCCCGGCGTCAATCGGGCCGGTCCGTTGACCACCACATCTGTCAGTGGACGGTAAACGGCGACCGGCAGGGTGGCCTGCCTGGCGCTGCAGGGATTGGTTCCCGTCACTACCACCGTGTGTGCGCCCGTTGTCGCCCAGGTATAGTCGGCGGTATCCCCCATGGCCCCCGTGCTCCACGTGAAGGTTACCTGACCGGTGGCTGTCGCGGGTTCATAGGTAACGGAGTAGGTTTCTGTCTCCCCAATCTGCACCACCGCCGGACCGGCAATGTCAACCGAAGTAAGCGGTTCACAAGCGTCTTCGACGGTATACGACTGCAAGAGGGTCGCTTCCTGGCAGTCTCCGTTGAAGAACAGCAAGTCGTAGGTCCCCTCTGCCATTCCAGCCGGCATGACCGCCGTAACCGTCGTCGTGTTCACCACGGTTGGCGACAGCAACCAAGTATCTCCTAACGTCGTGTGGTGCGCTTTGATTGCCGGCACGCCCAGGAAATCCGCGCCGGACAGCGTGAGCGCAACGCCGGCATCTCCGGTTCCATGATCAGGCGCGACACTATCGAACGTGGGCGCCGGGTTTGGCGCCATGGGCGCCGTGATCTGAACATCGTCGATGTACCATCCGGTGTCCGAAACGGAAGAATCGCACCCTAACCGCCATCGAATCTGGGCCGTCTCGCCGGCGAACGCACTGAGGTCAACCGTGACCTCGGTCCACTCGTTCAGGTCGCCCGTCCAGGCTTGACGTCCTCCCAGCGGGTTGCTACAACAGGTGCTGATTTGTCCGCCATAACCGTTTTGTGTGATATAGGTATTCAAGTCCGTCCAAACCGCGCCATCGTTGGTCGAGATCTCCAAAACGGCGCCGTCGTAACTGGTTCCTTCGAACTGGTGACGGTGCCAGAAAGAAAGGGTGCTTCCAGCTCCCAGCGGGACAGGATTCGTCATCCAGAGACGGCTATCCGTGACCGAACCGGAATCCGGCACGAACCACGCGTGTAGGGGGCTGTATGATTGGGCGTCGGAAATCTCCCAGGAGTCCGTCCCTTGTGCAGCGGCATGGCTCCACTGGCCCTCCCCGGTTTCCATGTTATCTGTGAACCCGGCTGCAAGAGACACGGTCGCGAAGTGATAAGGCTCTGCCCAAGCGCCGTCGCCGCAGACATTGTCACCCTGCACGCGCCACCAATAACACGCGCCGCCCGCCAACGTCTCGGTGAGGTTATAGGCGACCGCACCAGTCGAAGCATCCAGAAGCGGGGCATTGAAGTGCGGGCTTTGCCCCAACTGCACCCGGTACCCGGAGGCATCCTCGCGGTCATCCCACGCCAACGCAGGCCGGAATGCCACATCCGTGGCTCCATCCGCAGGCGTCGTCAGCGTTACGGCCCCGGGCTCCGCAGCAAAAACGTAGACGTTCATGGCCTCGCTGAATGTCAGATCGACCTGATCCGTGGCCGTCACCATCATCGTATGGAGACCCGCCGCCGCGCCCGCAGCGACCGTCATAGTCATTTCAGAGGCGAACGGCGCAGCGCCGGAATCAGGATCGAAGGCCATCCCCATACCCGCATCCATCGGGCCGTGCATCAGATAGACCGTATCAGTGTAGTTGAGAACGCTGCCGATGGTCACCAGGGTCGTGACCGTGCCCGTCTGGCAGATTTCCGCTTCCGCCAAGTCCATTGACATGGTAAAGGTAGGCAGGTCCGGCTCCATGAAGATCTTTACGGCAGGGTCGCCCAGAACGTTATAGGCTTCCCAGTAATAACGGTCGTAAGAAGTCCCGCTGTTCTCGACCGCATCCAAAGCATAGTCCGTCATCGCGGCGACGTCGGGGTAGCCTTTCGTAGACGTGAAGAGTGCATCGAACATCGCGCGCTCCAAGACATCATCCTCGTCCCACAATGTGTTATGCGAGCCGCCCCAGAAGACAAGAGAGCCGCCGTTCTCTTTGCGGACCCACGTCTCACCGTAGCACTCATCGCTGACAAAAGAGCCGGTCACACATGCATGGCTGCCGACAAAAGGCAGAACCGTACTGGTCAGATTGCGCACATCGTTTTGCGAAAAGCTCACATACCCATCAGCCCAACTGTCCTCGCCGCCGTGGCCCGAGTAAATCACGGCCCACCGGTCATCGTTAAGGGACGCGCGGATGTCATTGGCAGTAGCATCGTAGGTAACGCAATACAGTTTGTCGCCGCCGGACTGTGGATTATTGGGGAAGATGCCGGAGTAGTGGGCCGGATTGGTATGCGTGTTAACCACGTAGTTATGCGTCCCCTCAGCCACTGGGTAGTTGTCACAGGTGCCAATGAAAGCGATCTTCTTCAGCCATTCCTCGACGCCCGTGAGTCCACTGTAGTTTACATACTTATCGACCATCGCCGTCGTGTGGTCGGCAGACCGCACCGGGAATCGTCCCCGGCCCAGGTCGGGATGCCAGTCGGACCCGCCATCCATGGTACTGTAATAGAGGTCGGTGTATTTGCCGCTGGATTGCGTACTGCTCCACGCCGGAATGGTATTGGTGTCCCCCACCAACAACAGATAGCTGGGCGGGAGCGGCCAGGTGTCATACGCATCCTGGATATAGGCTTTGATATTTGTTGTCGTCGCCGATCCCGGAATCTCCGAGACCTTCGTCGCCGTGACATCAAAGCCACGGGATTCCCGCAGCGAAACAAACGGCAACAGCGCGTCATAGTAATCATCCTCGACAATGATCAAGTAACCTACCGGGTCTTTGGCAGTGAACTGAACTGTGGGGCCGCCTTGATTATAGTTGAGCACCTCTGCCGCAAGCCGTTCTTCGAAGAGCGGGGAGGCGTACCGTGTTGCCATAGCAGCCGTCATCTCCATGTCACTGCCTTCCAGGCGCAGGCGGAAGGTAACGTCGCGGTAAAGCCGCAGCGTCCCGGCAGACGGATTGTAGGCGACTGCCGTGACGGCCACCGGCTGCACGCGGTGCCCGCGAATGACGTAGGCCTCGTCAAGAGCAACCGGGCCGGCGGTATAGAAGCCCCCCTCGCTATAGAAATCTTCATCGATGACGAACGGCGCATTCTCAAGCGCGCCGGGCAACTTCTCGATGGAGGGCTGCGTGGGGTAGACCGGCGTCATTCCCAGCGTCTCCAAGGCAATGTCTTCATAGGTCGCGCTCACGACCTCGAGCGTCACGCGGGCGCCAAACGGGATTTCCACATCCCGGCGCAGAACCGGCAAATTGGGAAGCCCTTCCGGCGTCGAGATGCCATATCCATCGCCAAAAAGGCGCGTGAAACGCCGGCCCGCGACGTCGATGGTTTCTGCCCATACGCCCGGCATTCCCGCCTGCAGGCGAACCTCGAGAGCGCCGGCCGTCACGACATGCATGGCGGGCGGCGCCGGTGCAGCACCCTCGCTAAACGGCAACCAGCCGCCGTCCTCCCACGTGACCTGGAACTGCGGACTTGCACTTGCCGGCGCCGCAAGAAGGGCGGCAAGTATCGCCATGATAAAACCAAACTTCGGCAAACTACTCCAAAAACGACTTCCGGCCTTCATATTCAACGATCCTCCTGAAATGATTTGAAACTTCAGCACCCACACTGCCAAGCCTGGTCAATGCCGTACCCCACCTCCCCGCCGGACATGTGAGAAACCGGTTCACTGTGCTTCCGGCTCAACCCGCGCAGGTATGCTGCCATCCCGGAACTGGATTCGCAGCAGCTGGCCGGGCCGGGTCTCCACGACCGAGCCCACGATCCCTCCGGTCTCCCGGTCGCGCACGATGGCATAGCCACGACGCAAAACAGCCTCGGGATTGAGGGCAGCGAGGCGGGCAGTTGCGCTCTGCAACCGCTGCACAGCAGCTGCCAGACAGTGCGCCAGGGATGCTTCAGCCCGCGCGTTGAGGTCATCGACCCGCTGGCGGGCGTTCGACAGCCGCGCTTGAGGCGACACGTAAGCAAGCGCCCGCTCCAGCTGCGCCCAGCGCTGCCGGGCATCCGAGAGGCGCAGGTCGCCCGCGCGTTCCAGACGCGCCCGCAATTGGTGAACCTGCTCGCGCAGCCTTTCCTGATCGGGCGTTGCCAGTTCGGCGGCCGCGGAAGGCGTCGGCGCGCGCAGATCAGCGGCGAAATCTGCCAATGAGAAGTCGGTCTCGTGCCCCACACCGGAGATAACCGGGAGGCGGGAGGCGGCAACCGCCCGCGCAACCCGCTCGTCATTGAACGCCCACAAGTCCTCCAAGGACCCGCCGCCGCGGACGAGCAAGATGACGTCCACGTCGTCACGGGCATTGAGCGCCGCCAGCGCGCGCACGATACGCGAGGGCGCCGCGTCGCCCTGAACCAGCGTTGGCGATAGGAGCACGTCCACAAGTGGGAACCGGCGCCGCAGCACGTTGAGCACATCGCGCAGCGCCGCCGCAGTGGGCGACGTCGCCACGCCAATACGCCGCGGAAACTGGGGCAGCGGGCGCTTGCGCCCGGCAGCGAAAAGACCCTCGGCTTCCAGCTTTGCTTTGAGGCGTTCATACTCCTGATAGAGCGTCCCCAACCCTGCCGGCTGCACAACATCGACGTACAGCTGGTAGCGCCCCCCAGCTTCGTAAAGCCCGATACGCCCGTGTACGACCACCCGGTCGCCTGAGCGCGGCGCGTACCCCAGGCCCTGAACCTGAGTACGCCAGACGACGCAGCCCAGCTGGGCGCCGGAGTCTTTCAAGGTGAAATAGAGATGCCCTGAAGAGGCGCGAGAAAAATTGGAAACCTCTCCGGCGACCCAGAGGTTTTGCAGATAGGATTCACGTTCGAGAAGTGCGCGAATTCGGGCCGTGACCTCACTGACGGAATAGGGGGATTCCGGCCCTGCGAAGAGTTCCAGTTGATTCCACATGGTCAGAAGATCAGAATCAGCGTGTTGACCAATTGAATGCCGCCGCCAATAGCCAGCAGTATAATCGCCGTAGAGACGGGCATGACCAGGAAATTGAGCGCGCCCAGCAGCCCAACCGCGTAGAACACGGCGCCAACAATGAAAAGTACCCGTTCTGCGCCGTGTAAACGAAGATGTCCGCTGCGTGTGCGGTAGGACTGTTTTCGTGTCATCGCTGCCCCTTTCAATTTGCACAATCATACCCGCAAACGCGCAGCGCGCCAATTCCATAGGTATAAGACAAGTTGCCGGTAGGTTTACCGAAAACCGCCAAGGACGCCAAGACACGTCAGGACGACCATGACTTACAAGCGTATCACTGTGGTTCTGCTTCAAGGGGAGCGCCAGATCCCCTTCTTCAAAGACGGAGATTTGCGCAAGCGGCGACCAGGGGTATACTGATGTGCAGCGCGACACCGTGCGATCCGGCCCACGAAATCAGGGCCAACCTTCCAAAGGAGGCAGCATGAAACAACATCCGCTACGATGGTTCTTCCTGTTGACCTTCGGCATCACCTGGGGCTTGAGCGCTATCGCCTTGCTCTTCCCGAATCTGGCGCCGAACATCTTTGGAGACCTGGGCCCCGGCAACCCCGCTTATCATATCGCCGTCTATGCGCCCGCCATCGCTGCATTTACCGTGATTGGCGTCTCGCAGGGGCAGCAAGGCGTGGTGCGCTTCTTGCGACGCTTCCTCCACTGGAACGTCAACGTCAAATGGTACCTGCTCGCCTTCTTGGGCATTCCGGCCGCCTATTTTGTCGCGCGGGTGCTGAGCCACCGCTGGGCCGGCACACCGTTGGCGTACCCGATCGAACCCTGGTATGCAGCGCTTCCCATCGCCCTGTCGATGTTCGTGCTCAATCCCGGCGCGATGGAGGAAATCGGGTGGCGCGGGTATGCCCTACCGCTTTTGCAGCGACATCTCAGCGCCCTCGAAGCCAGCATCGGATTGGGCTTGATGTGGGGCCTCTGGCGCCTTCCGGTCTTCTTCGTGGGCGTCGCCTGGTACGAAGGCGCCAGCCTGGCGTTTTTGATCGGCGCCTTTTTCCTGGAAACCATCGCGCTGTCGGTGCTGATGACCTTCGTCTATAACGGCACAGGCGGCAGCCTTCCGTTGGCCATGTTAACCCATTGGGCCATCAACGATCCTTTCGGATTCCGCGAGCACCCCGAAGATGAGTTGATCTACCTGGGCATCTTGGTCGCGGCTGCGCTGGTAACGATCTGGGCCTGGGGGCCGGAGACGCTGGGCCCACGGCGCGAGACGCAGGTCATTCCCCAAGATCACACGTAGTCCCAATCTACAGGACAGGAAAGCGTAAACGCAAGCAAGAGGATGCGGCCGGATGACACGCGACAGGTTGGAGCTGAATATTCCAGGAGTGCAACGCGGCTGGAAATCACCCGCGCTCGAACCGGCGAAGAGGCTGCTGGAGGGCGCGTCCGCCGTCAATCGCCGGCATGCCGAGCTAGCCCAGGCGACCCGCAGCGGGTTCAATATCTTCTCGATCCTCCGTCAGGAAGATGACGAAGTCGGGCTGCACTCGCGGTTCATCTTCGAGCTGCTGAATCCCGCCGGCGCGCATGGCATGGCAGCGCGTTTCCTGCAGCTGTTTCTCGAGCAGCTCGACCTGGCAGCGTTTGACCTGGACGGCGTGTCGGTCCAGCGCGAATACCGGGGCATCGATCTATTGATCACCAACGCGACCCAGGCGGTCGTCATCGAGAACAA
>JAFGNR010000079.1 GCA_016926915.1 Anaerolineae bacterium
CCCGGGCTTTGAATGCGGTCGCCTGAGCGAGCAGGTCTTGCGCACCTTGAATCCCGGATTCTCCCTGGGTTCCTAGCATCTGCGCCAACTCGGCAATTCGTCCTGATTCATCCAGTTGTGTCACCTGGGTGAGGGTGCGGTCGCCTTGTACGACTTTGTGGACCCGATAGTGTGCATCGCCAAACCCTGCTAACTGTGGAAGATGCGTGATACATAGCACCTGGTGTTCGATGCCGGATGTAACCGCCGCCGCACTTTGGCCCGGTTGGGAGATGTCATGATTGACCGTAAGTCGCCATAGTTTTGCACCTACGACTGCTCCGACACGTCCTCCAATTCCCTGGTCGATTTCGTCGCAGATCAGCGTGGGAGTGCGATCGGCGCGGGAAAGTACCGTCTTGAGCGCTAACATCAGGCGCGCGGTTTCTCCGCCCGAAGCGATGCGCGCCATCGGTTTGAGTCCCTCGCCTACGTTGGGCGCTACCAGGAATTCCACGTGATCGATGCCCGTCGTATCCACGGCGGCCGTCGTCACCTTTTCTCCGGAGCGCACAGCGACGCCGGATGACGTTGCATGCACTTCCTTGTCCAGTGGCGGGTCGCAGGGGACCCCCTGGGGTGTGGCTTTCCAATGGAAGGACACGCCAAATTGCGCCCCGTCCATCCGCAAGTCGCCCAATTCCCTCTCGACGCCTTCTGACAGCCGCACCGCAGCCTCTTGCCGCTGTGCGGAAAGGGTCAGGCACTGCTGGCCCAGCGTAGGGAGCAAGGCCCTTTCCTGCATCTCCAGCTCGGCGATGCGCTCATCCGAATGTTCTAACGCGTGCAATTCCCGCGCTGCCGATGCTGCATAGGTCATGATCTCGACAACCGAGCCGCCGTACTTGCGTTTGAGGCCGTGGATCAGCGCCAGGCGTTCTTCTACTTGGCGCAGGCGGCGGGGACTGAAGTCGATGGTTGCCAGATAGTCTCGCAGCACGCGGGCCAGATCCTCCGTCTGGTAAACCAGGTCATCGAGCGCTTGCTCCTGAGCAGCAAGTGAAGTATCAATGCGGGCTAATGTCCCCATCTCGCGCTGCGCCTGTCCGAGCAAATCCACGATAGCCGGCGCCTCTTCAGTTCCCTCCTGAAGCAATAACAGTAGCGTGGAAACGAGCGACGATAGTTGTTCCGCGTTGGCCAGACGTGTCCTTTCGGATTCCAGATCCACTTCCTCTTCAGGGGACAGCGCCGCTGTCTGTATCTCTTTTACCTGGAATCGCAACAGATCCACGCGCTGCATGCGCTCACGCTCGCCTTTGCGGAGTTCTTGCAGTTCCCGGCGGATACTCCGCAACTCCCGCGCGGACTTCCCAACGGCCTGAACCTCGCTTTCTAAATCGGCGAATCGGTCCAGTAGATTCAAGTGTTCGGAGACCCGCATGAGACTCAAGTGTTCGCTTTGTCCATGAATATCGATGAGCTTTTCGGCGATTTCTCGCAGCAGGGTTACCGATACCACGGCGCCATTGACCCTGGCCACCGAACGGCCGGAATCTCGGAGCTCCCGGCTCAACCACAAGTGTCCTGGCTGCTCGGTGTCGAGTCCTTCTTGTTCCAACAACGGGGCCAGCGTTGCCCGCTGTTCAGGCTCGAGCAAGAACAGCCCCTCGATCAACGCTCGATTCATACCGGCGCGAATGGCGGTCACGTCGGCGCGTCCTCCCAAGAGCAGCGCGACGGCGTCGATTAAGATGGATTTACCTGCGCCGGTTTCCCCTGTGAGAATGTTGAAACCCGGCTCAAGCGCCAGTTGCAACGTATCAATAATGGCAAAATCCTGGATGTGGAGCTCGCGTAACACGCTATTCAGTTTCCTCTAGACACGAAATCTCCCGCTTTTCGCCGGAGGCAAGCTTATGAGAGAAGGATATACCAACTTGGCGAAGAAGGCAAGCGGTTTTTCGACTTACACAGGCGTGTGGCAAGCGAATGCTGCGTTGGGGATAATTTTGCTCATTAGACTCGGTGTATTCTGCAATCGCAGGAACGAAAACGATGGTCAAACCGATGAACGGTAGCGTTTGGAACCGGTCTGATAGCTTTTGGGAGTTCATTTATGCTAAGATAAAATCACTTTCTTAATGAAAGGTAAGAATTATGTCAGAGAACCAATCGTCGAGGTTATCCGGATTCTACAATCTCTCTCAACCTGCCAGGTTGGCAGCGTTGAAAGCGTGGGCAGCTCTGACAGATGAAGAGGAAGCTGTCCTGGCTGGCGCCCGTGGGTTGACCCTGGAACGCGGAGAGCACATGGTAGAAAACGTGGCGGGACTGTATACGCTTCCTTTGGGGATTGCCACGAATTTCATCGTTAATGGACGAGAGACGCTGGTCCCGATGGTGATTGAGGAACCCTCGGTGATCGCCGGGGCTTCGCTTGCCGCCAAATTAGCCCGCGCCGGCGGCGGCTTTGTGGCCGATGTCGATGAACCGGTGATGATTGGGCAATTGCAGGTCGTCGATCTGGTTGTGCCCGAAGCTGCTCGCGTCGATGTGCTGCGCCACCGGGAGGAGTTGTTGGCTCTCGCCAATGAGGTCGACCCGGTCTTGCGCCGCCTGGGAGGCGGCGCGCGTGATTTGGAGGCCCGGGTGCTTGAGTCCACACCGGCCGGGCCGATGTTGGTTCTTCATCTGGCATATGATGTGCGCGACGCCATGGGCGCCAATGCCATCAATACGGCTTGTGAGCGTCTGGCTCCCCGGGTGGAAGCTATCACCGGCGGGCGTGTTTTCTTGCGTATTCTGAGCAATCTGGCCGACCGTCGCCGGGCGCGGGCTCGCGTCACGATTCCGGAGACGGCGTTGGCATTCGGCGAGTTCTCCGGCGCGGACGTTGCCGCAGGCATTGAACGCGCGTGGGCGTTTGCCGCGGCGGATCCGTATCGCGCTGCCACGCACAACAAAGGCATTATGAACGGTATCGACGCCGTAGTTCTGGCGACGGGCAACGACTGGCGCGCCAGCGAAGCCGGCGCCCACGCCTACGCGGCGCGTTCGGGTCACTACACCAGCCTGAGTGCGTGGCGCCGTGATGGGCAGGGCCAGCTGGTGGGGAGCTTGGAACTTCCCCTGGCTTTGGGCATTGTGGGCGGGGCCACGCGTGTGCACCCGACAGCCCAAATCGCGCTCAAGATCCTTCGTGTGCAGACGGCGCGGGAACTGGCAGAGATTGTCGCCAGTGTGGGATTGGCCCAGAATCTCGCTGCGATCCGCGCCCTGTCGACCGAGGGTATTCAACGGGGACACATGAGCCTTCACGCCCGGCAGGTGGCCATCGCGGCCGGAGCCCTGGGGCAAGAAATTACGGCTGTAGCGGATTCCCTGATCCGCCAGGGCGAAATCCGGAGCGATAGGGCCGAAGTCATTCTGCATGAACTGCGGGGGCAACGCTAATCGAAGCGGCGGCTGTGCTTCCTGGAGTATATGAAGAGGAGAGACAATGGATAAACGTTTCACAATGCAACCGGAGCGACTTATTGGCATTATCGGATATGGTTCCTATGTGCCCATGTACCGGATTTCGAATGCGGAAATCGCCCGTGTTTGGGAAGGGGGCGGTCGTGGTCCTGTCAAAGAGAAAGCCGTCGCCGGCTTGGATGAAGACACGGTCACGATCTCGATCGAAGCAGCGCGTAATGCATTGGCCCGGTCCGGACTCGATCCCGAAGCCCTGCGCGCGGTCTGGGTTGGCAGCGAATCCCACCCTTACGCGGTCAAGCCTACCTCCACCATCGTTGCGGAGGCTCTGGGAACGACGCCTTACCATCTAGCCGCCGATATGGAATTTGCGTGCAAGGCCGGTACGGAGGCCCTTCAGGCTGCCATGGGGCTGGTTGCTGGCGGAATGGTCGACTACGCGCTGGCGATCGGGGCGGATACCGCCCAGGGGCGTCCCAGCGACGCGTTGGAGTATACCGCAGCCAGCGGTGGCACTGCGTTCATCGTCGGTCCGGCAGAAGAGGCTTTGGCCGTGTGCCAGGGATCGTTATCGTACGTCACCGATACCCCGGACTTCTGGCGCCGGGCCTACCAACATTATCCCAGCCACGGCGGGCGTTTCACGGGGGAGCCGGCCTATTTCCACCACATCGAATCGGCCGGCGAGCGTATTCTCCAGGAATTGGGGTTGACGGCCAAGGACTTCGCCTACGCGATTTTTCACCAACCCAACGTGAAATTCCCCCAGCGGGTTGGCAGTCGCCTGGGATTCTCGAAGGAACAACTCGCGCCGGGCCTGCTCAGCAACGTCATTGGCAATACGTATGCTGCCGCTGCCATCACCGGATTTTCCGCTACCCTTGATGTCGCTAAACCTGGAGAGCGCATTCTGGTTGTGAGTTTTGGTTCGGGCGCGGGTTCGGATGCCTTTGTGTGGGAAGTCACCGCTGCCCTGGAGGAG
>JAFGNR010000080.1 GCA_016926915.1 Anaerolineae bacterium
ACGGCTTCTCGCCAGCCAGCAGGCAGCTGCGAGTCGGCATGGCAGAAGACGAAGATCTCACCGCGCGCTGCCGCCGCGCCCCGGTTCATCTGGACGGCGCGGCCACGCGGCGATTCTACCAGCGTCACGTCTGGCGGCGCTAGGTTGGGCGTGCCGTCGGTACTGCCTCCATCGACGACGATGATCTCCAGCGCCTCGGGGGCATAATCGCGGCGCGCACTGGCGATGCACGCGACGATGTTTTCCGCTTCGTTCAGGGCCGGGATGATGACGGATACGAGCATGCGGTACTCCTTATTATTGCGGGAAGCGTTTCCGAACCGGGGTGCGCTTCCAGTCGGCTTTGTTCATCACGCCGGGGATGTTGGGATCATCTTCCTCGCGGTCGGTGTAGAACTCGGCGCCATCCTCGCTGACCCACCGGTATTGCCACTGGTTGGAGCCGGTTTCCGGTTCGTTGGTGTAAGGGTTGACGTATTCTTCCTGCTCCATGAGGGTCAGGTAAGTGTCATTCATGATCTCGGCGTTGGTGCGCGCCCGGTGCTCGGTGATCTCGCGATCGACCTGCTGCATGTGATTGAGGATTTCCAGCATGCGCTGGTCGCGGGCTTGCTGGGCCTGTTGCGCGTTGCGGAACTGTCGCGAAAGCATCTCCTGGCTGGCGATTTCGTGAGCGAGCCACCGGGGGTTGAGTTGTCCCGATGATTCGATGTGCTTGAGCACGGCCTCCCATGTCGTGAAGGCTTCGGTGGGGGCGCGCATCAGCACGGTATCCTTGTTGCTCCACATACTGCCCGCCATCGGCCCCATGTTTTCGATGATGACGTGAATCTTCTCGGTGAAGAGGAGGTTGTTTTCCTGGTAACTGAAGGCGACTTCGGCGGCGTCATACTGGGCGTTGGTGGGAATCCCCAAGTTGGCCATGTTTCTGCGGTAGCGATCGATCAAGGCCGGTTCGGCGCGTTGCTCGATGACGCGCGCGTTCTGGGCCTGGGGATGCGCCCACGGAAAGACGTTGTGGATGATGAAGTCGGCGGCGGACATCACGGGCCAGACAATCATGCCGGCGTAGTTGCTGCCCTGGGGAAACATAAACGCAGCGGGCATCATGCGCGTGTCGCAGTACTTGATCTCCGGTCCCCAACGGAGCATTACGGTACCCTGGGCATCGCGCTTGGCGGAAAGATCGAGTTTGGCCTCGATGAACTGGGCATTGATCATCTGCCGCGTGAAGTCCGCGCGCATGATGCCGCCTTCCAGTATCCAGCCATGGGGCACGGCGATGGTAAACGCTTGTTCATTGGGCTCTGGACGGCGCTCGAAGGCGAATCCGTGCGCTTCGGTAGTTTCCGAGGCGCCGTGAAGGTGCATTTCCGGCTTCTGTTCCCGGGACGCATCGGGTTGCAGGTAGTTCTGGCAATAGGGGCATTGCATGGTTTCGGGAGGCAGTGGGGCGCCACAAGCCGGGCATTTGGATATTTTCATGGTGATCTCCTTACGGGAAATTGCGAATCTGCGAATGGCGAATGGGCGAATGACCAGTCGCGGTGCGCCCGATCTCAGGAGGAGTTCAGATACGGATCGAACAGCACCCGCAGGAATGTCAGGTCGAGGTAGGAGGTCACTTTGTGGAAGGTATCCTCGTTGCGTACGGCGTGCTCGCCGGTCTGGTAGGCGACCCAGGCCATCGCCGACCAGGAGATGCCGCGCAGGTAGTTGAACGGATCGCGCAGCGCGACCCGCGCTTCGAGGGTGTTTGCCAGGTGCGGTGCGGCGATGGCGGTTTTGTAGACGTCGATGAACCGCTGTTTGTCCTCCTGCGACATGCGATAGTTGCTTTTCCAGAGGGTCGTCATGGGGGCGCAGAAGTGCGACAGGTCTTGCGATGGATCGCCGTAGAGCGGTTTTTCCCAATCCACCAGGTGCAGCGTATCCCGCTTGCGGTTGGCGATGAAGTTCCCGGAGTTGACCTCGGTGTTGATGATGCAGGGGCAGGGATCTTCGACGAAGAAACGTTCGCGATGGCGCGCTTCGGCGGCCCAGGCCAGGACGTCACGCAGGTAGTCGCGCAACGCCGGATTTGCCAGCTCGGAGTCCAGGTAGACCGGCAAGAGCCGCGCGCACTCCTTGTAGGTCATGGTAAGCGGGTGTTCCTCGTGGATCAGTGGATTGTCGTCTTCGGGAACCGGCATGCTGTGGACGCGGGCAAAGAGGCGGGCGGCAGTTTCGAGATCGCGGCGGTAGTCGAGTTTCTCTCCCGGCAAATATTCCATGATCAACACGCCATAATCCAGCAGCTCGCGACTGTCGTCGACGTAGTAGGGGGTGGGGGTGACGCCGGACTCTTGTAGCAACCGCAGGGCGCGGAATTCGTACTTGATCTGGTCTGCGCGCTGGAGTTGCGAGCCGATGTTCACGCGGAAGACCCACGCGTGTCCATTCTGGACGAGCCGGTAGTTGAGATTGTACTCGCCCTGCGCCAGGGGTTCGACCGCGAACGGCGCGCCGGATTGCCAACCCGGCACCCAATAGAGATTGGCGGCCGAGATATAGCGTGCGACCTCAGGATACAGGGTGCGTAGATCCATGATGGATGCGCTTGCTTACTCTGCTTGAAGAAAGGCTGTGCGAATTGCCTCCATCCGTTTGCGGTTGACCTGGAAATCGTAGTAAGGCACCCGCGCCGACGAGCGGAAGTGAATCAGTTTGAGGTGATCGTCGAACGTGAACTCCACGTCGTCGATGTAGCCGAAACCCGGCGAGACGACTTCGGCATAGAGATAATCATCTGCTGCCGTGATGACGGTAGTGCGCTCCATACCCTGTAAAATTTCGAGGATGCGCGCGCGGGCCTCCTCCTGCGTCCCGGTGTAGGAAAGCGGCGCGATGGCGTGGGCTTCATCTTCCAAAGGGGCTTGCGACGAGACACACGCCGGGTAGCTCGGGCAAGGGGAGAGTTTGCCATCGTCCGCGCCCAACGTATCCGGACGCGGCGACAGCCGGGGGATCAGAAGCCGTGCGCCGACGTAACCGGCGCCGCCCAGCACAGCGGCGATGCCGATGATGCGTAATCCTTTTTTGTTCATCTGCTTCTCCTGTATCGAGGTGATAGGTGGGCGTTGCTGCCGGTCCATTATAGCCCGGTGTGCGCCATTGCGAAACTCTCTTGTAGGGCGGAATACCATTCCGCCTTTCCGGCATCTACAACGCGCCGTCATGTACTTATCAGCAAGACTATGCCCAGCGCGCACCCGACCAGAAACCCCGCTCCGACATCGGAAACGAAATGGAGCCCCAGCGCGATACGGCTGGTGGAGACTGCCGCGGCCCATGCCGCGAGCAGCAGCCCTCCCCACCAGGGCAGCAGCGGCGCGAGCGTGACGCACAGCCCCCATACCCGCGCGGCGTGCCCTGAGGGGAATCCGTGACGGTCGTGGCGCAGGTAGAAATGCGCTCGCGGGCCGCCGGGACGGGGCCGTCGGAAGAGGAGTTTCAGCACACCGCTCACCAGCCCCGTGAGCATCGCCGTCACAACGATCCGTAGTCCCATGGCCTGTCCTGTCCCCTGGCCGGCTGCTACCAACAGGCCGCCTAGCAGAAGCCATGCCACACTATCGCCGGTGTGAGCAATCACCGCTGCAACCAGGCGCCCGGTTCGAGTGCGAATCAGGCGAGTGGTACGCGTGGAAAGGCGATCATCCCGCTCCAGCCACGTGGATAGCACAGCATCACGGCGCATGATGGATCTTGGGGCGCGTTTCCAGTACTTGCCGGCAGATTTCCAACTGGTGGGGCTTGTCCACATCCATTCCCAACTCGGCGTAGTTCGCTAGAATCACGCGCACTCGCAGGTGGAACTTGCGCGCGACCCGGCGTTCGAGCTCTTCAAAGGTTAAGCGGCGGAGCGCCAGGCGGATGAAGAAGGCTGGTCCCAGCCGGAGCGCCTGCTTGAGCGCGCTTTTGCGGCTCTTGACGAGATCCTCCAAGAGTGCCTGGTGGTGATCCATAAAATGCGGGCTGACGATGTGGACATCGCCGCCGGCAATGTCGCCGCCGGCGAAGTGGAGATAGGTCCGGCCTGCCTGGGGAAAGGTCCGTTCCATCGTGGCGCGGGGAATGTCGCAGTGATAGAGATCGACCGTGGGATCGGGACACTGCGCCACCAGCCATTCGATCATCTCCGGCGTGATCAAGGGGATATCGCCGCTACAGGCCAATACCTGGCGCACCTCGGGATGTAGCTCCTGAAGGCGCGTCAAGCTGCGTTGGGACTTCTCGACAAGGGAGCCTTCGTCTGGCAGATGATCGACCACTTTGGACGACGAGATGCCATCTGCCGGCGATACGCCGATCAACAGGATACGTGCGACGCTCGGCGCGGCGGTCACGGCGTCCAGCACCCATTGGACCATGGGCTTCCCCGCAATTTCGATCAACGTCTTGGGGCGTCCACCGGCGATCTCGTACAACGGGTCTTCAGGACCCGGTGCGCCTCCTGCTGCGATGATACAGTCAATCGCCATGTTCACATTCTCTCGCGGTTGTCGCACGCCTGGGTATTCAAGGTTTCGATCTGCGGCCTCAAATCCATCTCCGAGATCATGGCCAGTAATTCGGACTGCGACAAGCGCCGCCCCTTTCCGGCAATAGCGACCAACGCGGCTTCCATGACGTTGGTGCCAAAGGAACGTCCTTGATAACGGGGCGTCGTTGTGATCAAATAGCGCGCGCCGGCTTCCCGGAACCTTGCGACGTCGGCTTCTGTGGTCGTATTGGTCAGGATGGTCTTGCCGTCGAGCCGTGGGGGCATGTGACGTTTGGTGTAGCTGCAGTCCCCGGCGATGACTGTGGCCCATTGATACCATTTTACAAACCTTGGCGTCGTCTTGTGTTGCTTCTCTCCCGTAGGGTAGATCATATCGATGGAGGCAAAGCGACCCACCAGCGGGGCCAGCACGCTGGCCACTGCATTCACGCCGCGCAGTGTGTGCAGCGGGATCGGCAGGCCCAGGGCGAACAGGAAATCGCCGAAGACCATCTCGTAGCCGGCCTCGATGAGGCTTTCGGCCATGCCGTAGCGATCCAGCGCCACGTTGACCATGGCGCGTTTGGGCCGAAGCCGGTCGCCTATTTCCTGCTCCACGATCTGCATGCACCGGCGTTCGAGGGTGTGCTTGAGTCCCCGACCATCGAGGACCGGCGTCTTCGTGACGCCTTCAATGAGCCGGTGCGCGGCGTGGAGCGGGTATTCGTGGTCCTGGGTGCCGACCGCCAGATCGATGCCTCCCATGCCGAAAGCATCCACCTGGCCATCGAGTTTGTTGTAGAGGGCAATAGCTTTCTTGATATCGCCATTGGTCCCGATGCGTTCGAGGACGAGCTGCTCTCCCAGGAGTTCCACCTCGACCCGTTTGTCGCGGGTGGTACTTCCCAGACTAACACTGACCACGCGTTTCATGATATCACACTCCTGAAAATTGAAATCCAACGCCGGGACGCCAGGGTGATCCACCCCGTAGTTCTTTAGCGTCCTTTTCTCCTTGTGACCTGACGTTGCGTTTATCCCGTTCCGGTTGCGAGTGCGGGTAAGAGTACCACGATTTCAGCCCGCGTCAGGCGGTTTTTCGTTAGCAAGGCGCCGGCCAGGGTATCCAGGGCTTCGCGGTGCGTTTCTAGCAGCGTATAGGCTCTTTCCAGCTGCGTTTGCACGATGTGCCGGATCTCTTCATGGATTTGCCCTCCCAGCGGGCCGGTTTGCGCCGCGTCCGGCGATAGGTGGAGCGGTCCCAGGACCGCGCTCATGCCGAACTCGCGGACCATACGCCCGGCCCAATAAGCGGCCTGACGCAGGTCGCTGGAAGCGCCGGTGGAAAGCCCTTCGTCTTCGCCATAGATCAACACCTCGGCAGCCCGCCCGCCCATGGTGCGGCAGATCAGCGTCTCCAATTCGCCCCGCGTGTGGATGAGTTTGTTCTCCTCGCTCTCGCGCTCTACGTAGCCGCCCGCCGTCCCGCGGCCCACAATGGTGGCCTGCACGGGCACGTCGCCGGTGAGGCAGCCGACCAGGGCGTGACCGGCCTCGTGATACGCGATGCGTTTCAGAGTCGCCGGATCGGGCGTCGATTTGGCTTCGCCCATCCGCTCTCGCTCGAAGGTTTCTTCCACAATGACGCCGGTCACGGGACTGCCCTGCCGCGCTGCCATGACCATGGCTTCGTTGACCACGCGATCGAGGTCGGCGATGGTCATCCCCGCCGACCGTCCTGCCAGGCTGTCGACTACGTCGTCCGTGACCTCGGAGAGTTTGCGGTTGCACAGCCGCTGTCGCAGGAAGGCGGCCCGCGCTTCCCGGTCGGGCGGCGGCACCTCGATGATGCGGTCGAAACGTCGCAGCAGCGCCCGGTCCAGTTGCTCGGCGACGTTGGTGGCGGCCAGCAGAATAATGGGGGCCAGCGTTGGCGCGCCGAAACCGTCCATTTCGGTCAGCAGGGCATTCAGCGTGTTCTCCTCGGCGCGCCCGCTGCCGGCCACACCGCTTCTCCGCCGGCCGATTGCGTCCAGCTCGTCGATGAAGACGATGGCGGGCGCGTACCGGCGCGCGCGGGTGAAAAGGTCGCGCACGTTCTGCGGGCCGCTGCCCTGCCAGATGGTGACGAAATCGACGCCGGACGCTACCAGGAAGGCGACGTCGCTCTCTCCGGCCAGGGCGCGGGCCAGCATGGTCTTGCCGGTGCCCGGTGGGCCGGTGAGCAGAATTCCCCTGGGCGGGCGCACCCCCAACGCGGCATAGCGGCGCGGGTTCTTGAGCCAATCGATGACAAATCCCAGCGCTTCTTTGGCTGCGTCGGCCCCGACGACATCGGAAAAGCGGGTGGTGGGCCGTTCGACCTCTTCGAGAATCTCGCTGGCATCTTCGGCAGCGATAGCTCGGCTGAGACGCAGGTTGCGCAGCTGGATCGTGACCTGGCGCGCCCCGTGATCGACAGCGGGCACCGTGTCGAAATGGAGCACTTTGCGCGCCTGTGTGAGGACGCGAGCCTGCTTTTCCCGGAACATGCTCAAGGCCGTTCTGTGAATGGCCTGGGCCAGGTGTTCTCGCCTTCGTTCCCAATCCGGCGGGTGCGCGCGCGCACTGGCGCGCCCGGTAAAGCCGGTAGTGAGCACTCCGCGCGCGCCGCCGCTGCGCACACATGCCAGGAACAGATCCTCATCGACGGTCCCTTCTTGCAGGCCGTCACCGGTCAGCGAGAGGAGATAGACCGGCATCATGGGCAGGCGTTCGTGCACGGCTCGCAGGCAGGCCTGCCCTTCGGCCAGGACGTGGGAGGCGGCAGGCACGTGATCGAATTGCTGGAGAGCGCGACCGACGGTGCTGCCCAGCGTCGAAATATCGCGTCCCAGCCAGATATCGAGCAGCACCATATCCACTTCTTCGGAGGCCAGGACTTGCAGGGCGTCCTGCGTCGTGCGGACCGTCGTCCAGGCCACCTCCGGGATGTGCGTTTCGAAGAGCGCGCTCAATTCCTCGGCGGCGACGAGGAGCACCCTGGGTTTCTCTGTGGGGTGGAACAGCCGCCCAATCTCCGGCCGGGCCATTTCCGCCGGATCAAAACCGATGTGAAGCGTGTCGATGTCCTTCAAAACTCGTTCGAGCCGGCGGCGTTCGTATAGATCCGAGAATTTGAAGATCTCCGTCTTGACGAAGATATTGCTCTGCGATTGCACCGTTCGCGCATCGGTGCTGGCGCCTTCGCGCAGCACCAGCATCAGAGCCAGCAAAGGATCGAAGGTAATGGTCTTGTAGTATTGCTGTTCCACCAGGTCTGAAACCCGCTCGATCTCCCGGCGCGCGATGTGCTCGAGTTCGTTGACGCCCAGGTGGTTGAAGAGCACGGGGTAGCCCATGGAGAGCCGCGAGCAGAGCGGCGGCGGGAACGCGGGGTCTCCATGGGGGCCGCTCTCGGTGCGCAGAGCATCCAGGATCGTGCGGCGGTGGAACGTCGCGTTGGCAGCGTTGATGCCTGTCTCGTTGGGCCGGTCGTAGAGGGTTTTCGCCGCGTTGGTGGTGAAGATGATGACGGTATCCCGGAACGAGACCGCCTCGCCCGTGAACTTATCGTCCAGCACGCCGGCATCGAGCACTTGCAGGAAGAGGTGAATCGTGTTGAGATGGGCCTTCTCTACCTCGTCAAAGATCAGGAACGCGTCGGGATGTTGGGCCACGTAATCCGTCAGCGTTCCGGGTTGCGCTGCCTGGTAGCTGGGGGCGAAGCCGATCAGCTGGTTGTGCTGTTGGTGGTCGGCATACGAGGACATGTCGAAACGCCGGGCGGGCCGTCCCAGATAGGCGGCGCCCAGCTCGGCCAGGTAGGTCTTGCCCACGCCGGGCGGGCCGGCGAAGATGAAGACCGCCTTGGGTGTGCGACGCGCCGCATCGCTGCTGGCGGTCACTTCTGCGTTGAACAGCCCTTCAACGAAGGCCTGGACGGCGTGATCCTGTCCGAAGACCTGTTCCAACAGCATGGCCCGCAGGTCGCGCAGCTGATCGGTGAGGTCGCCCAGCTCGGGCACTTCGGCGTCGGCATTATACCAGGTGACGAGGTGCTGTATAGCTTCCTGTTCGGTGATGGGACGGGTTTCCAACAGGGTACAGGCCGGGCGTGATAGGGCCGTGGCGGCGATCAGGTGCCGCAAGCTGATCAATCCGGGGTGTGCCCGGTCGGGAACCTGACGCGCCAGGGATCGGGCCCGTTCGAGGATGGCCTGGGTTTCCCCTGCCAATGGAAGCGCCGCGGTCATCGCGGGCTGCGGGGAGAGGGGAATCCCGTAAACCAGTCGCAACCGGTCCACCGGTTGTTGCACGCATCGCGCCAGCAGCACCCGTCCTTCGGCGTGGCGCCCGACGGCGCTCAGCCAGGCAGTGAGTGCGATCTCGGCGGCGCCCTGCGCCGCCGCACCGGCCTTGGCCTGTTCCAGAAGTTGGTGTGCCTGCTGTGTAAACATGCGCATCTCCTTACAAGGCGGTCGGGAGGGATGTCTGGTCCAGGGTGTGGAGCCAGATAGTTCGGAAAACGCCATCCAGACCGGCGTCGGGTTCGATCAGTGCGTGATAGTGCGCCTGTTGCAGAGCAAGAATCAGGCGCGGCTTGGGGGCGTCGAAGGCGCCTCTCAGTTCGGACAGGAACAGGGCGACGCCCTGCGCTGGATGGCGGGTGAGATCCATGAACAGGAAGAGGTTTTCGGTGTCGGAGGCGTGTATCAGAACTTCGTCCAGCTGTTCGGCAACCGCGCCGGTGTCCTGTGTTTCCAGAATCCGCTCGCAGTTCACTTTGAATACCCGGTACGGGTTTTTGACTTCCTGCGCTGCTTTTCCTACGAGCGGCGTCGCCAGAATATCCGGTTCGCACACCAGCAGTACCGGGTCGGGATCGGGGTGGCGAACGGCCCAGGCGATGACCTGAACCTGGGGTAGGGCGCCTTCAGGCACGGTAAACCCGCGCTCTCCCCCGAAATCCACCAGATCGACCAACTGCGGCGCGCGCAGGAGCACCTCTTCCGGAGAGGTCTGCTTCACCACAGTTTTGACGGTGATGCCCCCGAGAACCTTTTCCATCGCCGGTGTGGGATGATCCAACAAAACTCGAAGGAGGTGTTCGGCGCTGAGGTCGCGGTTTGCATCGCGGGCGAGCATGCCGGCTTGATCGAAAATCTGTTTCGTCGTGGTCGAGCGGTGGACCACGCCGCTGGTATGCCGTACGTCGCCCCGCCCTAGCGCCTGGCGCAGCTGTCGTCGCACGCGGGTCGCCGGGAGCGCCCGCGCCTTGAGCGCGGCTTTGACCGCGTCGCGCTCGGCGATGAGCGCCTTGGCCACCGGCGGGCGCGCCGCCACGACCTTGAGATCGCCGTCATCCAGTTCGGCGAACTTGAGGACGGCGCAGAAGAAGTGATCCGGCTCGATCATCTCGACGCCGGCCACCGTCACCTCGTGCGCTGCCATGGTCCAAATCAGTTCCAGACCAGGAGAAACCTCCATTCGCCGTCCTCCGTTGTAGGGTACACTCACTGGGTGCTTATGAGCATTGTAACATAGTCCCCAGAGGACTACAACGTTGGAGAATGACGAATAGGGGAATGGCGAATAAGCGAATGGGGGAGGCGTCCAAACGTAACGGGTGGGAGGTGATGCGTGGCCCTTCACAATTGCGCGGCTTGCTTTTATAGTTGAAGGGTAAGGCTTGCGCGTTTTTGTGAGGATGAAGGAAGCTGCGTGCAGGTTTCAAAACCAGATTTGAGGAGTGCAACGTGATTCAACTTTCGGATCGCACCCAGAGGATTCGGCCTTCGATGACGCTGGAGATTTCGAGCCGGGC
>JAFGNR010000357.1 GCA_016926915.1 Anaerolineae bacterium
CCCGAATACAGCACCTATTACGGGGCCGGTCGTTCCCTGGCAGTCTACCGCGAGGGCGTGCTGGCGCCGCCGGCCGACGTCATCGTTAGCGACCTGCGCCACTGGCGCCGGCCCTGCGCGGGAAAGGTGGCCATCGATCCCCGGTTGGGCCGCCTCGCGTTTGCCGAAGGCGAAACGCCGGCCTCGGTCGAGGTGTCCTACCATTATGGCTTCAGCTCGGAGATCGGGGGCGGATCATACGACCGGCAACAGACGCTCACCACCGCCGTCGATCCGGCAACGTTGGTGATCGAGATGGCGAAAGACAGGACGGTCAAGACCTTGCAGGCAGCCCACACGCAGTGGGAGGATGCCGCCAAACCCGACTTGCTGGTTCGCATTCTGGACAACGAAGTCTACGGCGGGGTCATTGAGTTCGTTCTGCCAGAACACACCCATGTGGTCATCGAAGCCGCCGATGGCGTATTCCCGACGGTGCGCACCATTGGAGGCTTCCTGATTTCCGGACCGGAGACGGCCTCCTTCACCCTCAACGGCGTGCGGCTTCAGGGCGCCCTGTCCATTGAGGGGGATCTGGCGATCAACCTGATCCATACCACGCTGGTTCCGGGGCGGTTGTTGACGGAAAACGGCGATCCCCTCAATCCCGACCGGGACAGCTTACGCAGCGCGGGCGCCACGGGCGGCCCCACGGTCGCCATCGACCGGTCCATTGTTGGCCCGCTGCGCCTGCCCGCCGCCGGGACCCTCGTGATTCGCGACAGCATTGTCGACGCGCCGCAAGTCCAAGGAGCGCTCCGGCCTGCCCTGGCTGCCAACGATGCCGGCGACCTCCCGGGACCGGCGCTGATCATCGAGCGCTCCACGGTGTTCGGCCCGGTCCACGTGCAGACCCTCGACGCCTCCGATGCCCTGTTCACCGGGGCGGTGACGGTGGAACGCCAGCAACTCGGCTGTATGCGCTTCTGCTACGTTCCCTGGGGCTCCAAGACGCCCCGGCGCTACCGGTGCCAGCCCGATCTGGCGTTGGCCGACTACGCGCAGGCAAAGGGAAAGACGGTGAAACAGTTGGGCCAAAGCGATGTGACAAAGATTTGCACGCCTTTAACGCCGCGATTTTCGTCCCGCCGTTACAGCCGCCCGGCTTATGCACAGTTGAGCGCTGCCTGCGCAGAGGAAATCCGGAGAGGCGCAGAAGATGGAGCCGAGATGGGCGTTTTCAATCATCTCAAGCAGCCGCAGCGCGAGGCGAACCTGCGCAGCGCGCTTCGTGAATACCTGCGATTTGGACTTGAGGCAGGCATCTTTTATGTTACGTGAGGAGATCAAACGATGAAAGGCGATTTCACGCGAGACACGTTCGATCGGAAGAAGCACTATACCAGCGTCCGGATGCAGCAAGGCCGCGTGCAGCTGGATGCCGACTGGAACGAGCAGGCGCAGATCCAGGAGTACCGGCGCCGCACCGTTTCGGGGGATCTGATCGGTATATCCGGCGGGCCACAGGGAAAAGGCGCGGATGGGAAACCGCTCGCCGGCTTCAAGATGGTGGCCGAAACCGGGCGGATCCGCGTCACCCAGGGGCGGTATTACGTCGACGGTATGCTCTGCGAGAACGAAACCGACCTCCTGGTGCTGCCGCAAGGCAGCGCTACGCCCGGTATTGTCGCCGCAAAGCTGCCGGGAGCAGGCATCCACCTGGCCTATCTCGACGTGTGGGAGCGGCACGTCACCGCCCTCGAGGACCCGGAGATGCGCGAGGTGGCGCTCGGCGGGCCTGATACAACGACGCGTGTAGAAATCGCCTGGGAAATCCGCATCGCGGAAAACATCGTCAACGCCGGAACCCCTGCGAGCTGTGAGGACTTCGACACGTGGCAACCGCCCCAGGGCCACAGTCAAGGACGGCTCAAAGCACGTCTCAACCGGGGAGATACCAGCGGCGGCCCCTGCGAATCCCCTGGCGGCGAATATCACCGGCTCGAAAACCAGCTCTATCGCGTTGAAATCCATCGCGGCGGCGCCTTCGGACAGTCCACGTTCAAATGGTCGCGAGACAACGGCGCGGTCGCGGCGCGGTGGACGGGCAACGACGGTCAGGATCTGACCCTCGATGACGCTGCGCCCTACCAGATTCAAGGTCTGCTGAACGCTAAATGGGTCGAGATCACCGATGAGCTGCGGGAGCGGCGGGGCAAGCGCGGTATCCTGGCGCGCGTGCTCACCCTCGAAGGCAACGTCCTGTCCATCGATCCCAGCAGCATCGACGATCCCGACGACGCGGGCGCCCATACCATCGATCGCAGCAAGTTTGGCCCTATCCCCCTGGTCCGGCGCTGGGATTCGGAGGGCGCGCAGGCCCTGGCAGGTCCTGGCGGCGCGACGCAATGGATCGAACTGGAGGAAGATATTGAGGTGCGTTTCGACCCGGATCATGGCTACCGCACCGGGGATTATTGGCTGATTCCGGCCCGCACTCTGATCGACAACTTGCTATGGCCGCAGACGGCGGCAGAGACGCCGGCGTTCAAACCCACAGATGGCGTTCACCACCATTATGCGCCGCTGGCATTACTCTCCATCGCCGGCAACGCCGTGCAGGTCAAAGATTGCCGTAAACTTTTCCCTCCGGTTACCGCTATCACGGCGGATGACGTGGCTTTCGACGGCGACGCGTGCGAAATGCAGGACGTGGAGACCGTTCAAGAAGCCCTCGACACACTGTGCGAGCGCCGGCGAAACAGCTGCACGCTGGTCGCCCTGCCCGGCCCCGGCTGGGAAAGCGTCTTCGAGCGCATCCCGAAGGACGGCGACGCCGCAATCTGTTTCCAGGAAGGATACTACCCAATCTCCACGATAACGCCGGTTACAGTCGCGGACAAAGGACACCTCAAACTGTCCGGCGTGGGTCCCGGCACCCACATTGTGGCTAAGCAGGCCGAAGCCGCCTTAGCGTTCGTTGGCTGCAAGAGCGTGACCGTTCGCGACCTGTTCGCGGAAGCCCAGGTCGCCGGCAGCAAGGATAAACGCAAGCACCTCAACGGCGTCCTCTCTTTCGCCGAAACGCCCGACGTGACCATCGAGAATGTGAGGGTGCGCTGCGCCTCTGCCGCGCGTCGCAGCGCCGCCTGCATCACCGTTCAGCATCTATCTGCAGCCGAAAGCACCGGCGTACGCATTCTGCATAACGAATTCAAGGTAGGACACCAGCAGACCGGCATCCTGATCCTCAACGCCGGCCGCGTGCAGATCGAGGATAACGTGTTGGCGGTTGCGAAGAAGCCCCGGACCCTCACCCTGACCAGGATGCTCCGGGATAAGTTCGTGCGGCGCGCCGCGCGTCTGGCGCTGGCGTCGGATATCAAGGTCGTTGACCCCAGTCGCCTGGCATTCGATCCCGGCAGCCCGCCCGCCCCGGCCCCTGCAGACGCGTTCGAACATGCAATCTCAGGGACGAACGCCGCCGTCAGTGCGGGCAATTTCGCCGTTGCCTTCAACGCCGCCAACACCGCCGTCGGCAACGACCTGCAGACCCTCATCGCCGCAAGCATCAGCGAGACAACCGGCCTGTACAAGTCGCGTGACGTCGTGCGCCACGTCAAGTCCCTGCTCGACGAGCTACTCAAATATCCCGACCGCCTGGTGGAAACGCCCGGTCTGGCCGACTGGTTCGACAGATTCCGATCCCAGAATCCCGCCATTGCCTCCCAGGGAATCGTGATCGGCGGGCAACACGCCTACGACGTGCGCATTTTGAACAACACGATCCACGGGTTCCTTCAGGGCATTCACGTGGGACAGAGCCGCCCGCTCAGGTTCCGCAAGCCCGGCGTGGTGGATCGCACGGAACGGCTGCAAATCCGGGGCAATACCATCACCGTCATTCTCCACCTGCTGAAGTTGATGGAACGCCACGGCATCTTCTGTGGAAATTGCGGCAGCCTCGTCATCGAGGACAACTTCATCAAGATTCGCCGCCACGAGGGGACCGAGCGCACCCACGTCGACGGCATTCGGGTCTTCGGCGAGCAAGGGCGATTCGTGAAGATTCGCCAGAATCACATCATCGATCCCATCGTGGGCATCTATTTCAACCCCTTGAACAAGCCCATCGAGAACCTGCCGAAGCCCCTCTGGCTGATCGCCGACAATATCGCGACCGGGAGCCACGTGCGCGAGGGGGTAGAAATCGGAGATCGCAAGCAGAAAGACGAAACCGAGGCGACCCGCAAAGCGCGGGAGCGTCTCAACGAGAAACGACGCGCCAAGGTGCGACGCGCCGGAAATGTACCTTGACAGGCAATCGCAAATCGGCTATACTGGAATTAACAAGTCGAACTACTGGTTGTAGGCAAATGTGAGAGGATAGGTAAACGGAAACTGTAAGCCAGGAAAGAGCAAGTGCGTAAGTTGAATTCAAGGTAGGCAGGTAACTGTAACCTTTGAAATACAGCAAGCGTCAGTCTCGAATCTAGGAATGCGGTAACTGTGAACTTTGAGGCAGAGCGAGTGTAAGGTTCGACTCCAGACAAGTAGAAACGCGGCTCAGAGGGCCGCGTTTCGTCGTGCATGGGATGCCTGTGATCTCGATCATAGCGCCAAACTGCTAATGCAGGTATGCTAAGGATGAAGATCGAGTTCACATAGACACAAGTCGAAGGAGGCGCCATGCAGACGCTACCCGCATC
>JAFGNR010000358.1 GCA_016926915.1 Anaerolineae bacterium
CGCAGCGGCATTTCGTGAGGTTCTGCCCGTCCATATTCCTCGCTGGAGCCGATGACAAGGAAGCGAGGGTTGAGTGATAGCGCGACGCAACTCTCCAGCAGATTGAGTTGTCCGCGAATATTGTTCTCCAGCGTCTCCCAAGGCTGCTTGAACGCGGTAGGGACGTGGGATTGCGCCGCGAGGTGGATGATTGCCTACGGGCGATAGGCGTCCATCAGGGCGTGCACTGCATCCTGTTGGCGCGCGTCGAGAGCGCAGAACTGTAGCCGTGGGTTTTCGGACGCCGGTGGGGGATCTGGAAAGGCTGTCCCCAGGATTTGCCAATCAGTCTGCCGGAGCAGGTACGTGCACAGATGGGTGCCGACGAATCCTGTGGCCCCGGTAATCAAAACGTGCATGCAGTTCTCCTTCCTTGCGCGGTGGTCGTAGTGTGATAGCTCACAGCGGGCTCCTACTGCCAATCGATGGCGATGACGTCGCCCTTGTCTGTCACCGTGACGGCATAGTGCGCCCCGACGGGAAGCAGACTCAGGTTCTCCTGTTGAATGATTGCAATCGACGTTCGGTCGGGACTCCATACCCAGACCGGAATCTCTAACGCGGGTTCGCTGTCGTCGGGGTAGAAACAGACCCGGTTAGATCCGTCCCGGTCGAGGGTACACAGGGCGTAGGGGCTGACCTGGCTCTGAAAGGGAATCTCCGCCCGCCCGAACAGCAGCGTTTCGCCATCATGGCTAAACTGTGGATTGGCCCACATGCCGGTCTCGGCGCTCAATTCTGCACTGAAGACGCCGGTGGGTTCCAACGCCAGCAGATTGAAGACCGGGCTTTCCTCCGGGTCTTCCTGTCCGGGAGCTTCCCCGTGCACAACGGTCACCAGGATGTCCCCTTCGGGGGACCAGGTGATGCCGGGCACCCAGGCCCAGCTGCTGTAGGTACGGAAAACGGGAAAGGTGGCCAGGGATCTGCGCTCACGCTGGCGCACGTCTACGATGCCCACGCCGTCGGGGCGCGCGTAGGCCAGCGCGTCTTCCGTGGGCGACCAGGCGTATCGCGTCCCCCACCAGCCATATCCGCCGCCGGCTTCTGGTGCGAGCAGTTCCCGCCTGCCGATCAGCGCATCCCGGCTGGTGAAAGTCCCGATCCAGAGATCGTTGCGGCCTCGCCAGCCCGGTTCACGATCGGCGAGCTCGGCGGTGGTCCAGGCGATGCGTTCGTTGTCGGGCGCCCAGTCAGCCCATAGTACGTCGTAGAGCTCCAGAGCGATCGGCTCGGCATCTACTTCCGTGGTATAGATCAACCACAGGGCATTGAAGTGGGTAGTCTCGGTGACGCCCCGGGTGAAGAGTAGCCGCTCGCTGTCTGGCGATAGTGCAAAGACGCGCCCATCGAGGTCTCCCAGGGCCGTCAACCGGCGTTGACTGGCGGTGGTGTTCCTGATTAGCCACGCATCCTGCTGCGCCAGGTAGGCCAGGGCGCCGGTGATCGTGCTGGTCATGGCAAGAGGCCGGGTCCCCACCAACATAACCTCATCCTGGGGCATGTGGGTAATGGCGTCCTTGACCAGGGTACGTTCCGTCTCGACGCCGTCTTCGCTTACGATGCGATACGTCTTTTCCCGCACGCCGGGCACACCGGCCTGGAGCAGCCGGGTTTCGTTTTCTGGCACGGTAGCGTCACGCACGGTCTGCCGCCCGAAGGCCAATGTTTCGGTGAGGATCTCGAGACGCTCGGTGACGCGGGTCACGGTGATCGTCATGCCGTCGCTGATGAGTGTGGTTTCTGGCGGCGCCACGCGGTCCAATCCCTGAAGGACAACGTTGGTTTCATCTAGGAGCTGCCCGACGGTCGTGACGCGCGTTTCCAGTGAACGGCGGGCGCTATCCACAACCAGGAACACGCGGGTTGGGGGTTCGGGAAGCCCTCCGCAGCCTGGCAACAGCAGGCCAGCTAGAATCAGGGCAGCCAGAAGCGCCAGGCCGGCGATTTGCACCGGGGACCGGCGGGTCAGTCCTGCAGACTGCCGTTCGCTCAAGTACATCATAGGTCTGATTATAGCCTGCTATCGGTGCATGGCAATGTGTGGGGAAAGGTGCAAATGCGCGAATGGCGTCTGTGGCTTATTCTGGAGAGAGGCTCCGTTTCGCCTGAGCGAGGGCTTCTTCCCGGTTGGTAATCTCGCCGGCGGCTTGCATCTCGCGCAGTTCCTCGAGCGCCCGGCCGATCCGTGGCCCTGGTGGGAGTCCCAGCGCCAGCAAGTCATAGCCGCTCAGGAGGGGCGGCGGCGCGACGACCGTTTCTGCCTGGTCGAAGTAACCGGAAAGCAAGGTGCTTGCTACATGGCAAAGTTTACGGCAGCGCTCCTGGGTCAGTTTCGACCCCCAGACAGCAAAGGCGTCGGCGAGTGCAAGCAGGATCACCGCCGGCCCGGCATCCCCGGCATCGCGAAAAAAGCGGTAGGTTGCCCTGCGGGTGACGGCGGGCGCCTGGCTGAGACTCACGGGCCGCATGTGTTCGGCGACCAGGGTCGCCACGAAATCCCTGGCTTTGTTGGGAAAGCGCAGAGCCTCCAGACGGTCACGGGTCAGCTGCGCTCCGGTCTCTTCGTGCCCGTAGAAGTGCGTGCGCCCTTCAGAATCGACGGTTCGGGTTTGCGCTTTGCCGGCATCGTGAAACAGCGCCCCCCATTTTAGCAGTGCTGCACGGGGCATCTCTACCGCTACTGCCGTATCCAGATAGGTAACGAGTGCGCTTTGATGGGGATGTAGGGTCTCGCTGACCAGGTCCCAGGCTTTCGACGGCGCCAGCGTTTGTCTGTCTACATGCCTGGGCCGGGGGTGACCGTGAAGCACTGCCAGCAGACCCTCGACCGCGGCGACTGTTGCCATGGTATGGTCAAATACCTTCGCGTAGTAATGGGGTTGAGACTGCAGAGTGTTCTGTAACACGCTGATTTCTTCCAAGACCGGCTTGAGTACGCCTACCTGCTCTGCAAACCGGAGGCTCGCCGTCGCGTTGGGCAGCTGGAGAATCTTCATCGCCTCGGCCCGCACGCGTTCTGCGGCTACGCTGTGGATTTCCGCAGCGTGGTGTTGCAGCAGTACCAGGGTGTCTGTCTCGATGCGAAAACCCAGCTCGCCGGCAAGGCGAATCGCACGCAGCAAACGCGCGGGGTCGTCGGCGAATGTAGTGTGGCTGGCGACCCGGATGAGACCATTTTCCAGATCACGGCGCCCGCCCGTGGGGTCGCACAAACTGCCGTTGAAGCTCAGTGCAATGGCATTCAGGGTAAAATCGCGGCCCATCAGATCGTCTTCGAGTGTGTGGCCACGTAAGCCTGCGAAATCCAGGGCCACCGGTTGGCGCGTTGCCGGATCGTCGAGCACGACGCGCGCCGTATCGTGGTCGCTGTCCAGTGTGACGTAGGCGCCGCCGAGGGCGTCGGCCACGCACCGGGCGGCTTTCATAGCCGGGGTGCAAACAGCGAAATCCCAATCGTGAACGGGACGCCCAAGCAGCAGATCGCGGACCGCGCCGCCTACGAACCAGATGTCATCCGGGTTCAGCAGCCGGCGCAGCGGCACGAGCGGCCATTCTGGCAATGGCAGATAGGGAGGTTGTGGGGAAATCCAGGTCAAGCGAAGGTGCTCTTTAGGGCGCAGCCGGCGCCCCGTGAGCCGGGCCTCTTCCGGCTGTGTAGCGGCAGCCACAACTTGACCGGTTTCGCCCAGAGCTACCCAAAGCCCGGCGTAAGAACTGTAGTCTTTCATGGCGAATACGCGCTCCATAACCACTGTGCGGCATGCCCAGGCACGCCGCACAGGATCGAATTTCGCTGACGCCTGGGAGTGGGAGCCTAGACGCGGGTCGTATACTCTCCCGACCGGGTGTCTACGCGGATCACGTCGCCTACTTCCACGAAGAGGGGAACTTGAACGCGGAGACCCGTCTCGCACACCACCGCCTTGCTGGCGCCTGTGGCAGTATCGCCGGCCACGGCCATTTCGGATTCGACGACTTCCAGATCCACGCTGGCGGGCAGTTCGAAGTCAAGCGCGTCGGCGCCCATGACCGTCAGGACGACATCCATTCCGTCCTTCAAGTAACCGGCCTTTTCATCGAGAAGAGCGCCGTTGACCCGGAACTGATCGTAGGTCTCCGTGTCCATGAAGAAAAAGAATTCGCCATCGCTGTAGAGATACTGCATGCCGCGCCGTTCGACGGGGGCTTCCTCGAAGCGGTCACCCGACAGGAAGTTCTTGGGGATGGTGGATCCGGTGCGCATGTTGCGGATTTTGGTCCGGATGATGGCATTACCGCGCCCCGGTTTGTAATGCTGGTACTCGATGACCTGGTAGACGTCACCGTCGAGAATGAAATAGGTCCCCTTGCGAAGTTCATTTGCATTCAGCATGCTGGTTCTCCTTGTCCACACAATTCCTCTGTATCGCCGTCATTATACCGTGTGGCGCAGCTTCGTCAAGAGCGCCTCGCACCCTACAACGCTTTCGCATCACGCAGCGTGAATTTCTGTGCTTGTTCTGGTAGCTTTTTCTCATTTTTATAGTATAATTGTGCATAGATAGCGAACCGGGACTCACGAATCCTTGGATGTACCCTTGTTATATGGGGCACGCCTTGTTGCCAAATGTGTTCAAGGGTATAATATGGTTACAACCTTGCGGAAAGGAGTGTCATCATGACGCGGAGAATGTTTGCGCTGCTGGCCCTGGTGCTGTTGCTGGTGTCGGTTCCCCTCACCGGGTGCAATCGCTCGGCTGTTCAGGACGTCCCTTCTCTGGACGAAGCCATGCAAGAAGAGGCTGCCGGAGCGGAGCCTCCAACGGTGGAGGAACCATTGGACCAGGAAGAGCCGACTGACGAAGAAACTGCTGAGGCCACCGAACCTCCCACCGACGAAGCAACCGATGTGGCGACTGAGGTTCCGACCGATGCGGCAACCGAGACGCCCACGGAAGCTCCGGCTGATGAATCAACGCCGGAGGCCACGCCCGCTCCCACACAAGCGCCGGTGGCGCCGCCATCTTCTTCTGAGCCTGGTACACACACAGTTCAGCCCGGTGAGAACCTCTTCCGAATCGCTTTGAAGTATGGCGTCACGGTGGATGCGCTGGCCAGCGCCAACGGCATTACCAACCCTGCGTTCATCTATGTGGGACAGATTTTGACGATTCCCGGCGGTGGAGCGCCCGGCGGGACCACGCCACCCCCCTCTTCCTCGGGCGGCGCGGTGCACGTCGTTCAGCCGGGGGAGAATCTATTCCGTATTGCGTTGCGTTATGGTTTCGATTACTACTATCTCGCCCAGTACAACAGCATTTCTGATCCAACCCTGGTCTACGTAGGACAGCAGATTCGCATTCCTCCCAAGTGACCGAGAGATCGGCGACGTATTGCTTGGGCGACATCACGAGTTTGCATAACGACCGTGTGCGACGGGTACAAGCGCTGCTGCGCAGTACCCGTCGTCGTTTTCGCGAAGGGCGTATGGTTATCGAGGGACTCCGCCTAGTTCGTGAGGCGGTCCTGTCGAGCGTCGCGATTGACGAGGTTTTCTACGTCAGGTCCCTTGTGCAAGAGTCGCGGGGAGCGAACCTTCTCGCTGATTTGCGTAAGAGGGGCATTACTGTGTGGGAGGTGTCTCCTCAGGTTCTCGCTCTGTTGAGCGATACTGAGACTCCGCAAGGCGTCGTGGCTGTCGCGGCCATACCACATTCCGCAGCGCGGCCTGGTCTGATCCTGGTTTTGGATAACCTCCGCGATCCTGGGAATCTGGGCACTGTGTTGCGTTCAGCGTGGGCTGCCGGTGTGGGCCGGGTGTTGCTGCCGCCGGGCACAGTCGATGTGACCAATCCCAAGGTTGTGCGCGCCGGTATGGGAGCGCATTTCCACGTACCGTTTGAAAAGGTGGGGTGGGATAATGTCCGGGCCGCTGTTGCGGGAAGACCGGTCTGGCTGGCTGCCGCCGGCGCCGGTGTGTGCTACGATCAGGTCGATTGGACGCGCGCCCCGGTGTTGATCATTGGTGGTGAAGCCGAGGGCGCAAGCGCCGAAGCGCAGTCCCTGGCTCAGGGACACATCGTTTCGATTCCCATGGCGCCGGCCGTGGAATCGCTCAATGCCGCCATGGCTGCTACCATCCTACTCTTCGAGGCAGCGCGCCAGCAGCGCGCGTTTCCCGAGGGGGGGGCGTAACGTAGCCGCTTGATCTGGAAAAGCCTGCGTGGCCAACAATCTCTGTGCTATTCACCTACTCGTACAGGGTCTCTAGCAGTGTTGCGATGATCTGATCATGATCGAAGGCCAGCGCCGGCAACGCGTCGAGTTGCCACCAGGCAGCCGCGGCGGCGTCATCTCCAGCCTGCGCGTGAAGTTCTTGATCCAACCATCCCCAAAAGACCACGGATACCGTCCACCCTCGCGGGTCGCGCCCTGGTGCGCCGAACGTGGCCAATTGTTGCAGGGTGAGCGGTCTGACCCCGGTTTCCTCCCACAGCTCGCGCCGCGCTGCACCCTCAAGCGTTTCGCCTTCTTCCACGAAACCTCCGGGTAACGCCCAACATCCCGGGAAAGGAGGATGTCCTCGTTGGATGAGGAGGATTTCCACCTGGTCCCCCGGTTGGCGCAGGATGGCGATATCTACCGTGAGCGCCGGTCGCGGGTGTGCGTAACAAACGGTCATGGTGTTGCCCTCCTACGTCTGTTCCTGTAACTCGTTTACCAGGGCGTCGAATCTGTCGATGTCCATCCGGATGAGGTCCAGGCTGGCGCGCCAGAATGCCGGAGCGTGCACGTCAATGCCGAAACGCCTACCCAGCGTTGCTGCATCGTACATACCCGTCAGCGATAGGAGCGTGTCGTAGCTCTCTCTGAATGCTGAGGGGGCTTCCTGGTAACGCGCGTAAAGCCCCAGGCTGAATAGCTGTCCGAACATGTAAGGGAAGTTATAGAAGGTGCTGCCGTAGTAATGCGGTTTCACTGCCCACATGTAGGGGTGGAGCGCCGTTGCGTCCAGCCCATCCCCATACGTGTCGCGTTGGGCCTCGACCATCAACGCGCAGACCTCGTCGGGAGAAAGTTCGCGTGCTTTACGCTGCTCGAAAACGGCGCTTTCGAACTGGAACCGGCTGGTGATATCGAGGATGATCTGAAGCGTGTCTTGCAGGGAAGCTTCCAGGATGCTGAGCTGCTCTAGCGGCGTTGCTTGTGCCAGGGCAGCCTCACGCACGATGGTCTCGCAGAACGTGCTGGCAGTTTCGGCCAGCGTCATCGGCGTCTGTCGTTGGATGTATGTGCAGTTCTGGCGCATCAGGTTGTGATAGGCATGTCCAAGTTCATGGGCCAGTGTGGCCATCCCGCCATAGGAAGGTTGGTAGTTTGCCAGGATGCGGGATTCGCCTCCCTGCAGCCACGCGCAGAAGGCGCCGCCGCGTTTGCCGGAGCGGGGTTCTGCATCGATCCACTGTTCATCGAAAGCGCGGCGCGCCAGCTGTTGGAGTTCGTGCGAGTAGCCCCCGAACTTCTCCAGAATGAAGGCGCGCGCCTCCGGGAAGGCCCACGGCTGTTCACCGGAGGTTACCGGCGCGAATAGATCGTACCAGGCCAGCACAGGGAGTTTCAGAGCCTGGGCTTTGCTCCGCAGATAGCGGCGCAGCTCCGGGAAAAACTCGCGCGCTGCGCCGAGCATGGCATCCAGTGTGGCGCGGTCGATATGATTGTTGAAGAGAGCTAGGTCGAGGGGGGAATCCCAGCCACGGTGCGCACTCAGGGTGAGCAGCTCTCCTTTGACGCTGTTCAGGGCTGCGGCAATGGGGACAGCATGCGCTTCCCAGGCTGCCAACTCTGCCTCGTAGGCTGCTTTGCGGGTTTCTCGATGGCTGTCGAAAGCCAGATTCCGCACGGCAGTCATGGGTAGCATTTTCGACTCTCCTGTGACTTCCAGGTTGATGTTGATTTGGGAGCTGAAGTCGTTGTAGAGCTTGACCCAGGCAACGCCGCCGGTCAGTTGGAGCCGGGTTGCCAGCGCCTCCTCGGCGGGCGTCATCAGGTGGTGGGCCTGGACGACCGATTTGCGGAGTGCAAACGCGTGGGCTGCAGCGACATCTGAGGCCGTAATTAGCGCATCGATGTCCAGACCTCCCACCCAGGCTGTCATCCGGGTTTGTAACATCGATACCTGTACCAATACCTGCTGTAGCGCGCTCAACCGGGCCTGCGCAGCGGCATGGCGTGAATCGACGACGACAAAACTCAACAGGTAGACCTGGAGTAGATGCAGCTGTGTCCCCAGGGCATTGAACCGGGTGAGCATTTGCTCGAAGACGGCGATTACATCTGCGTCGATCTCCGGCGGCGTCTCTCTCAACATGATCCCGTGCTCGTCGAAGAACGCGGTTAGGGCTTCGATGTCTGCAATCCCTTCTTTGAACGCCTGCGCGAATTCGGCGGAGTCCAGTGAGGGAAACACGGTATGCATATCCCAATGGGGCAGTTCGGTCTGGGGCTTGTTCATGGGTAACCTCCTCAAATACACAGCGGGTCTTCGGTTCGCAGGGACAGGTTCGGGTCCAGGCCCACCCGGTGGTAAAGCCCCTGTTCGCCGCATCTATCACAAATAACGGCCAAATTGTCGATTTCCAGTTCCCAAATCAGCTGGCGCCGGCTCAGATAAGAGGTGATCTCGCCTAGCAAGCCGGGTTCGCTCTCCCCTGCCACCAGGGTGACGTGGGGTTGCCAGTGTTCGGGTGTATAGAATGTGCTGGGCTGTTCTGCCAGGGGAGCGATTTTGTGGAATAGAGCGGCGTGTAGATTGTCCAACGCAGGGTTTCGAATCACCGGCAGGTAGAGGATGGGCTTGGGGGTTGTGAAGATTCCGAGTCCGGCGGTGCGGGTCATGAACGGTCCCAGCTCACGCGCCATTTCATCGAGAAGCGCCGCCAGCAACGCCAGGTTGTACCCAACTGCCACATGGTAGGAGATATGCGGCACCGGCGTCATGAACGCGGCAGCGATGCCGAATTCACGATCCAGATCATTCCAGAGTGCCTGTACATCGGTGCAGGGTGCGCCGGTCAGCACCGAGACCACGGCTTCTCCCGTTCCCACGGATTGCAATCGTGGTGTAATGGCGTTTGGTTCCACTTAATCCCATCCTAAACTGAAGCCAACGAGGGCTGCGGTATTATACCCCAGCCCTCGCCGATGCGCGAATGCACTTTGCCGGTCTAATGATCTAGTCGTTAAGAGGTGTGACGCGCTCTTCGAACCGGATGCCGATGGCTTCCAGTTCTTCCATCACGGGCTCGTAGATGTCGGGTGTGACAGGGATGACGACGCCCTTGCGGTCGATGGTGCCATCCAGGATCATCCGGGTGGCGATTGCGGCGGGCAGGCCCACGGTGCGCGCCATCGAAGTGTCGCCGTTGGGAATCCCGTAGTCCAGCATGGTAGACGTGATGTAATCCTTGTGATCCGGGTATTCGGCGACAAACTCGTGGTGCATGACCAGCCAGTCGCGCTCTCCTTCCTCGTAGCCCATGCGTGAGAGCATCATTTCGGTGAGTACGTCGATGGCGCCGCCATGTTCAAGAGGGAGCATTTCGTCGCTGAACAAGCCGAGCCAGGCCAGGTTGTCCAGTACAAAGGAATCCTCAGGCAGCGCCATCCGCGCGGCAATTTCTCCGCGCAGGCCGGTTTCCGTCA
>JAFGNR010000359.1 GCA_016926915.1 Anaerolineae bacterium
AATGAAGAATTTCGATGCTTCTCTCAGCAGAAAAGCACTGTAAGAAATCGCCAGGGTGTTTTCCACGCAGAAGTGCTTGTTGGCTTCCGCCCCATCCATATCGATATAGAACAAGCGCAGCAACCCCGATCTGACGAATCCGATGTATTCCGGCACGTCACCCGCCATCAAAAAGTACTCACCTTTCGCCATCGCGATGTTCTTTTTGCGTTTCAAAAGCTTGCGTAATTCCTCTCTGGGAATGTTCGCAGGGAAATTCATCGTGCCGGCAAGCCTGTTCAGGTAATTTGATCCCGCACCCATTGCACCGATCCTTTCTCACACTATTTTTATGATGTCTCCAGCAGGAGATCCTTAATCTCGAGGCTGTAGCCGCGAATCTAGGCTTTGGGTGCGTCATCGAGAATGTAGTTGAGGACGTAGATTTCGCCCGTGTCTGCACGGTCGCCATCGGCGAACTGCACCCAGCCGGAATAGCCAGTGTTGCTGGCGGGAGAGCGCTCGAAGTCCACAGGGAGCAGTTCCATTTTTTCGTTCTCGATCAAGTATACATCACTTAGGAAGCAATGCACTCTGGATTGGTGATTCCCCGTGTCTCACCACAGGGCACGCCTAGGCCGCAGAGAGATGTTAACAAGGGGTAATCACCACGAGACTGCCCTTGCATCGGGTCTTTTTTGGTGCTATCATAGAAATGTACATCCAGGCATTCCTTCCTTGAAGCCTTCATCGTAGTAGCCTTCATCGTATTCTTGATCGCGGTCATCATCATGCCCTTTCGCAGCCTGCGTCGTTACAGAGGAGTTGCCATGGGTCTTTGTGCATCTTCAATAAACACGTGGGATGGAGTGATTGTGTGGGCTTGTCAATCTACCCTGCTTGTTTTCGAAAGGAGGTGGATCAGGCGATAAAAGCGTTGAGTATTTGAACTCACCTATCAATGTGTAGATGTTTCTACGAAAGGAGATGGCTATGTGTAAGAAGAGTATCTTCAGTTTGCTCGTTCTATTCACAACGCTGCTGACGCTGATAAGTCCCGCTGGGGCGACCTCTTCGACACCTGCAGAATTCCTCTATGCGGAAGACGATGTCAATCACCTGACCTCGGCTGAATTGATGAACTCCGAAGCGCCTTCAGCGCCCCAAGCCTGCCCTACAGGATGTGGTTTGCCCAACAGCGTCGAGAGTGCGGATGGGTTCCCCTTCTGTGTGTACTATGACAGTGCGGATACAACTCTTTCCCAGGCACAGAATGTCCGTGACTATACAGATGCCTACTGGGACGTGTATCTGAATGATTATGGATGGGCCATGCCCACCGAATTCACCAATGGGATGTTCAAAGTGTGCCTGAAGGATAACGGAACTACGTGCAACGGATCCGTGTCCATCGGTAGCGACTCCATGAACGTGTTCGAGGGTTGTGACAGCTCGGTAGAGATGATGATGGCGGTCGTGGGGCATGAACTGGCTCACGCGGGGCCTCAGCTTGGCCCCAACAACCTGACCGCTGCGAACTTCGACGCGCTTTGGGCGCACGAAGGCATGGCCCGGTCGGGCGAAGACAAGGTCTTCGACAATGTCGACAATCACGCCGGGGCGATGCTCAGACCATTTTCGTACAACAAGGAGGTTGATGAATTCTTTGTCAACCCGAACCACGATCTGACCTCCGACAGTTGGCGCTACGAGTCTGCCATTTGGTGGACTTATTATGCTGAGCAATGCGGTTCGGATCCGGCGAGCGAGCCTGGTTTGGGGGTGGCGGATTCGTTTTGGGAATTCTGGGATGCGGCCCACACGTCAGACAATATCGCAGCTTTGAACATCGCCCTGGGTACGTTGGGCTGTCCACAGTTTAACACCATGTTCCCCAAGTTCGTTTTGGCCAACTACACCAAGGATTTGACCGGCCTGCCTGATTCTTCGTATCACTACATCGATGAGACGAACGCGGGTAATCCAGACACCTATGGTCCGCTGACGCCGCACAACGGCGGGACGATCAATAGTGGTACTGCCGCAACGTGGGACAGCCGGTCTATCACCCGTTATGGTGCGGATTACTTCGTGGCTGCGCCCAATCCTGCCGATTGTCCCGTCATCACCGCCAAGTTCCATGCCGACTCCGGTTCACCGTTTTATCATATCGTGACTTCGAATTCCGGTGCATTCAAAACGCACTTCCAGGGTTCCGGCGTCGATTGGGCGCGTAGCTTCTTGAATGACGGTGTCACGACTATCGCCGCAATCGCCGGGAGCCTCGGATCATCGTCACAGGTTGACGTTGCGTTAAGTTGTGCCTCCCCAATCCTCAACATCCAACAACCCAATCAAATGGCCCCTGAATACGTGGGGGGACACGCCGATGGCGATAAGTTCCTGGTGCAAGTGCTTGTTTCCACGGCGACTGGCGGACCGGTCGTGGAGGGCTTAACCGCCAACGATTTTGCCGTGCGGGTCGGTGCTCACAACGCCACAATCGTCGGCGGCGGTCAGGTCGAACACCAGTACTTCCTGCAGGTCGTCGCCCCTGATCCCGGCAGCAACGGCCCTTACGATCTCCACGTTGATCTGGAGGAGAGCGGCACTTCCACCGTTATCGCCACCGATACTGAAATCGAGGCTATCGTTTATGACGCCACAAACGAAGACAATGTCTACGTGATCGACCGCTCTGGCTCGATGGGCTGGTACGATCCTACGCCCTGGTCGGCCCTGGTGGACGCCTTCAAGCTGGCGGTGGATACGACCAACAGCACGGAAGGCATCGCCGTTGTCCCCTTCGAGAGTGACGTCAACCCGGCGCCCTTCACCATGCAGTTTGCCACTTTGCCGGTGAGGACCGCCGCCAAGACCTACATCGACGGCATCACGCCTGGCGGGGGCACCAGCATCGGCGATGGTATGGAGGAGGGCGCGGATCAAAGGACCAGCTCACCGACCGGCAATGCAAGGTGTCGCTACGTGTTGTTGTCGGACGGCGATCAGAATATGCCAAAATACTGGGCCGACGTGAAGGCGGCTGTGCAGGCCACAGGATGTCCTGTTATGGCTATCGCTTTTGGGCCGGGCGCCAACGAAACCCTGATGCAGCAGATCGCTTCTGACACCGGAGGCTCGTATTACTACAATGATGTTTATGTGGCCATCACTCACGCAGCCTCTGCCTTCTCGCCTGCCGATATGGTGCTCGATCTGGGCAGCACTTACCAATATGCTCAGGCGCGCGGTGAGCGCCAACGTCTGTTGACCGAAAAGGGCCAGGCCGACTACGAGCAGGTTTACACGCACACGGTTCAGATCGATCCCTCTGTCCTCGTCGCCGATTTCGTCCTTGACTGGTTTTCTCCTTACTATGCCGATATGAATTTAGCTCTGGTCCAACCCGATGGCACGATCATCAGCAATACGTATACTTTTGAGGATAACGACGCCGGCCATGTCGGTTATCGCATTGCCAATCCCAAAGAGGGTGAGTGGAAGCTTTTGGTCAAGCTGGGGAAATCTGAGGTGCGTCCAATCGACTATCAGGTAATCGTCACTGCCAAAACCAATGTATCCGCTCAGCTTATTCTGCCTCCTCTCCTCCGGCGGTTTATGACTGGCAACAAGATTCCCATTTATGCCCTGGTGACCTCCGGAAACGGGCCCCTGTCTAACGCTCTGGTTTTGGCAATCGTGACCGCTCCTAACGGGAAAAAACAGTCCGTGCCTCTATTACACAAAGGCGGTGGGCTGTTTCTGGGGTATTACACCCTCGGCAACCAGGCCGATCCGATCAGTCCTCCGCCAGAAGATGGTTACCCCGACCCTACGCCCAACGACGAGGGCAGCTATCGGGTTGATCTACTCGTCAACGGTCAAGACGGTCTTCATCGAGAGACTCAGGGCGCCTTCTCGATCCTCGAAGCCGACGATGCGAATACCAATGGTCTCCCTGACACCTGGGAAGAGGAGCACGGGGTGACCGATCCCTCTGATGATCCGGACCTGGATTTGCTGACCAACAACGATGAGTACTATGCCGGGACGGATCCGAACAACTCGGATACCGATGGCGGCGGGGAACATGATGGCAGTGAGGTGGCACTTCATGGTCAGGATCCACTGGATCCGGCTGACGACCAGATCGAAGCCCCCGACTTCTTCCACGCCGCGCCGGTCACAGGCGGTGACGTCGTTTTGACCTACGACGTGAAAACCGAATATGTGAAGATGTCTCTCTATCGTGCGTCAAGTCCCTGGACTCTGCTCGTGTCCGAACTACCGCTGACCGGGATATATACCGATACTACGCCGGTCGTTGGAACTCCCTACGCATACCGTCTGGTCGCCATTGATGGCACGAATCACTGGTCCAGGGTGCTTGATAGCGAGGAAGTGACCCCGGCACTCGACCCGATACCGCCAGAAGCGGATGTGATCGTCGACAGTGGTGCCTTGACGACAACTGAGCTGGCCGTTATGCTCTCCTTCGTTCCTCTCGAGGATGCGTGGGGCTACGAGGCTTTTAGCGACATCACCGAAATGAAGATCAGCAACGATCCATCCATGACCGGTGCGGCCTGGCAAGCCTTTGCTCAAGATGTTCCCTGGACGTTGGATGCGAATTATGGCGACCTCGCCCAGGTCTATGTCCTCTTCAAGGACACTTCTACCAATGAATCGGTGGGTCCGGCTATTGGCAGCATCTTCTATGTTTCGCCATTTCAGCAGAAGGTTTATCTGCCACTGGTTTTGAGAGAGTTCACCTCAACTCAATAGACCTTGATCCAGCTATACGTTGGCGGGGGTGGATTTATTTCGCCCCCGCCAACGGTTAACGTCAGTGCTGACAATCCGCTACAGACCCGTCTTGGGACTACAGTTCGTTGCTCTGGAATCCTGTAGCGGAACTTCTTTAGGAAGGCAGCGGATGATGGAGCTGGCCGCCTCATTCCCTGATTCTCTTTACGGCCGCAACGTCAGCCGGTAGAAATACCCCCCTGCCGATGGCAGGACGCGAAAGTGCTCTCGCAGTCTCGGATAGACTTGATCCACAAAAACCGGGCGACCGGCGCGCACGGTATCGGTCATCTCTTCCAACAGACTATCGGCAATCTGCCCGTTGCTGCCAAACGGCGTGGCTTCTTTGAGGAGGATGTTTGGACGCAGGCCTTCGACGTGCGCCAGATAGGCTGTTGTGTACAATCCGCGCCAGTTCATCACCACGAACGCATCTTCAGGTAACAGAGACAGCCGCATCGTATAAATCATGCGTGGCTCTCTCAGGTTTTCGAGCGGATAGGGATATGTTTCCTGCACGAACGTCCCTTTCCCGGCTTTGAGGGCATCCCAACGTGCATCAGCATATGCGGCCACAACCACCAGCGTGCACAGCACCGCCGCCAGCGGGTAAAGGCGTCGCGTCCAGTTCTTGCGTTTCGTCAGGACAAGTTTGGCCCAGTCCAGCGTCCGCCCGATCCCCACGCCGATGGCTGTGCTGATGAAGATATACGTGACAAGATAAAACACGTATTCGTCCCCCGGGTGGTAATTGAGGATGAACAGCACGATGACCAAATAGGCAACGACCAGAAAGACACCCAGGCTCAACGCGGGTGCGGTGGGAATGGACTTGACGAACGCTTTGACGCGTGTCTTCGTGTCATCGAGGTCCGGGTTTCCGGCGCTTTTAACAAGCTGGCGCGCCGTATGGCGAATTTCGCCCAGGCCCAGCACGGCGAACCCGATCATCCACAGCGAAAACTCCTGGCTCAGGACGCGGTTGAGATAGTCGCTGATCGACGTGGCAAAGCTGATCTCTTCCGGGAACATTGCGCTGCGCCATTGGACGCTCATAAACGTCAGCCACCAGCGCTCGATGAGGCTGTCCATGTCGGTGGCTTGCAGGCCCCAAATCGAACGGGAAGGATACAGCATCATCTGGAAAAAACTGGACGGCGGGTTGTTGAGATCGAGTAGGATGAACGTTGCCGCATAGACGGCGATCCCGATGCCGAACCCCACCAGGGCCGCGCGCAGGCAGGACCAGCGCTGCGCTTTGGGCAAGAACGCCAACACCCACAGCACGAACAGCGGCGCGGTCGGCGCGATCAACACCGCCGAGAGGTGCACGCCGAGCGCCAGACATACCAACGCCGTGGCCCACGCCAGCGCGTGCCGTCGTGGGAACGGATCGCGCTGCCAATGCGCCAACAGCAGCAGCACCGTCGCCAGCATGGCCATCCCCGGCGTGTAGACTTCGGCGATGATCGCCTGTGACCAGAACGTGTACGACAGCGCCAGCGCCGCGCTCCCCAGCGCCGCGCCGATGCGGTTCGGCGTGAAGTAGCGCGCCAGCAGGTAG